>JABXKD010000018.1:305-49128 GCA_013375475.1 Promethearchaeota archaeon
ATTCCATTAGTGCTAATTCAGTCTGTCTTCTTTCTGTAATATCTCGAGAAATAAATAAATATTTTAGTTTACCTTGCTCATCCTTGAACATCTTGGTTTTAACTTCAAACCACAAATAATAACCCTTCTTATGTCGCATCCTTGATACATGAATCTCCTCCTTATGCTTGAATAAATTCAGCATATATCTTCTTAATTTAGGATAATCTTCAGGAAGAAATAATTTTGTATCAAAACTTCCAATTAAATCATCACGAGAGTATCCTAGTACTTGTTGATGAGTTTTTTCGTTCAAAAATTCTATTTTAAAATCTTCAGAAAGCACTCTTATTAAATCGTTGGAATTTTCAGTGATTAGTCGGTATTTTTGCTCTGATTCTTTAAGAGCCTTTTCAGCTTTTATTCTTTCTGTGACATCGCGGGATATCATCAAGTATTTTTGATTACCTTGTTCATCTGAAAACATTTTTGCTTTGTTCTCATACCAAATCCAGCTACCATTTTTATGTTGTACCCTAACAGTGTGTACATTTTCTCCATACTTGAATAATTTGAGCATAAAACGTCGAACTTTTTTATAGTCATCGGGATGGTTTACGCGTATTGAATTCTCACCAAGAAATTCTTGCTTTGAATAACCTAATAAATTTTTGAGAGAAACTTCGTTTACATATTCGACTTTAAATTTGTCGTTTAAGACCCTTATCAAATCGTTAGAATTTTCTGTGATTAATCGGTAATTTTGCTCCGATTCTTTCAACTTTTGTTCAGCTAGCTTCTTATCAGTTATATCTTTTAAAGTTGAAATAAATCCAATGACATTTCCCTCGTCATCACAATAATTTTTAGATGAACTTGAAAACCAAATGTAATCTCCATGCTTAGGCAGAATTCTAAATTCAACTGATTTTTCAGTTAAGAATTTCTCTTTAATCGTAGTTTTGAAATAAGAAATCAATTTTTTAGTATCCTCTTTATGAATGTACTGAAAGAATCTACTACTCATTCCAATTTCTCTCCCTTTCAACATCATTGATAATTGTGGTGAGTTGTATAATAATTTTCCATTAAAATCTATTATAACAATCGCCTCCTTCGTGTTTTCAATAATATTTTGAAATTCCTTTTCCGATTTCTTCAATTTTATTTCTGAAATCTTTCTGTCTGTTATATCTTTTACAATTGTTACTACTTGAACGACTTTTTCTTCGTTAAAAATTGGAATCTTCCTTACTTCTGTGTAAATCGAATTTTCGTTAAGTTTTGTGAATTCTTCATTTATCACACTTTTTCCTGTTTCGAAAACACTACGATATTCTTCAATTACTTTTTCTGGTAAAAAAGGAAAAGCTTCGGAAATTTCCTTCCCAACTATATCCTGATTAATATTAAAATGATTTACCCAATCTTTTAATGTATTATTGGTAAGAATAACTTTCAAATCTTCATCAATTACATGTATTGGATCTCCCATGGATTCAATTATAGTCCGATATTGATGCTCCGAATCTTTTAGTTTTTGATCAGCAATTTTATTTTCTGTAATATCTCGAATCACTGCTATTAAATTTGTTTTTCCCTCATGATTGATGGTTCCACCTTTAGCAGAAACATACACATACCCGCCATTTTTGTGTTTTGCCCTGTATTCATATGATATATGTTTTTTATCTTTTATCACGGTTTTCATTAAATTCATTACAGATAATATATCATCAGGGTGAATGAATTGAAATCCACTTTTTCCAAGGACTTCGTGAGGCTCATATCCAAACATTTGGTAACATTGAGGACTTACGTAGGTAAATTTGCCCTTTAAATCAATTTCCACGATTGTATCTCTAATATCGTTAATAATACTCTGGTAAATATCGTCAGGAACCTCAAGTGCTTTTTGTTCATTTTTCTTATCTGAAATCAATCTCAACAAACCCCATTATTTTAAGTTAAAAATATAATAAATTATATTTCTACGAGTAAATTTTTATCTAAAGAAGTAATAATTAAAAATCGTTGAAAAATCTAATTAATTCTCCTTATAGTAAATCTAATTTAAGCAGATTTTAACTATATTCAAAAAAAGTGCTTGTTCGTTAATTTGATACGGAACTATTTTATTAAAAAAGCTACATCAATAGATAAAAATTTATTTGCGAATCGTCATTAATAAATAGTAATTCTCAATTTTTGCGCTTGTAGTAAAGTGGTATTATACCAGGTTCCCAACCTGGTGTCCCGGGTTCAATTCCCGGCAGGCGCATTTAACTTTTTAAGCTTACCAAGAAAGTCCTTTAATAAATCGAAGATCATTAATTAATTTGTTAGCTTCATGTGTAGGAACTTCAAGAAAGGCGTGAAATGTATTTTGCCAGAACGCTCGTCCCGATGTACTGGAGCGAATATCTTCCGCAAACTTAATTGAATTTCTTACGGGAATAAGGATATCGATAATTGCTTGGTAATCTTTTTCTTGATCAACATTTTTAATTTTAGCAGAATATTTCGAGAGAAGGGAAAGCGCATTTTTAATATAATCTGGTGGTATTTGAATAATGGTATGATATATCGGTTCAAGAAGGATTAGTTCGGCTTGATTTAAAGCCATTTTGATGGCATCGTAGAACATTGTGGATAATTCATTAAAGGAGTTTTCTTCATCTAACTTTACAATTTTTAACTCTTCAATTTTAATTTTTATTCCTGTGAGTTTTTCCCCACATAAAAATCCACTAGAAAGAATCTTTCCAATAACTTCAGTAATTATTTCCTTGTAGCCTTGGTTCAGATCTTCATTCAGATTGTAAATCACAATATTGTCATTGTCATAGTACATCCAAAAGTCTTGAATTTCGGTCTCTGTTAAATTAGTATATTCTTTCAATAATTCCTTTAATCTTGCTTTGGGTTTAATTGCTTTATAATCATGAGTTTGAAAAAACTTGGCTGTTTTTTCATTTAATCTCTCTAGTTTAATTTTAAGAGAGTTTTTATAGATCGGCGATTCAATAGATACTATAGATGAACTATGTCTACAAGATTCTTTAAAAACTGCACGAGGGGCCGATATTGAAACGTTAATACCTCGTTTCTCAATCTCGTTTGCAGTTATTTCTAAATGTAATGGTCCCACACCAGATAGCAAAAATTCGCCATTTTCTTCGTTAATTTCGAATCTTAAATTTGGGTCTTCGATCAATAAGTCTTCAATCAATTCTTTCATTTTATCTAATTCTCGTAAATATTCGGGTTCGATTGAAACTGTGACAACGGGTGTAGACATATATTTAACATCTTCAAAGGGGATCATCTCGCCTGCAAATTCTGTGTCTATAATCGTCTCACCACTTTGAATTCGTTTCAATCCTTCGATTGCTACAATGTTTCCAACCGGTACATATTCGACTTGTTCTCTCCTCTGCCCCATAAATATAGCCGTTTTTCTAATCGTGTCAGTATTATTTTCTCTTAATAAGAATACTTCCTTTTTCATAGAACACTTCCCAGAAAAAATCCTTCCAGTTCCGACTAAACTATGTTTATCTGCTTGTACTTTACTTAAGCAAATAATTAGAGGTCCCTCAGGATCACAATTGATCATTGCTTTTCCTATTTCTGAATTTAAATCCCCATCCCATATTTTACCAATTCTATATTTCTGTGCTTCTATAGGGTTGGGAAGGTGATCAACAACCATCTCTAAAATGGCGTGATGAACCGGAAAATAAAGCGCTAAATCAGAGTAACTTTCTTTAGTGTAAGTCTCTTTTTTATATCGGGCTCTAATATCTGAAAACTTTAAATCATTGTTCTCTAAAAGATTTAGTGTAAAGCCCCACTTGTGGAGGGCTGAACCGAATGCGACGTTTCCATCTGCAGGAGATACTTGCCATTCTGTTTTAAACGGTTTATCTGCATACCTTTTAACAAGCGTATTAAAATCTTTAATGATACGAGTATATTTCTTTCTTATTTGATCGTCTGTTAACTTTAATTCCCTGATAAGACGATCTACTTTGTTAATATAAAGCACAGGCTTTACACCTTCTTGAAGAGCTTGTTTGATTACAGTCTCAGATTGAGTAATTATCTCCTCTACAGCGTCAACAACAACTATTACACCATCAATTAATCTTAAAGCTCGAGTAACTTTCCCACTAAAATCTAAGTGACCGGGTGTATCAACAAGGTTTATTAGAAAAGGATCGTGAGTTTCAAGTGATTTTTCGTAATATAACGAAATGTTGGTAGATTTCATTGTAATCCCACGCTTTTGTTCTTCCTCTAAATAATCTAAAGCACGCGCCTCACCTGCTAAATCTGGTGATAATAATCCTGCTTCACTTAAAAGCGAATCTGATAGCGTAGTTTTACCGTGATCTATATGTCCGACAAAACCAATGTTTCTAATATTCTCAGTTTTTTCCATCATATTCAGAATTTCTGAGATCTCCTTTCTACGAGGCATCTTTACTTTTTTCTCTTGTAAAATGATAATTTTATATTATTTAACCATGATTGATTTGATTAAAATTTAAGGATTATTTGAAATTAATAGGAGCGGGAAATGAAAAATCTCATTACTCAAGATCTTCTTCATTAAGTTAAGCAGACGCTTAACTCGTCAGGTGGGTCAGAGAATTCATTGAAAATATCTATCTCCCGCATAATTAACTAATTACTATTATAAATTTACATCGCCATCTACTATAACAAGTCTACCAGCAATGCTCAATTTTTTATCACAAAACAATTCAATTGCCTTTGGGAAGATTTTATGCTCCCATTCTAATACTCGTGATCCTAAAGTAGCCTCTGTGTCTGTATCATATACCGGAACACATTTTTGAATAATAATTGGTCCATGATCCGATTCAACATCAACGAAATGAACTGTGCATCCAGAAACTTTTGCTCCGTATTCTAATACATCTCTATGTGCATGCAACCCTTTAAATGCGGGTAGTAGAGCAGGATGAATGTTCATTATGTTCCCATTAAATGCATTGATAAGGTTCTTGCTTATTAACCTCATATATCCTACTAAGACTATTAAATCACAATTATATTTTTTCAAAACTTTTATCATCCTTTCATCGTATTCCTCTCTTGGGAGGTGAAGAAACTTATCAGATTCAATTAATTCATACGGAATATTGTGATTTTTTGCTCGTTCCATGCAAAATGCGCCAGCTTTATTACAAATAAGTACTTCCACACTTGCTTTAGTTTTTAAAATGCCATCTTCACATGACTTTATGATAGCTTCTAAATTTGAACCAGAACCACTAGCGATCGCGCCAATTTTTAATTTTGCCATGGTTGTTACTAACTCTCTTTTTTTAAAAATAAATTTATGAAATTAAATATTAGATATACAATTTAACACATTCTATAATGAAAATGTTTTTATTTGATTAATTTATATATTATATAGAAATTAGAATTAATTCATTCTTAAATTTAATCTCTGGTATTAGTATTAATATCTAAGAATTATTCTATTTGTTTTAAACCATAATTTAAAGAACTAAAATAACTATGTAGATAATTTTAAAGGAGATTGTAATTATTTTATTACAATTAATTCAATCCGACAATCAGATTATAACATAACAATCTAAGGGTTAATTGCTTTTATTCAAGAAATTAAATTAGAATTATACAGAAAATTGAGAATATATGAGTTTTGAAGGAGAATTACAAAGAATTAAAGAAGAAATTATCAAATATCTCCCACCTGAGATAGAGGTAAAAAAAATTGAGTTTGAGGGTCCAGAAATAGCAGTTTATTCTGAAAATACTAATCTAGAATCAATAGAAAGTTCAGAAGTGTTAAAGGAACTCGCAAAATCTATGAGGAAAAGGGTAGTTTTTCGGTGGAATGTAGAAAAAAGGAAAGATCCATCTGAGACAGAAGATTATATTAGAAATTTAATTAGTGAAGATGCGGAAATTTCAGAGATTGAGTTCGATCATACCCGTGGCGAGGTAATTATAGAATCGGGCAAGCCTGGATTAGTAATTGGCAAGAAAGGAGTGAATTTAAAAGAGATTAGGATGAATACTTTTTGGCAGCCAAAGACCATTAGAACCCCTCCATTAGCTTCAAGAACTATTAGTTTAATTAGACAAATGTTGACCAAAGAACGACAGAATCAAAAAGATATTCTTCTTAATATTGGAAAGAGAATTCACAGACCTGCTCTTTTTAACGATTTAGACATTCGTTTAACTTCATTAGGAGGTTTTAGGGAGGTTGGCAGGTCATGTATTTTAATGCAAACAAAAGACAGTAATGTTCTGTTAGATTGTGGTTTGAATATTGGAAACAAGAATGATCAGTTTCCATACTTTGATGTTCCAGAATTCTCAATAAGAGATTTGGACGCCGTTATTATATCTCACGCTCACTTGGATCATTGTGGTATGGTTCCGTATTTATTTAAGTATGGATATAGAGGGCCAGTATATTGCACCCTTCCCACTCGCAATCTTTCAACCATGTTACAGTTGGATTTTGTCCAGATATGTGAAAAAGAGGGTGTTCCAATGCCCTATTCAAAAATGGATGTAAAAAATACGGTACTTCATACGATACCTCTTTCGTGGGGGAAAGTTACGGATATCGCTCCAGATATTAAATTGACTCTTCACAATTCCGGACACATACTAGGCTCTTCACTTGTTCATCTACATTTTGGGAAAGGTGGATTTAACTTTATTTACACGGGCGATATGAAGTACCAAAAGACTCGATTGCTCGAAAAAGCTGCTGTGAAATTCCCTAGGGTTGAAGCTCTGCTTGTAGAATCTACTTATGGCGGACCGCAAGATAGAATTCCCAGTAGGCAAGATTCCGAGAGAGAACTTAGACAAATTTTAACCTCAACGATTAGGCGTGGCGGTAAAGTTCTTATCCCTGTGTTAGCAGTAGGTAGGGCACAGGAGCTCATAATTGTCTTGGAGGAACTCATTTCTAAGGGTATCATTGATCAAGTTCCTATTTTTCTAGATGGTTTGATCTCAGAAGCGACTGCGATCCACACCGCAAATCCTGATTTTCTTAGCTCTGATTTAAGAGAAAAGATATTACACCAAGGAAAAAATCCTTTTTTGAGTGAATTCTTTACTACAGTCTCAGGTCACGATGAAAGAAACGATGTTATTATGGGTGGACCTTGTATAATTTTGGCGACGAGCGGTATGTTAATTGGTGGCCCATCAGTGCAGTACTTAAAAGCTTTAGCAGAAGACAAAAACAACTCTCTAATTTTCGTGTCTTATCAAGTGAACGGCACTTTGGGTTCAAGAATACAACGTGGATTCCGTGAAATTCAATACACGAACCCTAAAGGGAGAACTCAACTCGTAAGATTAAACTTAAATGTGTTTACGCTAGAAGGATTTAGCGGTCACTCCTCAAGAAGTCAAATATCTCAATTCTTACGCAGAATTCAACCCAAACCAAAGTTGATTATAACAAACCATGGAGAAGAAAGTAAATGCGTTAGTTTATCAACAATGATTCATAAAAAATTAAGAAAAGCAACCAAGAGTCCTAAAAACAGAGAGACTATACTCTTAAAATAGAATTTTTTTATTCTATTATCTCCTGTATTCATTCTAAGAACTTTTCATTAATTTCGTTGATACACCTCTTTTTTAAAATTTAGGATAAATTTTAAGTATAGATTAAAGATAATTTTATTTCAATAGAGATGATTTTATGCCAATAATTGAACTAAAAAAAGAGATACCGTCACCAGTGGAAACAATTTATGAGGTTTTGAACAATTATCTAGCTTTACCCAGATGGAATATTATAGTGACTGAATGCACTCAACTTGAATCTAAAAAATATTTCTTAAAAACGAATGTCGGTGATATAACAAATATAGAAATTGAGAATATTCCCAATGAAAAGATGACATCCATTCAAGAAGGAAGTCCTATGCAAAAAATAGGGTACATATTCGAACCTAAAGGTGATACAACCTTAGTTACTCTCTGGACTGAATTTGAGTTAGATGACCAAAAAGAAATCATGGAGATGGCTGGAGACTTATTTTTAAAAAGTTTAACGGTATATATTGACTATCTTAAGGCTGGTGGAAATCCAGAAGAATACAAAAAATCATTTAGTAAAATCAAAAAAGCATAACCATAATATCTTCACATTTTTTTTATTTCACCTTTATTGGTTTCCGTTTGAGAAGATCAATTTTTTTAACCAGCAATTATTTATTAATTTAAAATTTAACGTGTGATATCTTTGAGATTTAAAAGATTAAAGATAAGAAAAAATTCTATCAAAATTAGCCGTAGGATAATTCAGATATTTGCGTTTTTACTAATAAATTACATTATTCTTGAAACAATTTTACCTATTAATCTTATAAGTTTAGAAGGAATTGTTAAAGTTTTACCCATTTTAAACTCGCCAAGAAATCCTCTTTCTAATGGAGCAGGAATTCTAGAGTATATTTTCTTTTCCATGGGACTAGGTATCTTTCCATTTCTTCTTTTAGCTATATTAATTTTAGTTCTATTATTTACAAATCGAGTATTTTGTGGTTGGATATGTCCGATTGGTTCAATTCAGGATTTATGTGCTGCAGTACCCACAAAAAAAAGAAAATTTAGTATATCAACTCACAAAAGACTTCTCAATATTAAATATATTTTTATAATTATTACGATAATTATTATCTTTCCCTTAGGTATTACTAAAAATGCAAATTTCCCATTTTACATCGATTTTAAAAACCAATTAGGCATATTCGCTGACCAACCAATAGGATTTTTCTCTTTATCGGAATTTATTTTTGTATATTTCCCCCAATTATTTCAAAATGTTTTCTTACCCGTACAACTTGGCGCTTTAGAATTCGGAGGCTGGATCATCTTGATTTCTTATTCTTTAATTATTGTTCTATCGTTTTGGTATCCACGTATTTATTGTAGATATATTTGTCCATTCGCCGCAGTTTCCTCAGCAGTTACGGAATACTCATTTTTAAAATTAGCTAGGAACCCTGTAAAATGTGTAGGTAGGTCTGAATGTGGTATTTGTGAAGAAGTGTGTCCAAAACAAATAAGAATACTGGACGAACCCTTTGAGTTCTTCACAGGGAAGGGGGAATGTAATCTGTGTCTAGAATGCAAGGAGAAATGTCCTCACGACGCGGTTTTAATTAAGTTTGGAAATGTATAATGTATTCATTATTTTTCTATTCAAATACAAGTGATATAGTGCGTGGATTCTAAAAATCTTAAAATATATACATTACACATGAGAAGAGATTCTGATATAGGAGATAAAGCTATATCCGATTCTCAAGCAATAAGGTATTACGAAGAAGATGAAGAATCTAATATTGATATTCGACCCGCTTTTTTTAGAGATGTAGATCGCATCGTCCATAGTAAAGCATATGCGCGCTATATAGATAAAACCCAAGTTTTTTTTGGGATTAACAATGCGAACATTACTCATCGTTCTTTACATGTTGTTTTAGTATCCCGGATTGCCCGCCAAATAGGTCGAATTTTAAAATTTAACACTGACTTAATTGAAGCAATAGCTTTGAGTCACGATGTAGGACATTCCCCATTTGGACATTTAGGTGAAGCGATATTAAATGAAATAAGTTTAAAAAACAATATGGGTGTTTTTAACCACAACGCTCAAGGCGTAAGGTGGTTATCTTATCTTGAAAAAAGATTTCCTGATAAACCGGCAAAAGGTTTAAACCTAACCCTCCAAGTGTTAGACGGGGTCCTTTGTCACGATGGGGAAGTTAACGAAAAAGACCTAAAACCTGTATCAATAAATGGAAAAAGTTGGGAAGATCACTTTGCAGAATACAAAGAAAGTTTTAAGGCAAATAATATTAAAAGAATCCCCATGTCATTTGAAGCAATAGCTGTGAGATTTGCAGATTCTATTGCTTATATTGGGAGAGATATTGAAGACGCAATACTATTGAAGTTAATTAAAAGATCAGATATCCCAAAAAGTTGCAGAGAAGTACTTGGTGATACTAATCGAAAAATCATGAAAACCCTAATTATGGATTTGTTGAATACTAGTTTACATAACGATGAAATAGGGTACAGCGAACCGATATTTAATGCTTTTAAAGAATTAAAAAAATTTAACTATGACCGTATATACAGCCGCCGTGATATGTACAAAACCGAAGATTCAAAGACTTCTTTCCTAGAGAATTTAACTCAAGAGTTTGAACTAATCTTCCAGAGATCTTTAGAAAATTTAGAAAAAGAAAACTTGAATGCTCCTATTTTTAGAGATCATATTGAATACATAGATGATGAGAAATATTCTACTTATTATAAACCAAATAAAGAACAGGATAATCTGGCATTAATAGTTCGTGATTATATTGCTGGAATGAGCGATAAATATTTTCATGAAGTTTTCACAATGTTAAATTCTTAAAACAGAGAGTATAACTAAGGTTTATACCCTTAGTGAATTAAATTACTAAAATACTTACATTTTATTAAAAAGGATTACACCGGGAGGATCAATTTTTTTAGTTTACATAACGGGGTTTTGTTTTTTCAGTCACGGGGTTTTAATACTCTCAGTTAGAAAAGTATTAACAAAAACAAGAATTTTTTAGAATCCTCCTTGCAATAATGCTAGTGTAATCCAATAAAGTATAAGTTGATACTCTAATAAAAATCTATCCTTATTCGAAAATTTTTTTAGAATTTTTTTTGAACTAAAATATTATTTTTAGAAAATAGCCCGGCACGGAATTTCGATGAATGAAGCAAATTCATTAATATTTAATGAGTTATAACATAGAAAATTTGAGGAAATTCTTAAAGTCTCAATTTATAGGAGATGATCTATACTGGTGATGATTGGCAATATTAAAGAACTGGATAAGCCTCAAATTGCAAAATAGAAGAGTAAAAATAGCCCAGCACGGATTCGAACCGTGGTCGCGGGGTTCAGGGCCCCACATGCTTGACCGCTACACTACTGGGCTTCAGATAAAATATGAAAAATCATCCGTGAGGTTAATATTAAAAGTATTTGGTAATATTAATATAGTATGGAAAAGCAAACTATCCAAGATGAAAAAGTTCACGCTTATAATAATCTGATTGATGAGGGCAAGAATTTAGAAGAAATCTTGGCAATGCTTGAAAGGGCGTATAGCAAAGTTATAAAAACCGAGATAAATCAAGACGATAAAAAAAAGTTTTACGATTTTATCCAATCGGTTTATTACAAAAGAGACGCACTATTTATAAAAGCACAAACGATAATGAAAGAAATAGGAAGATATAATAAAAGAAAACTTAAGAATGAAAGAAATAAAGAGATTTAGTCTGAAAATTGATCATATAAATTTATTATTAATTATAATCTTAACTGTTTTTAATGATTTAAAACAGTAGATTTATCCCGTCCTTTTAATAACATGATATCCAAACTTAGATTTAACTGGTTGAGAGATTTCACCGATTTTTAATTTAGTACAAGCATTCCAGAATTCAGGGACCATATCGCCTTTAGAAAATTCTCCGAGGTTTCCTCCCTTTTTTTTACTCGAACATGTGGAAAATTGGCGTGCTAAATTTTCAAAATTTTCCCCTGCTTGTAAATCTTCATATAATTCTTGTGCTTTACTAAACTTCTCAACTAACACATGACTCGCTTTAATTTTTCCAGCTCGAATAGGTGTCCCTCCTGCTTTTGAACTTTTCGAAGAAGTTCCTTTACTTACATACCCCTTACCATATTTATTTTTTCCCATTATGAACACTCGATTATATTTATTCTATACCTTTATCCTTTCTTCTTAATTCTGCTCTCTTATCCATAATTTTTAAGAATAACTCCTGGGATGTATCAGGAGGAATCACTTCTTTTTCTTTCTGGTGCAGATTAATTGCTTGTTCAGGACAACTAACGACACAATTACCGCAACCAATGCATAGTAATTTATCTACAATAGCATGATTATTGTCTATTTGAATAGCATCCATTAAACATCTTCCAATACATGTCTCGCATCCTATACATAAATCAGCATCAACTTCAGCCAAATAGTTTGATGTTATTAGTTCCCATGGACGATCAAGTTTTTTAAGATTAGTTAGTAAATCACAACAAGAACAGCAGCAGCATATATATGATGGTTTTTTAGAATTTCCCGGTTGAATCACTAATCCTTCTTCTTGAGCTTGTACCAAAATCGAGAATGCTTCATTTTTTGTAATGAGATGGCCGTATCCTCTATTTACAGCATTTACTGCTGAGTTATCAATTGTAAAACATCGTTCTGACATTGAATTACAAGCTTTATCTAAGAGTTGATAAGCTTTATGACAAATGCATGGAGAAACTGCAATCTTTTCAGCGTCTTCAAATATTTTCTTCAATTCGTCATATGTGGCAATATTATGTTCAGGAGAAATGCTTTTTTGAACTGGAATCGTTCGAAGTTGATTTATTTTTGTTCGTGCAAATTCATCTCTGAAGGCTTCCTCCATATATTGTTCAAAATCTTCAAAAAATTCTTTTGTGATTCTTTTTACTTGGTATTCAAACATTCCTACTGCCAAGGGAAAAAGCTGATAAATATTCTCATCACTACCATCGTCTTTTTTCCGTCTAGCTTTTCTTATCGCTCCCTTTATAAACATTCTTTCTAATATTTTACCTAATTGTTCAAGTGATATTCCTAGTTTCTTCACACGACGGTAAATTTTTTCGATGGGTTCAGGAATATATCTCATGTTCAGTGCAATTTTTACTTCTTCAGGAGAAAATAAGAATTTGAGTATTCTTAGTTCAACCCCTGATTCTGTAGCAGGATAACCGATAGGTAGTGTATCAAGATGCTCCTGTAATTTTCTGTAATTCTCAGATTCTACTTGATTCAATTTTCTAATCACTTTTAGTCTCGAATTAATAAGTATACTAATAGGAATTAAATAAGGAGTCAAAATTAATTTTATGTTTATGGATTTATAAAAAATTAGAAATATTAAGAAAATGAACAAAGAAATATTTAATTTATAATTAGGTATCGAAAATTCTTTAATTCTTTAATTCCATTTATTTCCACTACGATACTTTGAAACTCCTGAATCTCCCCTTCAAATATCATAAAAATTATAAGGTTTTCGCCTTGGAAGTGTTGATTCTTGTTTACAACTTGCTCTTTATATCTATTCTCTATTTTATTCAATTTTCTCTGTACGGTTGGATCGTGTGGAGCAACGATTATCAAATTACCAACAATTCTTTTAGCTATTGTGCCTAAATCTCCATAAGTTTCCAGACTAGAGATTTCAATATCCGACATTAGCCGCAAGAGAGCATCTCTTATCAACTTGGATTTATTTTCATATTGATTTCTGGAAACTAATTTATTAATAAATTGCTTTAAACTTTCATTAATAGAAAAACTGATTATAGGACTCATCTGAATACTTAACTCTTCTTACTTATTACTAATATAAATTCATCACTACACTTATAAATATTTTCAGCAAAGAAAGCTATAATTTAATGGCTCGACTAATGACATTATTGAACTTTTCAATATCGTTAACTAATTTATCAGCGTGCTCATCACTGATTTTATCGTCTTTGCCATACTTATTCAACTCTGTCAACCAATATTCAATTCTTCCTAAGATAGCTTCGTTATCTCCTAGAATTTTTCTTACTCTTACAAAAGTATCATGTAATTTATTACGAATATTTTGTGCTTTCCATCGTAACATACAATAATCCGAGACTTCAGCAAGATTCTGAGTTATAGCCATTACATCAATGGTTCTTTCCCTTTCTTCCGATTTAATCTTCCGGATTATATTTATCTGTTCGAACAATAATTCAATGACCTTTGCTAGGAATCCTGTAAGTTGTCCTGGATTTCCACACCAAACTCTTACTTCTAACGACTGACTCGTCTCGGAGACGTAAACTCTTGTGATTATTCTCCCGCCTGTTACTTTTGCTTCTGCACAAAACCAAGCTTCCGCTTCGTAGTTTCCTTTGGCGTCAGAACCTTCATGGGAAGTAACAGCGCTAGTATCAAAATTTTTCAAAGTACGAATTGCTGCTCTGAACGCCAATCGAGGATCTAAATCAGCGATTAAAAATGCGCGTGCATCATTTCCTAGCGTTTGAATTGCAGTTTGACAGTCCTCTATAGTGCTCATCGAGGTGCAAACCAAGGGGCATTTAATTTGGATTTCTTTTTTCCTTATGTGAAGCGTGTGTTTAGTGCCTTGGGCATCCTTGTAGATAACATCGCCTCCAACATTGGAGATTCCGCATTGTTTTGGCTCAAGGTAAAAATCTACACCTCTACTATTGTTAGCCTCAATTACGGGAATATTAATTAACGGTTGTTTGAGTTTATAGCTTGAAGGAGCGTCTAGAATTACTTTAACATTATTTATTGCCATAGTGCTTAAGTTACGAACGGCAATTTTCATGTGTACTTGCCCGCCTTCAAAATCATAGTCCCTCACAACTTCAATTTTACCTTCTTCAACAGTTTCAGCCTTTTTCTGTTTTGCCCGAGGTGATTCTGTTGTGGTGCGAGGAACGCTATATGCGGTAAACATTCTTTTTCCTAAATCGATATACCCATCAATATCTCCATTTCCAATTAATTGGGCAAGATGTTCCTCTATGCTTGACTCGGTCACACCCAATCGATTTGATAACTCTCTTAAAGGCATTGTTCTATAAGCCCTAGCAATCTCTTTTATTTTTGTTTCCAGATATTTGCGGGTCATAAATTCCCTACGCTGAGTAAAGAGTCCTTTTACTTTTCCAGATTTAATAAGTTCGTGAAGGCTTTTTCTCGCTAATTCTACTGCGATTTTGAGTTTTTTGGCTAGGTTAGATAATTCAAATAATCCTACTTCTTTAGAATATTGCTTTATTTCTTTGTAAATTTTGTCTGAAGTGATAATTTCGTTTCCACGATCTGCAAAAAATCCGTTAATGGTATTTAATCTCATTAAATTAACGCAAAAAGATTTTGCTAACTCTGTGGGGATATCAAAAACTTCGGAAAGTTTAACTAGTGAAATTCTTCCCTTTTTATTGATTTCTTCCACTAAACGATCCATTATATATTTTTGAGAATAATAAAACTGTTTTGTTTGTGAAAACGAGCCTTTAATTTGGAATTGACTAAGTAATTTGTAGATAACTTTGATCGCAGCTTCAGAACTCATATCAAGCATTACCGCCAGATCTGGTACTTTTATAATTCCTTCATTTTGAATCTTTGAAAGAATTTTCTCCCGGATTTCATAGGAGATATAGAAAAATATCTGGTTTTTCTGATCAACTATGCCGTATATTCGATCTTCGTCAATATATTGATTTATTAATTTTACCATCTGTTGAGCATTTATTTTAAATGATTCTATAATTGTTGAGAAATTTGTAATTGGGGCTCTTTTCAGAAATTCTAAAAAACAATTTGGGCAAATATCCTTTCCAATTATCCTTTTCAACGTTCTACGACATAAATTGAGCCTATAACCTTGAATCAAGTTATATTTTGTCGCTTCTCTAGCTAATTGCTCTTTAGTAGGAAAAAACAATCCCGGAGATTTTGAGTAAGAGTTCCAACTACATGTTTCATCAATGCACTCTAAATAGTATTGGCCAGAGGACAATCTCTCTAGTCTTAAAAGGGATTTACACTCTGGGCATTTGCTATTCTCGATAACTGTGCACTTATAAAATTTTTCAGCAGCACTTGCTTTTGAATAGTGTAACTCATGCTTCTTACAAAGCCAACTTTCTGTAGTTGCCATATGGTGGATGCAAAAACTCGAATTGCATTTCTCACACGTAAATGAGATGTTTTTGTTTTCGCAGAATTTGCAATCAACCATTATTCGCTTTTCTCCATTTATCAAATACGAAATAATTAGTATACAATATATATGAAAATACTGATATAAATTATTTTATGAGACCAATAATGATTCTTTTGAATTATTAATGGGTTTTTAATTTTGTGTTTAAAATCCAAAAAACTATTAATTGCTTTCATAGTAACTATAAACCTTCTACTGGAAACACAGAAATCCGCAAAAAGGAGAGCAACATAACCACTGTATTGAAGATGATGATGATCAATATCATAATATAGAAAATAGTTTTTTTTCTGTCTTTTTTTGTCTTCACGATAAGAGAACTACCTTGTTTAGCAAGAGCAAGTGGAAATAATCCCACGAAGGTGCCTAAAGAAAAATAAAATACCACTAATAAGCCTTCTATAAATCCATACCCAAGAGAAAACGAAATTGATTGCGAATATATAATTAATTCAAATATACAAGGTGCGAATCCCGCTAAAATTCCAAAAAAATAAGGAGTTTTCTTTAGTTCCCAATCTAAACTTGCAATATCCTTAAAATATTTGGAATGAGGCATATAATCCCTTCTTGTGATGAAAAAAAGAAGAAATATCCCCGCAAACATAGAAGTGAAAGCCCCAAAAAAGTTTACAATGTATGGGTCAGGATCATAAGCGGGAAAGACAAATCGAGGCACTTGTGTAATAAATACTGATATAGATGCAATGATCATATTAGCACTAATTAAACCCAATCCATATAATGCCAGTATATATATGCTCTTCTTAGGAGTTTTAGCGATGCCAAACGACCAAAAGAAGAAGATGGCTTTGTCTTCGCAAGGGATGGCTGTGTGGAGGATTCCTAATAAAAATGCTGGCATTAAAATGAAGAAATATTCTTGAACCATTTTTATTTCAAAGTGTCTTTTGGTTTCGTTTATTATTTTTAATATTCTATATTTCATGTAAAATGTAGGATCGAAATTATTTAACTTTAATCATTACTTGCTAAACTGAGAATTATAGTAGGCTAGAACTTATTTAAATTGTGAATGATAAATTTATTTCTTGTTAATTTACTCCATTATTTTGCTTTTTTAAACAGTACCTACTAACTCCTATAAAAATTAGAATTAAAAAGAGGGTTGATGCAAAATTAAAAGGAAAATATGGCAAGGTTAACCAAATTACACCTGTGAAAACAAGACTAAAGAAGTTTAAAAAGAAAAAACTAGGTTTTATGTATTTTCTGGTTATTTCTGAACTTCTCGGTAAAGTAAACATAGTTAAAATCAATAATGGCGTTATTTGGAGTATATGATGATCCCATGTATCAAAATAAGCGAGAAACATAATCAAGATTCCAAAAAGATATCCAATTATCAAAGTGTTTACATGAGATCTTCTGAATATGTAGAAAATAAAACCCAAGACTCCAGTAATAAGAAGCACTCCAAGGAAAATAGGTAATACGCTTATCTCTTCTGAAGGAACTCCAAAGTATAAGAACATATTTGAAATTATTTTCGTAATACTAAATGAATGGTTTAAAAGCACAGTCTCAGAACCAGTAAAATTAGTGTTTAAAAATCCATCTAACAAATTAGGATACACTAAAAACATAATTAGATTTAATGATAATGGGAGCGCAACCCCTACTATTCTTATAACGCTTTTGGTAAATTTGAAAGTAATTTTCTTCTTTTCAAAATTATAACCAATTATTATTATAAAGGGAATCATGAATAGAGTCGTAGGTTTAATTATAATGCTTATCCCTAAGATCACACTTGCTATGAATTGTCTTTTATTATCCGAGTATTTAATAAAAATAAACAAAGATAATAGAATGAGTAACGTAACATACAAATTGATTTGTCCAAGAATATAGTTAAATAATTGGGGTAAACCGATTATGTAAAGGCAAATATATAGGATTACCCTTCTATCTTCCCTCTCATGATCAGTTCCTCTAACCAATATAACGATTTTGTAAAGGATCATCGAGATTATTATATTTAGAATCAAATTAATTAGGTTAAATATGATAAATCCTAACTCAAATCCCATCAAATAGTAAGGTACGAACATAATTGCTGATAATGGAAAATATCTAAAAGGCCAAATGTCAATGTAATTTAATGGGTTATAAAGATTGTTTGGATCGTTTACAAAAATCTCTCCTACTCTGTAATATACATAAAAATCGCTCTGGGATCTAAATACAAATAAAGTGATAAGAGTTGAAAAGATAAAGAAAAAAATTTGAAGTAAGACACTATATCTAAAAATCTTAAGTTTCCAAAGTTCTGCTAAACGCGGTTTAAATCTACTTATGATTCTTTTTAATTCGAGCTTAGTCATTTTGATCTATTTATAGATTCATTATTTCTTTGTTTTTTGACATATAAAATTATTGCGATAAAAAATGCTCCTATTAAACCTAGGGTTGCGGGTAATACATAAATGGGTAAAGATTCCAACTCAATATCGATTACGACTACATTTCCGCTTGTATATAATTTAAAGGTGCTTAAAATCCCATCGATGTTGTAGAATGCAATTATTAATATTCTTTCTGAAGGATAATCTGGCTGTAGAAAGTCCTTATCAATTTCTACATTAAGAGTTGGTAAAACGCGATTATCGATATCATACATACTGCTTAATTTTAGAGAGCCTATGTATTCACTAATTGGAACCGGGAACCAGAATGGTACAAACGGAATAACATTCAACAAAGTATACTCAGTAGGGTATTGACTTGTGTCATCTAAATGGGTGAATTCTACATTATAATCGTAAGGACCCCAATTTTCTTCATTACTCCACATCCAAATGTCAACATTTGCATATAATATTGTTGAATTTATAGATGAATTTTGTCGCCAACCATTTCCATTAATTTGCCATTTCATTCTTTTCCCTTGACTCAAGTTTTCAAATAAACCTACTCTACTCCAGTTTTCTCCAAATAAATCATTCATTTTATTATTATCACATACATGGCAATTCCAAATTAATTCATCATTTATTTCAAAACCAAATTCATAATAATAAATCTTAGACGCAATTACATCTGAAGTAGAACTAATTAATGAAGTTGAGATAATAAAGATGATAGCGTAAAGATTTTTATCTCTAGTATTCATGAATCTCCCTCTTTAACATGTTCCATTTTTTTAACAATCAGGTATTTAGAAATACCATAAAAAGTTAAAAATAGAAAAAAAGTTCCTACAAAATTAAATGGAAATATTGGATATGTAAAAAGCCAGATCCCAACAAATATAAGATCAAAGAAATTGAAAAAGAATAAACTAGGTTTAATATAATGTAATAAGTTGGAATGCCTTGGAAGATTGAAAATAATAATCATCATTAAAGGAATAAGATTTAAGAGGTGATGATTCCAAGAATCGTAATAAGTGAGTAGCATTATTAACATTCCTATAGAATAGCCATATAAGATAGAATTTTTGGTTCTCCTCCTTAAAATAAAGATAAAAAATCCTAATCCTCCAATGATACCAGCGGAGGCGATTAATACAGTCAATTGACTAAATGGAATGTTAAACAAAAAACAAAAATTCGTAATTAGTTTTGTTAAACTGAAAGAATAATTTAAAGCGATAGGATTGCTTCCAGTAAAATTTGTTGAGAGAAAACCCCCCCATAGTTTAGGGAAGGCAACAAATAACACAAAATTTGCCAAAACGGGTAATAATACTCCAATTAATCTTATAATGCTTGTAAAAAAATCAAATTTTAACTTTCTTTTCTCCAAATCAAAATGTATTATTAACAGAAATGGGATTAATAAGAGGGATGTTGGTTTAATTATAATACTAATCCCTAAAATAACGCTTCCAATAAACTGCCACGAGTTCTTTTTATACATAATGAAAATTAATAACGATATTAAAATGAAAATCGTGACGAATAGATTTATTTGACCGTAAATATAATTTAGAATGTGTGGTACTCCCATCAAGTAAAAACTAAGATATAAAATCAATCTTTTATCGTCTTTTTCGTGATCTTGTCTCCGAATAATTTTTATAATTTTATACATAATCAAGCAGATTAAGATGTTAAGAATAAAATTAAGGCAATTAAAGAGAATAAAAGCTAAGCCAAAATTTAAGAAAGAAAACGGAACAAAAAATAACGCAGAGAAAGGAAAATACCTAAAATCCCATATGTAATTCGTTTGGTTATACAGATTCTCGATGTCTGTGAGAAAAATCCTCCCTGATTGATAAAATATGGCGAAATCATTTAATTGATAAAAAAATAGGAAAAATAAAATAATAGACAAAGTAAAATAGATTATTTGAGCTAAAATTGCAAAGCGGAACACTTTTACGTCCCAAAACTCCTTAAGCTTTCCAATTATTCTCGAGAATAAAGATAATAAAGTCATTTACTATTTCATAGATCACTCTTGTTATAAGTTTTAGAATTAGTCCATAACAATTAAATTTTTTAAATTCGGAAAAATAACCAATTATAAATCACATAATTTTTGAATCAAAGAGGTATCTAACAAATGAAATTATTAAAAACTCCGGAAATTAGGTTTGAAAACCTTCCTGATTTTCCATTTGAACCCCACTATTTAGATGTTAAGAGGATTAGAATTCATTATTTAGACGAAGGGCCAAGGAGCTCAGAATGTGTGTTACTCATGCATGGAGAACCTTCTTGGTGCTTTTTATATAGATATATGATTCCTATTCTTATAAACGCAGGATACAGAACCTTGGCGCCCGATTTAGTAGGATTTGGGCGATCTGATAAACCAACGGAACAAAGCGATCATACTTATCGTAAACATGTTGAGTGGATAATACAATGGGTAAGATTACTAAATCTTCAAAAAATAACTCTATTTTGTCAAGATTGGGGGTCCTTGATAGGTTTACGTGTTGCTATAGAAAATCAAGACCGATTCAGCAGAATTGTCTTGTCAAACGGAGGACTCCCAACAGGTGAGCAAAGAATGAGTGATGCATTTTTAAATTGGAGAGAATTCTCAAGAACCGCAGATAAATTCGATGTTGGAAGGATAGTACAGGGGGGTACAATCAAGAACTTATCGAGAGATGTCATTAAAGCTTATGATGCGCCATTTCCGGACGACTCTTTTAAAGCTGGAGCTCGGATTATGCCTTCTTTAGTTCCTATTAGTAAAGATGATCCTGAACACCTAACTAATAAAAAGGCGATAGAGCAGTTTGGAAAATGGAAAAAACCTTTTCTAACAGCATTTTCTGACGGGGATCCTATCACGAAAGGAGGCGAAAAATTTTGGCAAGAAACCGTACCGGGTGCACAAAGTCAAAATCACACTACGATTAGAGATGCGGGACATTTCGTCCAAGAGGATCGAGGACCGGAACTAGCTAAACTTATTATAAGATTTATCAAAGATAATCCCTAAGCTCCTTTAACGAAAAGATTTAACTTCTACTTAAAAATTATTTTTTTTTAATGATTTCTAAATGGAAGAAGTATGATAAACTATAATAAGCAAACGATCTAAATATTTTATTAATCATTTATTAGGTTAAAAATTTATTTTAATAAAATGATTGGAATAGTAGATTTCAATGGGTACAGAACAAGTTTATTTGAAAATTGCTAATACTAAATTAATAAGCTTCAAGAAGTTAGAAGATGGGAGGATTATAGGCACGGGTATTTTAAATCCTCTTATTAACAAATTAAGGTTATTCACAATGCTCTATTTACAATCAAAACTCTATAGGAATTATAACAATCTCGCAAGATATAAAGGGATGATGGTAACAAATACTTTTGCGCCTCCAGTTGGAAGTCGAGCTCAGTTGCGTGCCCTTAAAGGATTGATTAAATCCCATATACTCGGAAAACCTTTTCCTCTTGCAATAACTTTTGCTGTGACCTATGATTGTATGTGCAATTGTGTCCATTGCAGTGCTGGAAAACATTACAGAGAGGGGGTACCATACCTCAGCACCGAGGAAGCTAAAGATCTTATTGATCAAGCCCAAAAACTAGGGATGTCTATAATTGCTTTCACTGGAGGAGAGCCCTTGATCCGGAAGGACCTTTTCGAGTTGATCTCTTACGTTAATAAGAAAAAAACAATGCCTATTATGTTCACCAATGGATTATTGCTTACAGATGAAAATGTGGATAAATTAGTTGATGCAGGACTTTACTCTATTTTTGTTAGCATTGATAGTCCCATTCCAGAGGAACATAATAGACTTAGAGGAATGCCAGGAATTTTTGAACAAGCAATTAAAGGGATTAAAAGATTAAAATCAAAGGGGGTATTAGTAGGATTATCTTCCTATGCGACTCGTTCAGCAACCGAAAAAGGGATGTATAAAAAAATACACGAACTAGGGAAAGAATTAGGAGTTCATAATATAATTCTCTTTGATGGAGTACCTACAGGAAATATGTTAAAAGACACCAGTGAGCTATTAACGCAAAGTTTGCACGAAGAGATTCATGCTTATTCTGCTAAAATTTTTAAGAATAAAATTATTCCTCCTCTTTCCTCTCAAGCATGGCAGAACTCTGTAGAAGGAGTTTTGTCAGGAATCGGTTGCCTAGCTGCGAATATCCAATGTTATGCCTCAGCTTATGGTGATATAGCTCCCTGTGATTTTACTCCAATCTCTTTTGGTAATATTCATGAGCAATCTTTAAAGAGAATATGGAAATCAATGATAAATCATCCCGCTTATACTCATAGAAGTGATTTTTGTCGAATGCAGAATCCTCAATTCCGTCATACCTATATAGATCCTATCCCTGAGGACGCTAAACTACCATATCCGATAGAAAAGCTTCCCCGTGTAGATTATCGGAGTTACTAGAATAAAGTAGAAAAAAATAAAATTAATTATTCTCTATTATGGCAACAGGTCTTACCCACGCAGCACTTGCTCCTAAAATTTTAATAGGAAAACAACTTATCTTGAATCCATAGGACGGAAGTTTATCTAAATTAGTCAATTTTTCCATCTGATAATATTCTCTCTCAATACCCGCGTAATGACCTTCCCAAATTAGACTTTTATCTCCTGTCTCACGGAATTCTTTAGCTTGAATATGAAAAGGACGATCCCAACCCGCTGCGTCAGTTCCAACTACTTTTATCCCCTGATCGACAAGCCAAATTGTCCCTTCTCGCCCTACTCCCGTGTAATCTGTCCAATATTTTAGAGTATCCCAATATTTATCAGCACCAGTCCGAATAAGAACAATATCTAAGGATTTTAATGTATAATCTATTTTTTGAAGAGCTTCTTGAATATCATCAGAGCTTATTAAATCCCCTGGCTCTTTATGTGTCATGTCTAACACAACCCCATCACTGAAACAGTATTCGATAGGGATTTCATCAATAGTTTTTGATTTTTTCCCTTCACTTGTCGGATGGTAATGCCATGGAGCGTCCATATGTGTGCCCATATGAACTCCCAAAGATAAAAAATCATCAGCCCAGGCTAATCCATCCGGAAGATCTTCACCGGAAATTCCTGGAAATGATTTAACCATAATGGACACATTTTCTTTATGACTTGCGTGTTTTATCTTTGCAGATAAATTTTCTTCAAGATATTTAAATTTTGGTGGCAAATCACCTAGGCCTTCCTTAATTTCCAAACTCAAATCGACAAATCGTGTATTATTAACCATCTTAATAAATACTCCTTAGCTTTTAATACATTTAATAATTTTCACCTTAAATACAATGGAAGAATGAGTTAAAAATTCTATTTAATCTTTTAGAAAATATAAGAAATGAGTGAGATTGATTTAGATATAGAACTCAGAAATACTAGGAAACATATTTCCAATAATATAAAGAATTAAATCTCTTATTTTTTTTTGAAAAAAGTTAAAACAAGGAGAAAATTTACTTATTTAGTTAAATATTATCTTAGAAGGAATTAAGAAATGTCATTTATACAGAGTAAAGAGATGAAATCAACTTTTGGGATTATTTTAGGAAATAGAGATGTATTTCCAGATCATTTAGTAAAAACGGGTAGAAGTGATATAATAGAGGTAATGAATGAATTAGGATATAATTATGTTATTTTGAATAAAGAAGATACGCCATTAGGGGCAGTAGAGACTTACTCAGATGCTAAAAAGTGTGCAGAACTTTTCAAAAAGAATTCTGATAAAATTTCGGGGATAATTTTATGTCTTTGCAATTTTGGTGACGAGAAAGCTATAGCAAACGCTATAAAGCTATCAGAATTGAATGTTCCAATCCTCGTTCAAGCGTCTTCAGATGAGATCGAAAAAATGGGGAGAGAATTTCGAAGAGATGCTTTTTGCGGAAAAATATCCGTATGTAGCGTGTTGTACCAACATGGAATTCCATTTACTCTAACGGGAACACATACTTGCTCAATTACCTCAAAGCAATTTAAAGTAGATATGCTTCAGTTTGCTAGCGTATGTAAAATTGTAAAAAAACTTAAGAATGTAAGATTTGGACAAATTGGTACCAGACCCAACGCTTTTGAAACCGTGAGATATAGCGAAAAAATTTTGGAATTCCATGGTATAACCATAGAACCAATTGATTTGTCTGAAATATTTGGAGAAATTAGCAGACTAGAGGATAACAATTCAAAAGTAAAGGAAAAAATAGAGTTCATTAAAAATTATACCCCTACTACAACATTTCCTGAAGATGGATTATTAAAACTAGCAAAATTAGCCGTTGTTGTAGAAAAGTGGGTCTCAGAAAATGAATTAGATGGATTTGCTTTTCAATGTTGGCCTTCTATTCAAGATAATTTTGGAATTGTACCATGCGCCGTAATGAGCATGTTTAGCGAAGGATTAGTGCCCGCTGCTTGTGAAGTTGATATTTCGGGACTAATTGGGATGTATATTTTACAACTTGCAACTGATACACCCTCAGCGATTTTAGATTGGAATAATAATTACGGAGATGATCCTAACAAAATGGTGCTCTTTCATTGTAGTAATCTTCCAAAATCGTTTTTTAAAGACACTAAAATGACAATACACCCTATTATTTCAGATCTCAAGGGAGGTGATCTTAGTTTTGGAGCTATTCAAGGTAGAATTAAATCTGAACCTTGTACGTTATTAAGGATCGAGACAGACGATATTTACGGAGAAATAAAAGCTTTATTAGTAGAAGGTAATTACACCGATGATCTTTTAGATACATTTGGAGGCTATGGCGTAATAGAAATTCCTAATTTACAAGATGTTTTGAAAGTACTATGTAAAGAAGGATTCGCTCACCATGTAGCCGCCTCGTTAAACAGTGTTGCAGATATCATATCTGAAGCTCTTTCAAACTATTTAGGATGGGATTTAATTTACCCAAAATAAATATCACTACTTTCTTTTTATTTTCAATTCTTTTTCAAAAAAGCCTGAATTAATTAATTCCTTTTTTTCTTCGTCAATGTGAGCATAAGATTCAATTAAATCTTTTGGGTTTGTAGAATTTTGTTCATTTTTTCTAATATTAATTAACCTCTTCCGGGTTAAGTATATTGAGTATTTTGAAATATCACAACCTATCCACTTTCTATTTAATTTATCAGCAACCATTATAGTAGTTCCAGAACCACAGAAAAAATCCGCCACAATATCTCCTTCGTTACTGCCAATTTTAATTATCCGCTCTAGCAAATCGTGGTGCTTTTGTGTTGGAAAACCGGTCCACTCTTTTGAAGCAGGTTGCAAACAAGGTATTTTCCAAACATCGTCTAATTTTTTGTCTGTTACAGTTCTATAGATAACATGACCATTTTCATCCTTAGCATTTTTCAATACTCCATTTACCATTTCTCGTTTAAGCTGTTTTGTAGGTTTTTTACGGTGGATTCTTTGTTCGTTAAAAGTAAAATTCGACGATTTCGAATACACCAAAATATTATCATGTGCCCGAGGAAGGTTTTTTTTTCCAGCAGAATATTTATTGTAATAGTACCAGATAATTTCATTTATGAATCGATTCTTTCCAAAAATTTCATCTAAGATTAATTTCATATAATGACTTGCGTGCCAGTCAAGATGAATAAAAATTACACCGTTTTTTGATAATAGCTTCTTAAAATTAGTAATCCTTTCGTATAGCATTTGTAAATACGAGTCTAAGTCCTTATTCCAGCAATCAAAATAAGCTATCGAATCATATTTAGTGGCTCCTTCTAAAACACTAATATTGTAATTGGAGCCCGAAAAGAAAGGGGGGTCGAGGTAAATCAAATCAATTTTTTCTTCGAAATTATTCAGTAAGTGATATGATACATTTAAATTATCACCCCAAAATAACATGTTTTTCCAATTTTGGTTATTACTAGCCTTTTTACGCTGAGATATCACTTCAATTCTGGTATAGTAATCTCGATATGTGGTTTTTAATTTAGAATAATTATTTAAGGGGTCCTTCTTGTTTTCCCAGATTAGCTTTACCATGATTAACCAATAATTTAAGATTAAAAGAAATTAAAAAATTGATAGATTAAATATATTTATCGTAACAAATGTCATTGAAATCAGGATACTTATGGTAATGATAATGTAAATGATTAGATGAATGAGATATATTTTTTTGTTTTTCTTTTCATCCAAAGATCTTGTAGAATAAAAAATCTTATTCAAAATTGCCGCAGATAATCCAATTGTTAACATCAATAACGCGTTTCCTAAGTTAATTAGATTTTTATAAAATGCAGATGCTACAAATAGAGAGGACGCTCCTCCAGAAAGTAATCCTATTCCAAATACAATCAGATAATAAGTAAGATAATTTAATTCAAAAAAGCTTAACACGATTGATAAAACTAATCCAATCAAATATGTTCCTGCAAAAACTAAAGCGCTTTTAATTGATAAAGGATTTTTTATTTTTTCAAGAGTTAATTGAGTTTCTTTATTTCTTAAAATTAAAAACGATCCAATTAAACCTATAATTGATGTAATTAGAATAGGATACAAGGCATAACCTAATAAAGTAGGTGTGATCATTAGAACAATAATCATTCTTATTAGCATAGTTTGAATAACAAGCCAAATTGATGAAGAAGATGCGCCAATTCCCGCTAACTCAACGGTTGTGGCCTCGCTGTGAGCGAAACCTCCTAAAAATGAGATATAATATAGATTTTTTTCAGTTGTACTTTTTAATAAAAAATAACTGAAATATTTTACAGCCAAAATTACGATAAAGATTATTATGATTGATTTAACAACAATACCAAAAATTTCAAGGTTATCTGGAATTAGAATATAAAGTAAAACTACGATTGCAATAAATTCAACGGTTCCAGTCCATTCAATTTCCTTCAATCTTCTGATTTTATGGAACTGTTTTTTTGTAGAAAGAATAATTAAAAATATAACAGAAATGGCAATAGCAAGATATTCACTATAATAACACAAAATACCAACAATCATTGCCAGCATCATTGATAGAGTAGATGTATACCCTGGATCTCCTTCCCGAAATAATCTATATATAGACCCAATCAACAAAAAAGTGATCATTCCACCTAAAAACAAAACAATAATGATAAATCCTTCAGATACAGGGAAAAAGATATCATGCAGTATTATTAATGAAGTCGAAATCATTGAGAAAAAAATGTGATCTCGAGCACCGTATTGGGCTTCCACCCTAGTACGCTCTATCCCTATAACGAAACCACAGAAAAACGACACAATGATTTTAAAGAATAAAATATAAAAATCCTCTAAAGATATTATTTGAAATAACATTTAAATCTCCATTTTGCTTATCATTTAACAGAATTTATATATATGACTCATTATTTGGATGTCAAATCTTAAATAAATTAAAAAATAAAACAAGAAAGAATATTTAATATTGCTTACCTGCAAGTATATCTTCCAATTCCTTATCGCTTAAAAATCCCTTAATTGACATAGTTTCTCTAATTCTTTCAACAACTTGAGGTGCTCCTTTTGCTTCTTCAATATAATCCTCTAAAGATTTTACTTTGAGTCCAATTGCTTCTATCTCTTTATTCTTTGCTTCAATTTCGTTCCTAAGCTGAGTAATTTCTGCTTCTTTATTATTTAATTGTTCCGTTAGTTCGTCTTTTAAGCTTTCTATTTCAACATATTTATCAGAAATAGTTTGTTGTAGATCCTTTTTGACTCCTTCAAGTTCCCGTTCTTTTTGTTCGTAATCTTCTTTGAGACTACCTACTTGAGGTTCTAATTCCTCTAACTTTCCTTTAGCAATAGAGTATTCGTTTTTAATATTTGAATGTTCTTTCTTTAAGCTATCTAACTCTGTACGCATTGTGCTATTTTCTTCTTTTGTGGAATTCAACTCACTTTTGATAGAGGTTAGTTCTTGTGTTGTGGTGTTAAGTTCTGTTTCATTTCGAGATAATTCTACTTTAGTTTGACTTAGCTCCTTGGAAATAATATCGACATTTTTCTCTCTCTGCTTTAACTGTTGTTCAACATCATCAATTTTTGCTCTAAGGTCTAATAGAAATCGTCCCTCAATTTTTTGGGTCTTTTCAGGGCTTTCTGACGCTTTTTCCCAGTCTATCGAAATTTTTCTTACACCTTCATTTATTTTCTTTTTATTTCATTATTTTATATTAATATTCTTACGATATACAATATATATTTTTTTCAAGATATTTATTTGCTCACATTTAATTATAGGGTTAGTTTTATTTACCCAAGTTTGTTGTGTTATGGAGATCACTCAAATTCGCTCAAAATTTTTTCGATCTCACGATCAGTAATAAATCCTTTATGTACCATCAAATCTCTTATGCTTTCCAAAATTTTGGGAGATGACTCTGCTTCATTAAGCTTACTTTCAAGGGAATTTATTTTTTTAATGAATTCCTCTGTCTCCATTTGATTCATTTTAATATTTTCGTTAAGTTTGTCTATTTCTTTTTTTCTATTTACCAAATCTTCTTTATTGTTTTCAATTTGTTTATCCTTAAACTTTATGCTCTGTTCCATCTCACTATTTTTCTCAGATGTAAATTTTAATTCGCTCTCTAATTTTGTAATAGTACTATTAGCTTCCTTTAAATTAGATTCAAGTTCTTCAAGTTTAGGCTTTATTCGAGTTAATTCTATGTCAGTATTTAGTTTGTTTTCAGACACATTATCTAGATTTTTTTTAGCTGATGAAAATTTTTCGCTAATCTTAACTAGGCTCTTTTCCCTCCCAGTTAATTTATTCTGAGTTTCTTTTAATTCTTCTCTAGTCTTCTTAAAATCCTCTTTTAATTTTAGTAATTCCCTCTCTAACTCGTTGATTTTAGCCCGTAAATCTAATAAAACTCTACCTTCTATTTTTTGAGCTTTATCAGGTGCTAATTCTGCGCGTTCCCAATTTATGCTCATTTCCGCCCACCTTTTAACTTTTTTTAATAATATTTAATTTTAAATTGATAATTTATTTCTAAAGTTTTTTTTGACATTTTCTCGTTATTGATATGAACTTATATAAATAGTCTCTTTTTCTTTTATTAAACTTTACTAAGCTATTAACTTTTTATAAGGAGTATTTATTTTATTGAATACAGTTAAAAAATAAAACAACAGTATTATAAAATTATTGTTAAATTTTCTTAGTGGACTTGGATGGTTAAATTAAGTCTTGGATGCGCTGGATGGGATTATAAAGACTGGGTGGGGACATTTTATCCTAAACCTCTTGAGAGTTATAATCATTTAGAGTTCTACTCGAATTTTTTTGATATAATTGAGATTAATTCAACTTTTTATAATCTCCCTAATCGAACCACAGTAAGTAAGTGGTATAACCAAGTTTCAGCGAATTTTAAGTTTGTAGTTAAAGTGTGGCAAAAAATTACTCATAATTTAAATGATTCCGATCTCGATCATTTAGTTTCTCAATTTTTTATTCAATTATCTCCTTTACGAGAAAAGGTTGTAGCATATTTACTGCAATTTCCTCCATGGTTTAAGTTCACGGAAAAACACTTTAAACAGTTAAAATTCTTATCTAAAGAACTCCCTCCGGAGCATAAATATATAATAGAATTACGGGATAACTCTTGGTTTAAAGAAGAAATAGTTTCAGAGATTATTGACGGATCACGCTTTATTTTAGGAACAACTTACATGCCAGGAATAGAAGCTTATTATTTAACAAACCAAAATTTTTATTATATTCGCCTTATTGGTGACCGAGAGCTAAGCGTGTTTAACAGAATTCAAAGAAATCAAGAAGAAAGCATAGAAGATCTTATTAGAAATTTACAAATGCTTGAAAAAGTCTCTAAAATTTATGAAATTTTCATTATTGTGAACAACCACTTCCAGGGGAATGCTCCTGAATCTGTCAATTTACTCAAAAAGCGATTAAATCTACCCCTTAAAGAGTTCACTCAACAGAAGAAATTATCAGATTACTTATAAGCTTACAAATCCAAAAATAAAAAATAAAATAAAAAATTAGAGAATATTCATAAATATACTTATCCCGAAACCCCATAGCAAAATTCCTTGAACCAATCCGAAGACCCCTATGACGAGTGCAATAGGAGGCCATGAAAGGAATTTTGAAATTGCTTGGAGAACTCCAATGTAAAATTTGGCAGTCAAAGCTACTATTGCTGCAACCACAATTAATACGATAATGAGTAATAATTTTGGATTTATCCATTCAGCAATTATTACTTCCCATCCTGGAGGAATCAATGCGGCTAAGATTGCTGCTGCTGCTGTACCTGCTAATAATCCTATTATACTTGCGAGTGGTAAGTCATTGATTGGTTTAAAAAACATCGCAATGCCAACGACAATCAAGAATATGCATGTAAAGTGATCTGCATTAGCATTAATCGCCCCATATGCAAAACTTGGAGGGATATTTAAAATTAAACCCATTGATCCTGCCCAAACATCAAGGATTCCAACAACAACACCAGAATAAGATATAATTCTTAAGGTTATTTTCAAAAGCTTGGAAAGAGCTGAGGTTTTTTCGGATTTTCTTTTGAAGAACGAACCCCTACGTACCAATTCGAACCCAAACCATGACATAGCAACAATTCCGCTTAAGAGAACAAAGATTCCCGCTGATTCTGAAACCCAATTAAAGAAACCTACTATGTATGGCCAATACTCTGTTTGTAATAACAAATAAATCACATCAAAATTAGGTAAATTTTAATAAATATATCGAGTATGCTTTTAAATATTTATTGTAATGTTGTTTCTTATTAATCACTCGATCTTACATATTATAAAATTTTAAATATATGAAGTCTATCTTTTTTTTATGGACACTATCGAAAACTTAAAGAAATTAGGTCTTAAAGAAAATCGTAAATATTTAATCCTTATTGTATGGCTTCTCCTGAATATTACAATTATTCAACTTCCTTTTGGGTTTTCAGTACAAATTTTTGCTGTCAACATGGATATATTAGATTTAATCGGCGTCGTAACGTACATCCCTTTTCTAACCTTCTTAGTCTTTACGTTTTTATACTCGCTTATAGCTAAAAAAGATGTTAAAGATATAGCTTCATGGAAAGTACTTTTGACTTTCTTCTTGACTCTCCCACTAATGTTTTTCTTGATTCCAATTATGGTAGGAATCTTTTTATTCTCGATATTTTCTTACTTTTTCTTTACATCGTGGTTTATATTATATGGTGCTTATCTTTCGAGTAAAAGATTAGACGACAACCTTAAAAAGCGCGTTCATAGTACATTTTACAGAGTAATTCAATTCTTTGGTGGCTCTATCCTTTCAATCGTTCTATTAACTGCTTACGTATTCGGTTCACAAAGTATTGGGAACTTAATAGGTGTTACTTTTACTCAAGGCGTTTATGATACTTTGAACTATGTGGTAATTTTTATCGGGGTTATAATTCTAATTTTTATTACCGTCGGAATCATCTTCATGTTCAAAAGAATATTTAACGCTTGGCTTGGGATGTTTTCTTTATCAGTGGTAATTTACACTTTTTATTTACTCATCAAGATCTTTTTCGCTATTAGAAGCACAGGTGGAGAGGAATCTTCAACTACAACTCAAGTTGTAATGTTATTTCTTGATCTATTTATACTGCTCTATTCTATTAGCACTTTAATGGGGTCTCAAGCTGAACTTTTAAGTAAAAATATTGGAATTAAGCGAATTGGAGTCGACTCAATTTTAATTTGGTTAGTATTTTCAAAAGTAGCGTATGAGTTTATTCATAATTATCCATTTCAACTATTTAGCGCCTTCGCTTATATTGATTTCATAGATTTTTTAGATGAGGCAATTATTAATCTGAGTAAAAATATTGGGGTTCTGTTTTTCTTTCTAATTCTTTTGGTAGCATTGGGATTCCACCAGATAAGGAAATATAATCTTAACGAGAGAAAGTTTAAAGATAAAGTTGACCAAGAAGTTAAAGATCTATTAAGCCCAGTAGATTTTGTAGAACAAGTGAAAGAACCTCTCCATGCACCGGATTCCATAGTTGAGGAAGAAAATGGGGAGTTAGAATCCTACGAAGAAGAGGACTCCAGTTCCGAATCTCTTGAGAATGATAATTCCGAAAATTTTTTCTAACAATAATACCTCTTTCTTTCTTTTTTTTCCATTTTTAAGTTCTTAATGATAAGAAACTACTAAATCTAACGAGATTAATCCTTTAATAATTAGTTTTATTAACCAATAAATCAAAACATATCACACTTAATTTAATAGGTGCCATCTCTAATGAGTGAAAGTGAGAACATAATTGATAAGGAATTGTTTCTCGAAAAATTTGAAAAAATGTCGTTAAAAATTGAACAGTTAACGCTTGAAATCTCGAAGATGAGAGAAAAACTAGAAAAAACCAACAAAATTAACAGGAGTTTTGGATTAGAGGCACTAAAAAATTCTAAACCTTTAACATTTGCACGAGAGATTCATGGGATAAAAAGCCCTACAAAACTTTACATTTTGTCAATTAGAACTGTGTCTGAATTATGGAAAGGAAGAAAAAATGATTTTTTACTTGCTATTAGACAACAAGAAAAAGAAACTCATATGGACCTTAAAGCGCTAGGAATTAGAATCCCAATTGATGATATGAAAAATCTTACAACTTTGGCAAAAGAAGTCCTTTCAATGCTCTATATTTCTAGTGAACTAAAGGGAATTGAAGTTACGGAAATCCTAAGAGATATAATTTCCCAAATCAATAAAGATGGACAAGAAATGGTTCGAGAAGTAAAAGAAAATGTGGCACTTCAATAAGATTGCGTATTATAATGAAGCCAATGTAATCGTAGAATAATTACTTTTTTCTGAGGAGGTATACATTTACCATTTCACTGTTTAATTCTTCAATTCTAATATCAGCGCGATCAATAAAATCTCTCGGATATATGTAATCAATTTTAAATCCATATTTTTTAAAATCCACTTCGATCTGTTTGTTAGTCCATTCAATAATAACAATAATACCATCATTCTTGACAACTCTTACGCATTCGTTAAGGGCTTTCTCTCTATTTTTAACATGCTGTAATGTATCGTATAAGAAAATACCATCAAAAGATTCATTAGCAAAAGTTAGTTTCTGAACATCGAAATTTTGATACCTTATTTGGTTTTCCACTCCAAGATTCTTTGCAGACGTTCTCCAATCATCCCATGATTCCCCATGATGTTCTTCATGGCTCTCGTAGTGAATTTCGTTATTGTGTTCATGATGATGATCGTGATGATTTCCTTCATCTCCCTCAGGACCCATCTCAGGTTCACCAGTTAAAACCTGAAATCCATTTAACGCGAGCAATATTGACATCGCCCCCATACCTATTCCGACATCTAAAATCTTGGAATCTTTATCTAGATTTAAATTATTAATTACCTCATTAATGAAATCTACATCAGAGGCAAAATCGCGAAATATCTTCTTATATTTTGTTAAATCTATCATTTCACAACAAATTCGATAGATTAGAAGTACTTAATAATTTAGGGGTAATAAAATAAAAATAATAAATTTTAAAATTATTTTCGATACACACCATATTTATGAACGGCGTCAGTCATTGCTTTCACATTCTCATGTCTTGCTTCATTAGGGATTCCTGAAACTCCGCCATCAACGAGATATCCGCCGCCTTCCATGCAACCTTCTATACATTTTTTAACATATTCTTCGACAGCGCTTGGGGGACCACCTACTAATAGAGATGCAGGAACATTTCCTCTGATACACACATCATCACCCATCATTTCCTTGACTTTGATGATATCTGTATCGTGGAACCAGTAGACAGCTTTCGCTTTATGCGTTCTTGCGAACTCTGCTAAATATTCTAGCCGATCTGAATATCTTCCCTCAAAAAATGGCATTGGAATAATATCTTTCTTAATCATTAGATCCATGAGTCTTGTTAAGGATGGCCAATAGAACTCCTCAAACTGAGCATTAGACATGAATCCATCGGCACCTCTATGTAAAGGTATAAAAGAAAGCGTAATTGTGTTTTCATCGGGGTCTCCTAATTGCAAAGGAGAATTTTCCATAGCTGTTAAGCAGGGTTCAACTAATCGATCGCATATTGTCTTTAATTCCTCAGGGTTTCTGATCATGTCTAACATTGCACCCCTCATACCTCTCAATGTATCCGAAACCATGTCAAATGGCGCTTGTGCTATGGCAAATTGCCCAGCTACGGGATTTCCCATTTTTTTCATTTTTTTCGGGTAGCTTTGCATTCCCATTAATCCGCCAATCATACTTCTCAATGTTTTCTTGTATCTTTTTATCAGTTTTTTCACATCTTTATCTATGAAAAAGAAGAAAAAACCTATTCCATTAAACATCATGGCCAAATCAGATAATTGAGGGAATTTTTTCAAAATTTTTAACGAATCATTTTGGGCTGGTACTACATTTCTAATTAGATAACCCGTAGGATCTTTTAAAAGTTCTTCATATTCTGATGCTTCCATCCATGGCTTTTCTATATATTGATAAGGTTTATTATCTTCTAAACAAAATTCTGGATTTGCTGCTCCAGGCCACTTCATTGCAGTGACTCCAAGTCCGTCATTTAATTTTCCCATTCCTGGAAAAAGAAGGGTTGGATAAAGATCCCAATCATATCGACTATACACTTTTATCGCAGCTTTAGCATATTTTCTACCTTTGTACATCGCCTCTTTATGAGTCATACCTGCTTGTAGAGCTGGAAAGAATATATCTGAAAAAGGTGTAATCGGGACGCGATCAGGTTCTTTTAAAGCGACAGCATCTCTCACTCTTTGAACTTTTTCTTTTAGTATTTGTTCTGTATCCATCTTTATTTAAACCTCCGTCCATTTAGTTGCTAAATTTACGGCATCAACAGCACTTTCTCCGTAAGCATCAGCTCCAACAAAATCAACGATTCTCTCGTCAACAGTACCTCCTCCAATCATAATTTTCACTCCGTCTCTTAAACCTGCAGCTTTTAGTTTTTCAATTATTTCTTTCATTGAATCATATGCTAGCGTTAGGAAACCACTTAAAGCTAATACTTTAGGGTGAAATTCCTTCAAGCTCTGGATAAATTTGTCTGCGGGAACATCTACTCCTAAATCCATTACTTCGAATCCGTTCGCGTCTAGCATAAATTTAACGACATCTTTGCCTATGTCATGAATATCGCCAAAAACTGTTCCTAATAACACTTTTCCTTTCTTTTCTCCACCTTTCTGTGCTTCCTTTAGTTTTGGACCTAGAGCTTGGAATATTTGTGTTAAAATTTCTCCCGACATAATTAATTCAGGAAGAAAATAATCTTTATTGGTAAATTTATCGCCTATAATCTTCATAGCCTCCTTGACATCATCCATTATCTTAAGGGGATCTTCGTTGTTTTGAAGCCGTTCTTTTGTCATTTCATATACATTATTCTCATTTAATTCAACTATTTCGTTTATAAAATCTATAATAATCACATCTTAATGTTTTTGAATTATTATTTATAATTACGATCTTACCTTCTATAAAAAACTATCTTATTCTGATTTTCTCTTATTTAATAATGAGTATTTGATAACTCAAAACTTAAAAACTTAAAATAATTAGAGAAAACTAATTTAAAAAGAGAAAGTAGTGAAGATAATGAAAGTTTTGTTAGTTTACTTCTCGTTGGGAGGAAGAACTAAAAAGGTTTCCGAAAAAATTGCAGAAGGGCTTGATATTTCAGATGTAAGCATCGAATTTTTTGAATATACTAAGAAGTCCAGAGAAATGATACCGGAACAAAACGACATTATGAAAGGAGACCTCTCAAATTTTAAGTATAATGAGAGTATTATGGATCTTGCTCCTTAAAATCTCATATTTTTTGGATTTCCTACACATGGAGGACGTCCTGCAACTGTATTCAATGGATATTTACAACACGCCCAAAATCTTGACGGGAAAAAATTTGTTGTCTATAATACATGTAGAATGATACCAGGAAAAACTCTTGATATAATGCAAGCCGAAATTGAACGGAGGGGAGGTTCTGTAGCAAATAAACGGATTTTCAAGGGTTTAATCAGGATCAAAATGACGAAAGTAGAAGATTTCATTGAGGAACTCAATCAAGAACTGATGAAGTCAAACTAGAAATAGACTTTAAATTTGTTTAAATTTCGTGAAACAGAAGTTTCACGATGTGTATTTATTGTTTTTTTAACAAAATAGTAATTATTTATGCTTCGGTGCACATATTTAGTGTAATTGTAATTTTAGAAATTCGAGTATAGGCAATATAAATATGCCTCCATAAACCGAATAATCCTCATTCTTATTAAATTAATTCAAATATAAAATTCAAGAAAATGATACTATAATAATTTAATTTATGTAATCAACTTTTAAAGAATAATTAAAAGATTTGAATCCAAAAAAGGGATATATTGGAGTAAACATCATAAAAAGGCTTCTTATGTTATCTTACCTTTAATAGATAGGGATAGAAAGATTTATAAATAAAGTTAATTTTCTTTGATTTCAATATTAAAGGATTATTCAAATAAAAAAAAACCAAATCTATATAAAATTCAGATTAGATTCATACAAATATAGTGCATGATGACAATATACGATATTGTATTCAGAAGAAACTTAGCTAATTTCTACAAGGTTTATGATAGAGTTTTTTTGGAAGAACTATGGCTAATTATTATAATTTCAAGTTTATGTAGTTTTTCAATAGCTTTTAATAATAAAAAACAAAACAATAAATAAAAAAAGAAAATGAATACTGAGAATAAAAAGAGGAGCAGTACCGATATAGGAAAAGGGGGAAACATTAATTCACATTGTCTTGGACCCTTAAATAATCTAGAGGAATATGTTAAGAAAGACTGGTGGAAAAGGATTTTCAATTCTTATTATTTGAAAACAGATGGGGATGTTGTTGAAGATAAAAAGATTACTTCATATGAGATTGATGTTTTTTCAAAGATTTTGGAATTAAAACCAGAAAATAAAATTTTAGATCTTTGTTGTGGTCAAGGACGCCATTCAATTGAATTAGCAAAAAGGGGATTTGAAAATATTGAAGGTTTGGATCGATCAAGATTCTTAATACAAAAAGCCAGAACTAGTGCGAAAAAAAATGGTGTTATATGCAAATTTCGCGAAGGAGATGCCCGAAAATTGCCACATTCTCCAGATTCATTTGACGTTATTATGATCTTAGGGAATAGTTTCGGTTATTTTGAAGCAATAAATGATGATTTAAAAGTGTTAAAGGAGGCATTTCGTACTCTTAAACCATGGGGGAAAATACTCATTGATATTACAGAGGGTGAGTATTTAAGAAATAATTTTCAACAACGTTCCTGGGAATGGATTGATAAAGAATTTTTCGTATGTCGTGAAAGATCTTTATCTTTAAATAAACAACGACTAATTTCTCGTGAAGTTATTACACACGTTAATAAAGGTGTACTCGTGGATCAATTTTATGCTGAAAGACTGTATTCCGAGGATCAAATTACAGGGATATTAGAGAAAGCAGGTTTTAGTGATATAACATTTCATGGTATTATTCAACCTGAATCTCAACGAGATCAGGATTTAGGAATGATGGAAAGAAGACTTCAAGTAACCGCTAGAGTAAAAAAAGAATGGACATCTGTTAAAAAAAAAATTAATCCTCTTGAAAAAAATGTGGTAGTATTATTAGGAGACCCAAATAAGCCTGATCTGCTTAAACCCTCGACAATCTTCGATGAGGATGATCTGTATACCATAGATAAATTAAAAGCAGCATTAAAAGAGATAAGAGGATATAATTTTACTTACTTAAATGAACATGACACTATAATTCAAGATTTACTTAAAATGAAGGGAAAAATTGATTACATTTTCAATCTATGCGATGAAGGTTATTACAATGATCCTCGAAAAGAATTACATCTCCCTGCTCTTTTGGAAATGCTTAAAATTCCTTATTCCGGGTCTGGTCCACAATGCCTTGCTTTCTGTTATGATAAATCGTTAATAAGAGGTATAGCTACAGAGTTAGAAATCCCTGTATCAGACGCAATATTTATTAAACCGGGAGATAAAACTATTGACTTAACATTATATTTCCCTGCTATTGTAAAGCCTAATTTCGGGGATTCAAGTTTTGGAATTACTCAAAGGAGTGTGGTTAATAATGGAGAAGAATTGTTAAATGCAATAACAGAAATTAGAGAAAAATTTGGATATGATAAACCAATTTTAATTGAACAATTCCTCACTGGAAAAGATTTAACATTAGGTATTATTGGGAATCCTCCTGATGATTATATTATTCTACCGATAATCGAAGAAGATTATTCTAGCTTACCTCAAGGATTACCAAAGATATGTGGATATGAGGCTAAGTGGCTTCCAGATTCCCCTTATTGGAATATTAAGTCAATACCTGCCCACCTTCCGGAAAAAGTCACTCAGTTAATCGAATCATGTTCTTTAAAATTATTTGAAAGATTAGAATGCAAAGATTATGTAAGATTTGACTGGAGACTTGATAAGGAGGGAAATCCTAAATTATTAGAAGTTAATCCAAATCCGGGTTGGTGTTGGGATGGACACTTAGCTAAAATGTCCAAAATATCTGGCTATTCATATAAAGAAATGTTACTACAAATTATTCAAACTGTCGAGCATCGATTAAAAGTTTATAAAGATAAAGAAGAATTTTAGAATGATGAATTAAAATTTCTATCCTATTTTAAAAATTTTTTTTAATTAATTTATTAAATCTTAAAATAGTGATATAGACCGCTTTTTGATAAATATCATTTAGAGTAGAAACACATTAGGAACTGTTATATATTTCAAGTTCATTCTTATTGATTAATTATTAAATTGAAAATAAAATTATGTAGAGATGAGATAGATTGGATTATGAAGATATAAAATTTGAAAAGAAAAATGGTATTGCTCGTATAACCATCAATCGACCTCAACGTTACAATGCTTGTACCCAACAAACAGTGCATGAACTGATTGATGCATTTAATCGGTGTATGGATGATGAAATAGGTGTTGTTGTATTTACTGGCGTTGGAGAAAAAGCTTTTTGTACTGGTGGTGATCAAACCACTCGTGAGAAGGGAGGTTACAAAGGGGAATATCTACTACCCTTAGAAGTTGGCTGGCAGCACGTCACTCGTTTGATTCGCACTCTACCTAAACCTGTTATATCCCGAGTAAATGGATATGCAATAGGGGGGGGTCATGTATGGCATGTTGCATCTGATCTCAGTATTGCAGCAGAGCACGCTCAACTTGGACAAGCTGGCCCACGCGTTGGTTCTTTTGATCCGGGATATGGGACAAGTGATTTAATGCGTGCCGTTGGAATGAAACGAGCGAAAGAAATTTGGTTTCTTTGTCGCAGATATACAGCTCAACAAGCGTTGGATATGGGTTTGGTAAATGCTGTTGTACCATATGAAAAATTGGATGAAGAAGTTGAGATTTGGTGTCGAGAAATACTAGAAAAAAGTCCAACAGCACTGAAGATGTTGAAGTTTGCGTTCCTAGCAGAAACAGATGGAACTCATGGTATCACACAATTAGGTGTGGGAGGTTTATCTCTCTATTATGGTACTGAAGAGGCGCTGGAAGGAAAAAATGCGTTTGTACAAAAGCGTAAACCAGATTTCATGAAATTCCGGAGGAAGTGAGGGAGATTTGGAAATTAAAAATATATGTGTAATAGGTGCCGGAGTCATGGGCTCAGGAATAGCACAATTAGCAGCAACACACGGATATCATGTAAATTTAGTTGATGTGAATGAAGAAATATTAGAAAAAGCGAAAGTTACTATGGATAAGAACTTAAATAGATTCTTTGTAGCAAAAGATAAAATCACAAATGAAGATGCTCAGAATATTCTTAGTAGAATACAACTGTTTACTAACAGAGATAAAGCGATAAAGGATGCTCACATTGTAATCGAGGCTGTATACGAAGATATGGCTTTGAAGCAACAACTGTTATCTGATTTAGATAAGAAATGTCATAAAGAAGTTATACTAGCTACTAATACATCTTCTTTAAGTGTTACAGACATGGCATTGAACTCAAAAAATCAAGAAAGAATTGTCGGTATTCACTTCTTTAACCCCGCTCCAGTTATGAAATTAATTGAGTTAATCAAAGGAAAAAACACTTCAAAAGAAATACTAGAACGAGCTAAAAAGTTTTCTGAAAGTCTTAATAAAACTATTGTCACTGTGAACGATTCACCTGGATTTATAACAACTAGACTTATTTATGTTTTATGTAACGAAGCGATAAACATGAAGCAAGAAGGCATCGCGAGCACAGAAGACATAGATACTGCGGTTAAATTAGCTTTTAACTTTCCAATGGGGCCATTAGAACTATCTGATTTAGTGGGTAACGATATTTATCTTCACATAGGGGAATATCTATCTGAGAAATTAGGGCAATATTATCAGCCGAGTTCTTTATTAGTTGAAATGGTAAAAGATAATCAGATTGGTCGAAAAACAAAAAAGGGATTCTATAATTACTAATATTTTTAAAAATAGAATAAAAAAAATTTAGATTTAGAAGGTTCCATAATTCCTGTAGTGAACGTTTCTCTTCGTGGCATCCGGGGAAACTAACTCTTCCAGATATTTTGCATTATACTTACCTTTCTTCAGTAATTTTAATAATGCTTTTTTCACTGGTTTCTGTCCTTCCTGTGGTTTCGCTTCTTCAAGCAATTCTTGTCTAACAGGAACTTCCTCTAAAACTACTACTTCAAATTTTAATTCTGGTTCCTCTTTTCTTACAAGCACTTGCTCCATATTATTTTCACCTCCTAATTTATAATTTTTATAAGTTTTTCAAACTAAACCGGAATTTTTCAGGATTTAAATTATAATATCCTGCTGATTGTTTCCATTTTTTAATCAATCTTCTTTTATCTATCTCTCTCGACTCCGGTATTTTGAAAGGGGTCTTAATGGGTGCCGGTTCAGACTCCTCTTTAATACTTTCCTTTAAAGCTTGAGATAAAGTTTGTTCCAACTCAAAAATTATTATTTTTTTACTTTCTGTCAAATTTCGCCACCTCCCCCCGATTTTTTTTCGGGTTTTAGCTAAATAATATTGGGTTTTTGTTACATATTTAGTTTTCATTTGCGAACTTTGAATAGACTTTTGAATATTCAATAGACACTAACTTATAGACAGTAAGTTTGAATTATCTAAGAGGAAATAAAGGTTTTTTTTTAGTTTAAAATTTTATTTATGGTTATGCCAACAAAAGAAGTAATATGTGAAAATTGTGGAGAAAATCCTAACGATCGACTCTATGATTGTTATGAATGTAGGAATCAAATATGTGATAATTGTGCAAACATTTGTAAGCAATGTGACGAAAGTTTCTGTGATGGATGTTATCACGATCATAAAAAAGCTTGTAAATAAATGAAAGGAAGTTATATCGTAGTTATATATCTACCGGAAAATGCTTGTATACAAATAGGGGCATTGGGGGAAATTAGTTTTGATAAAGGGCATTACTTATACATAGGTTCTGCAATGGCAAAAATTGGTCCTAATACTTTAGAAAATAGAATTAGAAGACATGTTTCTGAACACAATAACAAAAAACTCTTTTGGCACATTGACTATTTATTAGCTAGTAAAATCTCCTTAGTAACCATGATATATTTAATACCCACTATATTCCGGCTGGAATGTATTATTTCTAAAGAAATTTCAGAAGTATCAGATAATCACATTAAAGATTTTGGTTCGAGTGATTGCTTTTGCCCAAGTCATCTTTATTATTTCAAAGATTTCCAGGGAATAGAAGATTTTTCTAATTAACTTTATTTCTATCAATTACTTTTAGTTCCATTATAATCCTTCCCCAACCTCCGCATTCTAATCCAATATCAGTACAGCCAACTCTTTTAAAACGCATTTCGTTTGGATCCACTCCAGCATACATCAATTCGATTGCAGAGTTAATCAATGTATCTAGAACCGATAAAGCGTACATACATATTCTTTTGGGGCTTAACTTCGTAAGTAAGTTCCCCGAACCATCAAAATAAATCTTATCTCCTATTTTATGTTGACTACTACATCCTTTCGATTCGATTACTTCAATGACTATGGTTTTTTTTAACAATGGTAACGATTTGGTAAGTATTTCGATATTCTTGGGGTTATCAAGAAATATTTTTAATTCTTCGTCGTTATACTCTAACCGCTCTTTAATATTTTTTTTCATTTCTTCGCTTAATTTCGTAGAATTTCATCTCCATTTTTAATATGAGCTTAGAAGCTTTTATATAATAAAAATAGATGCTTCGAGAAATATTAAACTTATGGATAAAACACAGATTAAAAAAATTTCAATAAATACTCCAGATCGTTTATATATTCTTCTGGGAAGCCAGAAAAATAGCTTATCTCTTACCCAATCAACGATACGATGGAAGTAATATTTATCACCCCATTTAGATTCCGGATTTTTTTTTCTTATTTTCTTTTGAATAGGTCTTAAAGTGAACCAATCCCAAAGATCCATGATATTGGCAAATAACATGCTTAACCAATAAGGAATAAAGAAAATTACTATTGAGAATAAAGATACTCCGTATATGAAGTAATGCCAAATGAGCCAAAATTTATCCTCTTTTTGAGGATCAGGTGTATGGTAGGTTATGACAGCAAAATCATCAACAATTATATGTGATATAAATGCAAAAATAATTGTAAATATAAGATTCCAAGGGTATATCAAGAAATTAAAGCATAGGATTTGAATAACTACTGCAACGAGGTTATGGGTTATCGTTTCCAATTAATTCCTCTCCTTTTCGCGGACTATAATATAATTAGTATGTAATTGAATTATCTCAAATTCTTAAGATTTTTTAACTTTGTAATTGATTTTATCATACTAAAATTCAAACTTAAAATTTTGTAAGTGATAAAAAATGGGAATGTTAGATGGTAAGGTTGCCATTATAACTGGCGCTGGTCGAGGTTTAGGAAGAGAAGAAGCGTTATTAATGGCAAAAGAAGGATGCGATTTAGTGATAAACGATCTAGGTGCCGGATTTGATGGAAAAGGAGCAGAAGCTAATATAGCTGACATCGTTGCTGAAGAATGTAAAAAAATTGGTGTTAAAGCAGTTGGTAACTACGACTCCGTTACCGATTTTAACAAAGCAAAGGGAATGATAGATCAAGCAATTTCCGAGTTTGGAAAGTTAGATATCGTTGTGAACAATGCTGGTATCCTAAGAGATCGTATGCTCTTTAACATGTCTGAAGAAGAATTTGATGGAGTAATTGCTGTCCATTTAAAGGGAACCTTTAACATGACTCGTCATGTAGCCGCTTATTTTAGAGAGTCTGGAAAAGCAGATCCGGATTTGAAAAACTTTGGTCGAATTATCAATACCGCTTCTGATGCGGGATTATTAGGTAACATGGGCCAAACTAATTACGGTGCTGCAAAAGCAGGAATTGCCGCTCTTACCGTAATTGCTTCAATGGAACTAAAAAAATATGCCACAGTTAATTGTATTGTTCCAGTTGCTAGAACACGTCTCACAACTGATGCGACTCCAAACATGGTTGAAATAATGAATAAATTGGATAGTGCTGGGTTTGATGTGTTTGATCCTGCGAATGTTGCTCCTATGGTTGCGTTCTTAGCTTCGGATCGCGCTAAAAAAATTAATGGTGAAGTATTTCGCGTAGTAGCAGATAGAGTTTTTATTTTTCAAGGTTGGCATACTTACAACGAAATTGATAATGGAGGTAAACCTTTTACACCACAAATTCTTGCTGAAAGAGTTAAATCAGAATTGATGAAAGGTGCTCCAAGGAAAGAAACTTTAATGGATGCAATTGGTTCGTTAATAAAAATGTAGTTAAATATTCCTTCTATTTTTTTTTAATCTATTTTCTTTTTATTAAGCATTCTAACTTGCAAATGATTTCTTGAAATATTTGATAGATTAATATTACAACTTTATCAAAATCCTTATCGGATAATTCCGTGTCATTATTTTTTAAAGTATTCAGTAGGTAATCTAGCTTATTTAAAGCGATTTCTATACTATCAGTCTCTTCATTTACAGTTAATTTCTTCAAATGACTCTTTAAGAAAATAATCTCGCTAAGAAGTAAGTTCACTAACTTTTCTCTTCTTGGTTCAAATAAGTCCGAATACTGCCATTTTAATACTTTACTCATATGTTTTCCACCACTTTCATTATTCTTACTAAAATAAGTGGGATATGATATTAATCTCTTAGAGAGTCCAATTTTTATTCGGACATTTCGCTAGTTCAAAGGAAAAAAAAAGTTAGAATTCCCAAAAACTTTAGTTTTTCAACCTGTGGTGGGGTGGTTTTAACCCTTCGGGAAGTGGAGATTTATATGGTTTATCTTTATGTGAGCCATCGTGTTCTTTCTTCGCTTTTTCTACTAATTCAGGATTTTTCATGAAATCGAGAGCAGAAATTGCTAGTATTTTTGCTGCGGTTAACATTCCTTTATGACCAATACTCATTCCCGATGTTACTACATTTTGCCATGAATGTCCTGGAGAACCCATAACTTCGCAAGCCGTTCCAAACTCTCCAAGTGGTATTTTCCAAGAAACATCGGCAACATCGGTGCTTCCGGGCATCACTTTGCCTTTTCCCATAGGAGGGATTATTAATTTATTGAGAGGCTGGTTAAGAATCACCTTTGCCAACTCCAACTTATCGGGAGGGATTAACTTGTAATAATCTTCAATAGAATTTTTTGGAAACGATTTTTTAAGTTCTTTTGCAAAGGCTATATCGTCCTTATTAAATCTTGGAGCACCAACTTTTTGCATCGCATTAGAAATTACATCAGAAACTATATTTGTATACATTGTATTATACATACCACTTATAAAGCTGATTTCCATTGTGGTATCAGTCATTAAGGATGCTCCTTTTGCTACATTTACTAGTCTATCGTATAGTTCTTCCACTTGGTGTCGTTGTGGAGCACGCACAAAATAATGAACTTCTGCTTCGGCCGGAACCACATTTGGAACGTCTCCCCCATTAGTTATAACGTAATGTAGTCTTGCGTCAGATATCATATGTTCCCTCATGAAATTTGCCCCAATATTCATCAACTCAACCGCGTCTAAAGCACTCCTCCCATTTTGAGGGTCTCCAGCTGCATGGGCTGTAAGTCCATGGAATTTAAATTTTACAGAATTCATAGCTAAAGAACTCATCAAATTTAACATGTTGAAATTTCCTGGATGCCAAGTCAATCCTATATCTACATCGTCGAACAATCCTTCGCGTATCATATATCCCTTTGTGTTAAACATTTCCTCAGCAGGGCAACCGTAAAACCGAATTGTTCCATTAACATTACCCATATCAATAGCTTCTTTAACTGCTAATACCGTTCCTAAAGAAGCCACGCCTAAGAGGTTGTGACCGCAACCATGACCCGGTGCCCCTTCATTTAACACCTCTCTAAAAGGCTTGATTTTCTGGCTAAGACCTGGGAGAGCGTCATATTCACCTAATATCCCTATAACAGGCTTTCCTTTTCCATAGTCAGCGTAAAAAGCTGTAGGCATATCTGCAACATTCGATTTTACCGAAAAACCAGCATCATTTAGAGTTTTTATCAATAATTTTGACGATTTGAATTCTTCAAATCCTAATTCAGCGAATTCCCAAATCTGATCACTCGCATCAATTAATAGATCTTGGTTTGTCTTAACACTTTTAATTGCTTGTTTAAACATATTAAGCTAAATGTTGGGGTGTTAATATTTTTTATTTTGAATTTCTCTTAAAATCCTGCTATCAAAAAAAAGCGAAATTAAAGGATATCACCATCTTTTAGTAAGATCTTTGATGAACCATCCTTGTAAGTAACTTTCATTGTTGGTTTATAGAATAAGAAATCTCTATGGGTTTTTGATTTGTTCTGCCCCCCAACCATATCTTCATTATTCCCAAAAGCTACATGGGCCGTTTGAAGGGCTTTTTCATCCTCGAGCATATTTCCGCTCAATTTGGCACCAGGGTTAAATCCTATTCCTAATTCTCCAACGATTCTTGCTTCTTCATCTATGTTGATTAATTTCTCAACTTCATCTACTAGTTTTTGATCGTCACTTTCTAGATTGATAATTTTACCTTTCTCTAAAAAAATCTTCAATGGTTTACTTACTTTACCTATATCTCCAATGGACCCATCACATACTATTAACCCATCACCCTCAGTTTCTACTGGACCGCACCATATTTCACCACATGGTATATTAGCTATATGGGATGCGTCAATAAGTTTAACATCCGTTGAAAATCCTCGATCTTCGATATATAAAATAATATCGGTTCCTCCCGGTGCTGTAATGTGTACTTGTTTAGCGTTATCAAAACTGTTTATCATCTTATTTGCTGAAATTGCCATTTTTTCGTAGTCTATGTTCATTGGACCTTCAATCATCATCGATTTAGTAATCCCAGGACAATGACCTACACGAGTTGATTTTGTAGCAAGAACAACGTCCATCCATTTAATACGAAAAGGTGTTTCCTCGCTAAAACCTTTAATTGCATTAATAACTACCGTTTTTCCATCTACAAGCGAACTTAATTCGGAGGGTACTTTTAATAATGGTCGATCTTTTTCAGGTAAAAAATATATATGAGCTTTACACCCATATTCAATAGCGGCGGTGTAAAACGCCTCACCCTCTTTTTTAGTATGTTTGTCAGTTACCACTAAAACTACATCTTCTTGAATCAAATTTAATACGTGAATCATTGCGTTTTGAGCAGAACTTTTCATTTTTTCGAATTCGTTCATTGTAGCGTCCTCTACTATTGTATTGTTTAAATTTTTAATTTGAATTATCAAAATGAATGTTTATTAATATTCTTTTTTTTAGAGTAGAAAATATCATTTGCAAAATTTTACTCTACTTTTTACACTTAAATAGGATGAAACCATAAAGATCAATTAAAATACTTTATAATATCAAATCTTAAACAACTATATGAAAAAAGTTGACTAAACATTAGTGATGAGATATTAACTGTTAACGAAACTCAAGCGGAACGAAAAAGGCATTATTGGATCGACCACGCAAGGGGTATCATAATGATTTTCCTTGTAATTACGGAATTTCTACCTGCTTTTATTAGGGTAGGATCCGAAATCGGGCATTTCTTTCTTGCTCACCCTTACAATGAAAAAATTGTAGAATACATGAATTTTTACGATATTGGTGCTCCTGTTTTTATTTTTATAATGGGGTTACTTATGCCATTATCTTTTTCACGTAGAAAAGAAAGAGATGGAGTAAAAAAGGCAGTTAGCCACATGATTATACGTTATGGGATAATTTTAATTCTTGGTTTTATCGTGATTTTCATTGATCAAGGTGAAATTATTAAGATGGAAGGAGATGTTCTTATAATTTATTGGGATGTTCTTCCAACTCTGGGATTCGTCGGATTATTGGCTTTACCATTATTATGGCTAAAACCTAAGCCCCGTGCACTTGTAGCTACAGTTATGCTGGTCTTTTACCAATTTATGCTTCTATATGGTGGTTGGCGAGAATATGCGATTTTATCTATCCATGGCGGTATTTTCGGAACCATTTTTGGCTTCTCCGCGATGATGATTTACGCGACATGCTTAGGGGACGTAATGCTACTAAATAAAGAATATACGGATAAAAAGAAGTATCAAATTTACGCAATTGTTGGTGCGATAGCTTTAATAGGTGGACTTCTGCTTTGGTTGGTGCCTGGGTGGTATCCAAATAAGCGTCAAGTAACATTGACGTATATATCAATCAGCTTGGGGGCCTCTATTCTATTGTCATTTATTTTCATAGGCATTGATAAGAAAGTTCAGAAACCGATATTCATTCTAGACAGTTATGGAAAATCTCCATTTATAATTTACGCGATAGCGATCGTACTAGAATTTTTAATAGCAGATATTATTGGCTTAGAGATGGATATTCTAATTTTCATTGTAATGGTTATCGTAATGACCGTCATTGCGATAATTCTTGACAAATGGGGCAAAGTTATAAAGCTTTAACTTAATTTTTTTTATATAAAAATTGGGTTATAACCGTAATTTTAAAAAATTTTTCCCAAAATCAGATACAACTATTTTTTTTTTGTAATTTAAAAATTAACTTTGTTTTTATGTGAGATTTTTTTATGTCAAATAGGTCCGTTTATGAAACATATTATTCAAGATTATATGATACAATCCAAAAATATGTCAAAAATTTAATCTTAAGATTTTGAACTTTATTTCCGATAGTTTCGCGAATTTCTTTCTTAGTAGGAAAATTT
>JABXKD010000190.1 GCA_013375475.1 Promethearchaeota archaeon
TAACAGAATTTTTAAATGAAATAGATAATGGAAGTTAAAATTTTTTCGATGAAAGGTTGTCCACATTGTGATAACTTAAAAAACCAATTAAATGAAAGTGATATTGATTTCGTAGAAGTTGATATTGATGAAAATGAAAAGCTATATGATGCCTTTTCTAAAAAAGTGGGTAATGACTTACTACCGGCAGTGTTAATAGATAAAACTGCTTTTCTACCTGATAAATCTTTTAATACTATTGATGAGGCAGTAAAACAGATTAAAACTCACCTTCAGGTGCTTTAGGGCCAGGACCATTTAAATTAAAATTGTAATTGTCCTGACTATTGTCAGCAATTAAGTCACCTAACACATTTATGATATTATCATATTCACTATCGTGTTCCGCTGCAAAACCTTCTTGTCTACCAGCACCACTTAATAAAGACATTCTAATACTCTCTAACCCATCTTTCAAATCACCGTCTTCAGCATATTGTAAAGATGATTCTATTACTCTAAGTGCATCAGTTAAGTGATTCATAGCTTTATGAGCCAACCCAACAGCAATGTCGTTACCATCTTGATCCGTATCTATTTCTTCTTTTAATATTTTCTTAATTATATTTTTCATCATTTAATAAATATTGCAATATTTATAAATAAACACATTTATTATGGGTACACCAATAAACGATCAAACAAAAAACGAATTATTTACTTTAATTAAACATAGGTTAGGGGCACCAAT
>JABXKD010000191.1 GCA_013375475.1 Promethearchaeota archaeon
CCGATAGCTATTCCCAACAAAAAACCATGTGCAAAAAATCTACTTACCTATTAACCGTTCTTTTGTATAGTGTTTAGTATACATTAATGTCAATCATCTATAAACTAAAATTTTAATGGTTATATAAAGTTCCCACTAATATTTAAATTAGTTTCGTAACGAAGCGAAGAAAACACATTGTTATTCTCATTATTAAAATAAAGAATTAATCAAATTCTCTTTGAAAGTCAATAATTTCTTTTTCTTATCAGAAAAATATTTTTTAATTGTGTATAACCCGTTTATATCCTAACTAAATTTGGATATTCTTTAATATCTCTGTTATCACAAATTTCTTTAAAATCCTTTTTTTTATGAATAAAAAAGCCCTTCAGCAAAGGCCAAAGGGCTGGTTATTATCAGGCTCCCCCTATTGGACGCTTTCAGAACTTTTAAGGGAAATATTACAACTGAAAATATTAGATTAAATCAGTTAATTCTTCAACATTAAAGCAATATTTAAGGATTGGAATTTGTAAAATACAAAGCCCTTCAACTAAGGACAAAGAGATTAAAATTACTTTAACCTTGACATTCGATCAGAAGAATAAAATCACAACATTTTGTCCCACCAACCTGGTAGGAATACAATCTTTATTTTATCCTCAACTGCAACCAGCCATTAAAAGAGTAAATATTAAAAAAACAACAATATAAAATAATTTTTTATTCATAATTTATCTC
>JABXKD010000192.1 GCA_013375475.1 Promethearchaeota archaeon
CAGATTTTAAATTGTTTGACTCTCCATTAGTTCAACAATATGTTGTAATGGTAATCGCTAACCAACCAGGTTATGAACACACCTATACAACTTCCTATTCTTGGAGTGTTGTGAAAAAGTAGAGCTAAAATTACTACACAAAAAATTTAACACTTTTTTTTTATTTTTTTTTTATAGAAAGAAATCTGTATATAATTCAAAATTAGGAACGACTGAATATTTCTCTAAATCCGTTATTCCATGCTCGATTAGAATTTGCTCATCAATGAAAAAGTTCCCCGTACATTCTCTACTTGGTTTATTTAGAATTAAATAAGCGGCATCAGCAACAATTTCAGGTTTTCTTAAATTATATCTTTGGGAACACAATAATCCAACAATGTTTAACACAGAGGTGACTCATTATCCGAATGTTGGATATAATTATCCATACGGATCTTCATTACCTTATCTTGTGAATTATGTGAGTTTCTATAGAGAGGGCGTACCTCATCAGCTTACTGTTGATTTTGTTGGAGAATCTATATGTGGGATTCCAGCTTACAGTGGTAAGTATAAGTGGCATTCTGATGGTGCAGGGTATGCTTGGTATAGACTTGGTCAAACCTTTAATATACCTGAAGGTGGTGCAACATTAACATTCATGAATAACTTTGAGATTGAAGAAGAATGGGATTTTGGCTATGTAGAAGTTCATGATTTGTTCGATGATGAG
>JABXKD010000193.1 GCA_013375475.1 Promethearchaeota archaeon
GACCGTTGCGTGAACAGTCGCTTTATTTACTTGATGCGGAGGGACTGTACTATGGATCATGTTGCCCGTTTTGCCATCCATAATGAAACGAATGTCTGCACCCGCCGGCGATTTTGCATCAGGGTACTCTGGAAGCATTGTTGTCTTCATATCCTCTCCTTTTTATCCTTGTTCAAGTTTAAGATTAAGAATATAAGTTTATACTATAATTCAAAAATATGGTACAAATATTCAATCTTACTGATGTTAAATTTCGATACTAATTTAAGAAATCCTTCTTTTTCTGTAAAATATTTTAAAATAAAAAAGTCCTTCAGCAAAGGCCAAAGGGCTCGGAAGTCAAGGCTTCCAGACAGAACGATTTTCGCAACTTTTTGTATGATATGAGCGGTGAAGGTCGGAAATTAGTTGGCTCCCTTTTTCTGCTCAATTTTGACTTGAAAGCATGTGAATTAATATTTATATTTCTTCCCAAAAGTAAAGTGTAAAATTAAGAGGAAAAACAATAGATCAATCCTCACTATTTTTATACTTTGGAACATAGTTGCATCGGCAATCATAATGACCTTTGATATACTTGATGTAATAGGTGCCAAAGGAATCTGCTTCTTTAAAGGCAGACCATATTTCTGAAGGAAAGCCACAGTAATGATAATAAGTAGCTAATAGTTTGATAATCATATAGCTGTTATCCTCATCATACCAGGTACCT
>JABXKD010000194.1 GCA_013375475.1 Promethearchaeota archaeon
AGATTAAAAGATTTTCTATCCTTCCCGTTTTCTTTTCTGTCATTTCCGCTCCCCCATATGTCATTCCCATGAAAATGGGAATCTATCTTTTCTTGTCATTGCGAGTCCTGATTTATCAGGACGCGGCAATCTCTCTCCTCCCCCTTAGATGCGGGAGGACTAAGGTGGGGGTGATTAATTTCTTACCCTCTCTGTCATTCCCATGAAAATGGGAATCTATCTTTTCTTATCATTGTGACTGAACCCCCTATAAAACAATCTATACAGGCTCAATTTACAAATCCCCAAAAATATTTTAAAATATTTTTCCAAAAAAGAAGGATTTTTAGAATTTATATCGTATATAAAAATTCAAAATAAATGTACTATAAATTGAATCAGATGAGAAAAAAGAGAGGAGGAGAGATATGTATGAGAAAAGATAAAAAGAGAGAAATTTTCGATGCAGTGCTAACTAAGGCTCTGGGAGTAGACTATTCCGAATTTTTAGTCTCACTTTCCGGGAGCTGTAAGGTTCCCAAGAACTTCCCTGAGGAATACGGGGTAAGATTGTATAATGAAGGGATTCCATCCCAAAGTTTTAAACTTTTGCCTTCCGGGATATTTTCTGCAGAGGAGTTAGAACATATCAAAAGGGACTCTGAGTCCTATTTGGCTGTCTTTAGAGAGATGACCGATAGGGCTATTTCTGGTCAAAAACCGAATG
>JABXKD010000195.1:0-375 GCA_013375475.1 Promethearchaeota archaeon
TAATCAAATTCTTGTAGAGATGGATGGGGTTGAAAATAGTAAAGGAATTGTAATTATTGCAAGTACCAATAGACCAGATTTAGTCGATCCTGCGTTGTTAAGGCCAGGAAGATTCGACAGATTATTATTTATAACTGCACCCGACTATGAGGCTAGATCTAAAATATTAGAAGTACATACTAAAAAGATGCCATTAGCAGATAATGTTTCCTTGGATAAAATTGCTCAATTTACTGAGGGTTATAGCGGAGCAGATTTAGAAAATTTATGCCGTGACGCGGGTATGAATGCAATAAGAGAAAAATTGAATGATTTGGATAAAATAGAGAATAGGCACTTCGAAAAAGCAATGGACAAGATTAAATCAACATTATC
>JABXKD010000195.1:385-702 GCA_013375475.1 Promethearchaeota archaeon
TAAAGTTCGAGCTTTTTTATCATCAATTAATAACAATTCATTTTTCTGTTTTGCTAATTCAAGTGATTCTAGTTCCCCTCTACCTAGTGGAGGATAAAATGATTCATCAAATGAATTTAAATTAGTGACTATAATTTTTTCTTCTTTAATAAAACTTTCAATTCTATCCATAGCTACTTTAAGTTTTTCTAAGTCGGTTGCGTAAGAGATTCTTAACAAAAAATCTGAGAAAGAGCCAAATATATTGCCAGGAACGATTGCTACTCCTTTTTCTTTAATTATTTTTTCTGAAAAAGCTTGACCTGTCATGTTAAATT
>JABXKD010000196.1 GCA_013375475.1 Promethearchaeota archaeon
GATCATACAATTATACCGGCGGGGTATGGATAAAAGTTTGAGCAGCATCAATGCTAATTACAGGAATCACCGTAACAGGCGCCGGTAATGCGACTGAAGTAGTAAATACACAAAAATAGGGTCTATAATTATAAATGCATTCTGTAACTATAGAATAATCTGAAATATTAGGATAGTCAAATAACTTTCTTTATGCAAAAATAAATATATAACTAGAGGAACATTTGTGGCTTATGAGGTCTGTTTAAGGGCTAACTCGACTTGAACTACTGGATACTTCTTAGCTTCTAATATAATCTTAAGGATTTGGAAGTTTAAAGATAATACTAAAAGTTCTGCCTTTTGACCTTCTCGGGGAGCCAAGACATTTCAAGCCCTTTGGCACTTTGCTGAAGGGCTTTTTTTGTTTGAATTTTTTTAGAAAAGAAGGATTTTTATATTAGAAACAGTTTATAGTTTATAGTAAAGTAAATTTAATTTAAGAGGGAAAAATATGAACACAAATTCCTCTTTTAATATGTCTATCATAGTCGGATTAATTATTATTGGTTTACTGATTGTATTATTTTTACAATTTAAAAGGAAAAAGTATAAACCAAATTATCGTCTTTTTTTTATCCTGGGAACGACTTGGGTTCCCCTTGGTGTTATTTTTTATATAACCACAAGAAACTTTAGTTTTTTTGTAATGGGCT
>JABXKD010000197.1 GCA_013375475.1 Promethearchaeota archaeon
ATTTAATCTACCATAACCCTCATGAATATCTTTTAAACCAGTTGTCAATGGAGCAAGAGATAAAGATGGAGAGTAGTCACTTTCATCAACCGTGGTGACCGGGTCGTCCTCTCTTTCAAGATTAGTTTCTGAAGCAGTCATTAAGAGAAATGCCTTTAAGGGTTTAACCCATTCTGTTAAATTTAGATTATTCCATGCGTTCCATCTTGCCTCTATCAAAAGATTAATCGAAGCAGAGACTATGGCTGTAGCAATTGAGGTTCCATAAGAGGGAGTAGCTTTATCAACTTCTTTATCAGCAGCAATTACTGAACGATGATTAGGTATCTTACTGCCACCAGGAGCAACTATATCTGGTTTAATAATACTTTCAATTTCTTTTCCCATACTACTGTAAGAGGTAACTTGATCTATATCATTTATTGCCCCAACAACGATAGCATTTTTGTTTTCCGCTAATTTATTCAATGGATCTGAGGTTTCTATGCCTGTATTCCCAGCTGCAATTACTACTAAGATACCCTCCTCTATTACTTCATTTATTACAGAATTTACTGCTTCTATATCCTCTCCTAAAGTGCCAACACTTAAACAGACACTCACTATATGATATTTACTTCTGTTTTGTATAACGCTAGCGAACGCGGTTATTAAATCAGAAGTGTATCCCACTCCAGATTGATTTAAAATTT
>JABXKD010000198.1:0-258 GCA_013375475.1 Promethearchaeota archaeon
GAGGCAATGTTTTACAAGCTAAAGAGTTACCATATGTACAAGCGGCAAGAGTAGCTGGAGCCGGAAACATAAGGATAATGTTCAGGCATATTCTGCCAAATGTTATCCAACCTGTAATAATTGCAGTTACTTTTGCTATAGGAGGCTTTATTCTAGGATTAGCAGGCTTAGCATTTCTAGGATTTAGTGATCCCACATTTATAGAATGGGGAGCGGATATTAGCCGTGCTAGGCCTGAGTTGTATTCCGCACCTTGGG
>JABXKD010000198.1:268-685 GCA_013375475.1 Promethearchaeota archaeon
GGCAGCAATGTATCCTGGTTTAATGATTGTGATTACTGTACTTGGATTTATGTTAGTGGGAGATGGTTTAAGAGATGCGCTCGACCCAAGATTAAAAAATTTATAATATAATAATAAAAAATAAATTGAGTTGATAAAAAAATGACTGAAATTCAAAAAATTACAAAAATATCACTAATAGTATACATTATCGTTACTTTTTTATACGGAATTTTAAATGTATTACTAGCTGAAATCTATGTATATGCTATTTTCCCCACTTTTGATCCTTTTCATGTAAGATCCTTTGGAGGAATTTGTTTTTTATCTTCCATTTTTGCTTTCATAGTTCTCCGCAAAAACGAATGGGAAGAAATTAAATGAATGTACTCCTATTTGTTTGGTTTATTTATACCAACAATAATCCTTAATCTTACT
>JABXKD010000199.1 GCA_013375475.1 Promethearchaeota archaeon
GGTAGATTATCTCTTAACCATTCTATGTCTCCCTCGTTGTATTTAACAAAAACATCCTGAGGTTTAAGGTTTTTTTCTAGTAAAATCTCATATGTAAAACCCCACCCATGTTTGGCTGAACCTACTGCTACAGAATTCTTCGCAAAATCAACTCCCCAATTTGAACCTTCAGGTCTCACTTTCTTAATTAACTCATTGATTTCTTTAGTAATTTTATCAATTCTTTCGAAAGTTTCCTTTGGACTAAGTCTTAGTTCACTAATTAATCTATCAACTTTATTTATAAAAAGGACTGGTTTACAGTATTCTTCGCCTACTGCGAGTCTAATATTAGTTTCGGTTTGCGTCATAACTCCCTCAAGGGCATCAACTAGAATTATCGCACCATCTGAACCTCTGAGAGCTCTTGAAACTTCTCCTGTAAAAGAAATATGCCCTGGTGTATCATTCAATTGAAAAATATAGGGTTCATTATCGTCCGGCTTTCTAAGGTCTTGAAATGCAAGTAAAACTACACTTGTGAAGATAGTAATCCCTCTTTCCTGTTCTTCATCATCTGAATCGGTCATTTGGAGCTGACCAGCATCCTCTTCCCTCATAAGTCCAGCTCGACGCAAGAGATAATCTGTAGCTGTGGTTTTACCATGATCTATGTGTGCAGTAATCGAGAATATACGTTTTT
>JABXKD010000019.1 GCA_013375475.1 Promethearchaeota archaeon
AAATAAAGACGCTTTAATTGCAAGAAATACGCTATTATACTAAACGGTAGTGTAATAAATAGTAGTCCTATCAACAGCATAACCATAAACCCTGGCAACTGCAACTGAAACATGCCTATTAATGTGAATATGAATGTTATTAAAGTAAAAACAACCATCAATCCTATAAATAGTCCTAGTAATTTATTTCGCTTTTTGCGTATTTGCCCAAATTTAACAAAACCCATCCTGGGCTGAGTTATGAATTTCTTTCCGAGAAAAAAAACAAGTATAACTCCAGTATCCCAACCAAAAATAGTCACTAAAACATCCACAGTCTCAGGCAATCCAAAAAATCCCCCTAACCAAGAAAAACCCATCCCCATAATTAACAAGCCAAAATATATGTCCCATAACCCATCCTGAAGAGTAGATATCCACGCTTTTTTTTCCATAGCTTTTATATCAATGTGTTCAGCCATTATTTTTCGCCTCTTCAGGTAATGGATATTTTTTCATAAATCGAATCAGATAAGTAATACCTACAAGCATAATTATTCCTCCTAATGAAAGATATGAGAATAAAAAATTAAAAGGGATTGGTATAATAAGTGATGAAATATCTGCTAAGAAGAAACCAGACCCTAATATAACAGCATAAACATACAACCGAGTGAACTGTAAAAAGTAAGCCACAAAACAAAGTGGAACAGTTAAAAATAAGAGCCCTTCTAGAAGATAAGGGAGATTAAAATTTCCTTCATTGTTTGATAGATTAAAAAGAAAAAGGATTAGTAAAAGCACCACACTAACAGATAAAACAACCATTGTTCTCAATTTTTTAATTTTCCGTTTACGACCAAATTTTACAGCTCCTATACGAGGTTTAATAAGATATTTCTTGCTAAGAATAAAAAAGGCGAGACCAAATCCAAGCATAATTGGCCCTAACAAAACATTTAAAGGAAAGGGTAAAATCTCAGTAAGGGAAATACTAGGAGCAAAACTTGCTATTAAAATTCCGAAGTATATATCGAAAATTCCGTCATCAAAGGTTGTTCTCCACGCTTTTTTCTCTATTTCTTCAAGTCCAATTTCATGATTCATGTTAAAATTACCTTACATCTTGAATGAGTAATTAAAATACACCTTACCTCATAATTTCATTTATTTGTTTTTATTCTGTAATTGATAATAAAAATTGATAGAAAAAAAATTGAGGTTTGAGTACACCTCTTTTTACTCTATTTTATTTAACTTTTTCATACCATAAATTAATAGTGGAATACTTGTTGCAAAATTGTAAAGGAATATTATACCATGTATAACGAGTACCTTTAAAACCAAAGAATCTATATCAATGAAAATCAATGCCATTATGGGTATAAAAAGTAAGGGTTGTAGGAGAACCATAGAAATCATAGCGTTAGTTTTCATGTTTGAATCTTTTTCTCCATAAGCGGGGGAAATACATTCAATTCCCATAGCTTGACACATAACAATCTGTGAAAATATCAGAAATTCTATAAAGAATATAACAGTGCTAAAGATATCTAGGTGGGCAAAAATATTGAAAATAATCGAAATGGACGCTGCGATAAAAATATTTAAAATAAACATAGCGAACAAGTAGGAATAAACCAAACCTTTTATCCCTCGGGGGGATCTCTTATATACCCATATTAGATCTTTTGAATCTACGAAACCAAGGTGTCCAAGCATTATACTTCCTACACCTCCTCCTATAGCAATTAGTATTGTGGTTGCAAAAACTCTCCCAAAAGTATCCACCGTCATACTAGAAATAAACCAAGTCATAAAACCAACAAGTCCCACAACATAAACAATTCTTGCATAGTTGGCTTTCTTCCTTAAGAATCTTTTAAGTTGCATAACAACCAGACCTGCCCATGTTCGACCTGTTCCTTTTCTTACAATTTTATAAAATAAATTTTCGTGTTCTATAATCGTGGCACTGCTTTTTTCAATACCGCCTTCTAGGGTGTAAAAAGACAGAGCTTTTTTGTAAGAGATATATAAAATTATTAGTGGGACGCTTATTGCCAATAATAGATTTATCCAGATGTTTAAAACAAAAGTGTCAAGTAAAACGGGATCAATGCTATACAGAATTATATTTGAAAACCATAATGAAGGATAAATTGCTAACCAATTTTTCAACTCCGGGTTTGCCAACAGTTCGTTAAGGAAAAACATTACAGCGTACATTATCACTATCATTAAAATCGTGAAAATCCATATTAATGCCTTTCCTAAATCCCTTGCTTTTTCACTTTTAGAAATCTTATGCTCAAACCAACTAGCAATTACAGTTCCAACAAGATTAGCAAAATAGACAACACCAAAAACACAAGCATATATTACAATGTATTGTACAAGTGTCAAATCTATGAGTGGATTTATCATTCCAACTATGATTGGGGCTAAAATTAGTACCGCCATAGTATATATAGGAGCTTTTCCTAAGAATTCACCTAGGAAAATATCGTTAGGTTTAACGGGAGTTGCCAACAACGATTCTTTGAAACCAACTTCCATCTCTCTGTAAACATTGTTTAATGGATACATTACTAATATTAGAAATAATGTCATTAAGAAAGATTCTATAAGAATTGCTACAGCAGGCTTAAAAATGTCAGAGAATTGAGCCGCTAAAGTTGGCATAAACATATCGAATAGGAAAGGTGCGAATACAAACGCCCATAGGAATAATAGAGAATAGAGAATCACAAAAAATACTGCCCGATGGTTTCGAAAACTGCTTGTCCTGACTCTAATTTCGTTCTTTGCGATAACTCTCCACAAACTCTTCTTTTTATATTTCATTTCTAGTTTGTGCTTTTGAGTTAATTTGTTATTAGATGCTTCCCACTCTTTTTCATTTGTTAATAAAGTCATTTAAAACCTACCTCGTTTTTCTGTATTTTTTCTTCTTATTCTTCTGCTTTTTCTTTTTACTTTCGCGTTCGATAGAATTTTCTTCTCTCCATGCTAATAGATCTTCTATGTGAGTCGCTCCGGTGATCTTTAAGTATGCCTCCTCTAGATTTTCAGCTCCTACAGATTCAATTATTTCTTGTGGAGTCCCTTCAATTTCAAGTTTACCTTCAACAATGATGCCAATAACGTCACATAACTCTTCAGCAGAATCGAGAAGGTGAGTGCATATGAAAATAGTCTTATCTGCTTTTTTAGCGAGTTCTGAAATAAGATTTTTTACCATTCTGGCAGCAGCAGGATCTAAATTGGATGTTGGTTCGTCTAGAAAAATTATTTCTGGATCTTGGATTAAAGCCGCACATAGACAGACTTTCTGCTTCATACCTCTGGAATAGCCTTCTAAAAGATCGTTTTCTCTACCTAGTAAATCAAAGAGCTCCAGTAATTCATTAATACGTTCAGAAATTGTATCTTTGGGTAAGTAATACAATTCTCCGATAAACTCTAAGAATTCTTTTGCCGTGAGTTTGGAATATAATCCAGGTGATTCTGGTAAAAATCCACAGATTCTTCTGATATCCTCGTTTTGAGTAAGTAAATCATAACCACCAACCGAGGCATTACCTGAAGTTTTTGAAATAATCGCGTTAAGCATCCTGACAGTTGTTGTTTTACCCGCTCCGTTTGGACCGAGCAACCCATAAGTTTTACCGAAAGGAATTTTCAAATTAAGGTTACTTACCGCATGGACACTACCGAAATTTTTTGTCAGATCGTTAGTAACGATCGCATAACTTTCTGTCATTTTTTTTATCAACTCTTTTTTTTATTTAATTTTTATTTTTAATATATGAGTAGTACATTTGAAAAATATACTCGTGAGTAAATTTTTAATATTCGCAAGAACATGGTCGTATAAAAAATTCATATTTCATTTAACCTTTCTTTCAATTTTTTTACTTGGGGTAAATCTGGCTCTTGTCCCTAACAAAAAGAACAAGATAACCGCTATGGCATAACTTGCTATAATGGTAATGATAAGATTTTGTAAAAAACTCAATAATATCGCCCCTACAGCTACTACCATTGAGGGTGCTAAAAAATTAGTCAATTTACTCGTCTTTTCATTTATTATAAACATATTCTTTGACTCCTAATTTTGCGATTGTTTATCATTCATTCTTCTTTCTTTCCCAAATCTAATTAAAAAGCTTAGATTCATTACTAAAGAAAGTCCTGTGAACAATCCCTCAAGAAAATTAGCTAGAGCATTTTGTCCACCGAATCTCCCTAATAGAATAGCTACTAAGAGCGAAGACGTGCCAAGAATAAACATCGATTCGTTTTTTTTATAAATACGCATTTTTTTTTACTCCTCTAATTGATTCCTTATCTCTTCTTCTTCCAATTTTGCTTCGCGTCTTTGACGGGCTATTATTGGAACAAATATTGCCACCCAGCTTGGGAAAAAAATATAAAATGGAAAACTGCTATCATCAGAACCAGATCCTCCGGTTACAGATCCATTTAATAAAACGAAAAGATATATCACTGCTAGAGAAATTATTCCAATCAAAAATCCAAGAATCATTTTTTGGTATTTATCCATATTTTTCATCTTATTTTGTTTTTTTAGACCTAAATTGAACTTATTAAATTTTTAATTTATGAATTGAAGCTTTCTTCTCTTACTCTGTTCCCACTTTGCCATACAGAGTAAACAATTAAATATAGATAACATTAATATTTAAACTTTATGCAACAGAGTTTCCCTAAAAACCCTTCCCTCATTAAGAAAGGGACTTTACTCTACAAAGCATCGAGATTATGGTCAAAAACAAGTAATCTCTAAGAAAAGAGCCAAAAGCAGAATATTGGTCAATCTTATGATATATAATAAAATAAAATTCCCACTAATTGTGGATCCAATGAGATTATTGCTAAATATAGCTTCTTTTAAGATTGAGGTTTAAAGTTTGAATTAAATATATATTGGAATGAAATAATTTTTCATTTTAAAATTGAATAAAATTACCAAAATGCCTGTTCCATTTTTTTTATGGGATCATCTAAAGAATCTTCAATTTCTTTGTCGAAATTTGAAAACATAGATATCTCGTTATCCCAATTGTCTATAGCTTCCTTTGAGTATAGAGTAAAAAATTTATCCATTACATTTCTTAATTCTTGAAGCACTTTTTTAGGTTTAATTTTTTTGTCAGAATTAGCAATAAAGATAAAATGAGCTCGTTTTAGGATAGTAAAGCGCATATCACTTAGCTCAAAATTAGATAATCCCCCTGTTGTAATCTCTTCAGCAAAGGAATTTAGTGCAGTCAATAAAGCGCCAAAAAGTTGTTCATCTAAGATTTTTTCGTAAACTCTACTAAAAACAACTAATCCTCCCTCAGATACAATCCACATATCTCGTAAAATTTTATTTGAAACCAAAGACTTCACTTGAAGGTTTTTTGATTTAATTGAAAGCCAACTATATTTATTATCTTCTATCAATTAATAATTTTTTTTATAATTATTAAAAGGTTTAAAATTTAAGTCTAAAGATTTTTAAAAGAATATTTAGATATAATTTGTATGTCTTATACACCATTTAGTGATAATATTTTGCCGATATTCTTCTATTATATTGGTTTAATATTATTCAGTCTTGTGATGACAGTTTTAATGATAAAGAAATGGAGACAGAGAAAAGTTAAATCCCCTCTTTATCTTTCGATCGTATTTATATTACTAACGGTCGCTTTAATGGCTCTAACTATTGGCTTAGCTGAGGCTATCGCAACGGGCTTCTTTAAAGAAATATATAGAATTTCTTTACCTTTGGCTTATTGTATGATAATTATAGCAGACATATTTTTATTTATATTTGCTGAGGAAATTACCAGTAAAGGAAAAAAAGCATTTGTTCCTTTAATTATTCTTGGAGTCGTTATTTCTGTTGTTTTGTTCCTCCCTTGGAACTGGTGGGGTGTCCCTCCTGAAGATTATGTTGGACAACCAAGCATTCGACTTTATTCAACGCTTTCTGTAATCCTTTATTCTTATATAGTTTACATCTTTATCTCTGTATTCTGTATAAAAGCAAGGAAGCAAACACAAGATGCTAAAGCAAAAACAGGTTTGACACTTTTATTTCTATCTATGATTTCTATGATAGCGTTCTTTCTGATGTTTGTTTTCGATACACTACTCATTACACTTACTGATCATCCTGGTTATTCTGAATTCGTTTATATTGCTTGGATCTTCGCGATCTTGTTCTTTATTTTTATCTACCTATCATTAGTCATGCCAAAATGGCTCGTGGATAGGATAAAGAAATAATATAATGAAATAAAACTTTTTTTTCTTTTTTTATAACAATTTAGTTTGTAAAAGTATTTCCTCTACGATCATCTTAATTGACTTTTCCGTCGTATCAATGATGATCTCTGCGGAAGAATTGTAATAAATTTCTCTGTATCGCAAAACTTTTTCTATTTCCTTAAAGGGATCTTTCTTGTTGATAACTGGTCTGTTTTCTTTACCTTCCTTCATCGCTCTGCGGTAAATTACCTTCGGAGTTGCTGTTAATAAGACTATGTGGCAGAACTGCTTCAATATTTCAATATTAGCTTCGTTTAAAACAACTCCTCCTCCACAAGATATAATCGATTTTGATAATCGAGCTGTTTTCCTACACGCTTCAATTTCATATTCTCTAAACTTAACCTCACCATCTTCTTCAAAAATTTTAGGGATCGACTTTCCAGCGATCTCTATGATAACTTGATCGGTTTCTATGAATTTATAATCAATTCCCAAGCGATCTTTTAATGCTTTTCCTACTGTAGACTTACCCGTTGCCATAAACCCTATTAATGCGATGGAATCCTTTTTCATACTATTTACTCAAAATTTCTATTTCGCTATGGTGTAAATTAGAAAAATTAAAAAAAACTGTCCTAATCCATTGAAAATCCATGAGTCTCTAAAACGCCCTTTTCCAACCCTATGTAATTTCCATTAATATAGGCAAAGCAATTAAATTTTTCAGGATCTAATCTTCCATTTGAAACAAATTGTTCATCAGAGTGTGTTGCAACAACTTCTCCAAGATAACATACGTGAGAACCTAGTTCAATTCGTTGAATAACTTTGCATTCCATATTCCATGGAAATTCTTTAACCATAGGGACTTGAACTACTTCACTTTGCTCTTTAGTTAGATTTAATTCTTTCCATTTATTAACATCTCTTCCCGAACGAGTCCCACAATAATCCATTTCTTTCAACTGGTCTTTTGTTGGGTAATTAATTACAAACTCCCTGTGTTTCTCGATTAATTCGTAAGAATGGCGTTTTGGTTGTATTGAAATTGCTATAATTGGAGGTTTTAAACAAACTTTTCCGACATAAGCGAGAGTAATTAAATTCGCTTCTTCACCAATCCCTACAGATATAACCGCAGCAGGCATCGGAAATGTCGAAGTTCCTATACTGAGAGAAATCTTATTCATATTTTAATATCATCCTTCATTTGTTTTCTGCTTTAGCTAAATAATTATAAATTATTCTTATTATTAATCTAATTAATAGTTTCAAATTTAATAATTATTCTAAAAGCATGCTGAATAACCCGCAAATAAAAGAAGGGACTAAGGTCTTGTGTGTAATTGGTCATCCAATCGAGCATAGCATGAGCCCCGTAATGCATAATGCTGCTCTTAAAGAATTGGCTCTAGATTACATTTATCTAGCGTTTGATGTTCCTCCTAGGGCCCTTGAAACAACAGTATTAGGGTTTAAAAAGCATGATATAAAAGGGATAAATATCACCATTCCACATAAAGAAACTATTATGCAGTATTTAGATCAAATTGACCCTCTAGCTAAAAACATTGGTGCTGTTAATACTGTTAAAAATATAAATGGAATTTTAATAGGTAGGAACACAGATGCATATGGGGCTAAAAAAGCTTTAATTGATGCCGGATGTATAATTAGAGATAAGAAAATATTGATTTTAGGAGCAGGAGGGGCTGCTAGAGCAATTAGTTTTGCGTTGTCCGAGAATATTGCCGAAATAATAGTGTGTAATAGGACAGAGAGGCGAGCAATTGAGTTAGCTAAAGATTTAAGCGATAAAATGAATATTGCAGCCACAGGAAAAGATATGAGTAAAGAAACGCTTAAAACCTTGACGAATGATGCAGATATTGTGATTAATACAACACCTATTGGGATGTATCCAGTTGTAAAAAAATCACCAATTCCCAAGGAATTATTAAATGATCACTTATTTGTCTATGATATTATCTACAATCCTATCAAAACTCAATTTTTAAAAGACGCTACTGAAATTGGGTGCAAAACATTGAATGGGATTGATATGTTCATTAATCAAGGGGCATTAGCATTCGAATGGTGGACAGATAAAAAACCAAATACAATTTTAATGAAAGAGAAAATTATTGAAATTTTGGGAAAAAAATGACTTTAGGAAAAAGTATTACTATTATAGGTGGTTCTGGTGGTATGGGTAAAGTTTTTGGAAAATTTTTTCAAGAACATGAGTTTGTCGTAACTTTTCACGCTCGAGATGAACAAAAGTTAAGAAAAGCTGCAACAGAACTGAATGTTAAGTTCGAAATTTCACTTGAAAAGAGTGTGAGAAATGCTGATATCGTCATGATATCAATTCCAATAACCTCCACACCTGATATGATTAGAAGAATAGGACCGTTTTTGAAGGAGAATGCGCTAGTTTTTGATGTGACATCTTTAAAATTTGCTGTTTTTAATGCTTTAACTGAAATTAAGAATCAATTTCCAGTTAATTGTATTTCGTTACATCCCATGTTTGGTCCAGGAATCTCTGTTATGAAAAATTATGTAATGATGGTAGTAAAGGTAGGAGGGACCGATAAATACGAAAAGATTATAGCAGAACTATTAGAATTATTTAGATCTGATGGATTAATTGTTACCGAAACATTACCTGATACTCATGATAAAAGAGTAGCTCTTACTCTAGGCGTCCCCCATATGTTTAATATTCTTTTTTTAAATCTTCTTAAAAGAACTAATGAACCGTTAAATGAATTAACCAGATTTACTGGTACAACATTTCTACTCCAAAAAGTTTTTGCTGAGAGTATTGTCCAAAGAGAAATGGAAATGTTTGGTGAGATTCAAATGGAAAATCAAGAGTTCCTTAAAATTTTAGAAATCTTTGAAAATCTACTCCATAAATATAAAAAAATAATCGAGGAAAAAAATGTCAATGGTTTTAATGAATTATTCACCCAAGGATTAAATTATTCAAAAGAAGATGACCATTTTAAAAATTCTTATAATTATTTTTATGAATTTATGAAGGTATTAAAAAGCTAAAGCGAAGAATAAATTTTTATCCATTAATTTTCGTGAGCTTATTAATATTTCATTCGGATTATAAATATATGAATCTTAATTAGAGGGTTCAACAACGGAAAATTTAACATCCTTTCAAGTATATAGCACCGGAAATTTTGGAATTCTTAATATCCTGGTTGATAAGATATGGGTAAAGGATAAAAGAATTTATTTTAGGGTACAGGAGATAATATCTGCTGAAAAAAAATATTTAAGAAAAGAGAAACTCCCCAAAATTTATTCTATCCACGAGAATGATTTATTTAGCATAAGATGTAGGTTATATTTTTAAATTTTAAAGATCCAATGAATTATACTTTTGTACCACAATGGGCACAAAACATTGCGTCTTTATTTAATAAAGCTTCTCCACAAAATGAACAGAAGTTTTGCTGTGGTGTTTTATTCTCTTCAAAATGATCACCAGCATTGCTATCGCTTTTATACATTAATTGCGTGTTATTTTGAATTTGATTTGAAGTTTGGACATTTCTGGTTGAACTTAGAGTAATTTGTGAGCGACAATGAATACAACGACTAGGAGCTTTTTTAAAATATACGATCCCATATACGATAAGACCAATTCCTCCCGTGAATATTATTAAAATAATTATTAGCGCCCAGTTTACAGCTTCTCTTACTAATAATACATTTTGTTTGCAGAACGGACAATATCCTACTGTGTTATTTGTAGACATGTTCATCATTAATTTATATGATTAACAACTTAGAAATAATTTATCTCCTTTAAAATATTTATTAAATATTATACAAATGGATACTAACACTTTAATCATAAAATAAGAAAATTACTTATTAATTAAGAATAAATAATAATTAAAGTGAGAAAATCATGCAACAATCAATTTTTATCGTTCTAGATGGGATCGATGGTTCAGGTACATCAACTCATAGTAAACTACTAGCAGGTTTTTTAAGCTTGAAAGGTTTAAAAACATATTCAACTCAGGAACCGTCAAATAGCGATATTGGAAAATTATTAAGAACTTACCTTAAGAATGATAAAATTCCTGCTTCTACAGATGCTCTATTATTTGCAGCAGATAGAGTTCTTCATTACAATAATGATATAAAAGAAAAATTAGAGAAAGGATATACCGTAATTTCTGATCGGTATTTAGAGTCCTCAATTGCATACCAATCAAGCCAATCTGAAAATATCAGTGTTGAATGGGTGCTGGATTTAAATAAATTTGCGGGTAAACCCGATCTAACAATAATCTTAGATATCGATCCTAAAATGTCATTAGCTAGAAAACAACATAAAGTTTTAGATAAGTACGAAGAAACTACATTATTAGATAAAGTAAGACAAGTATATCTTAATCGAGCTAAAGACGAGGGATATTTTGTAATATATACAGACGATATAATAGAAATAGTCCAATCAAGGATTCAAAATATCGTTATAGAAAAATTAGTTCAAAAAGGAATTCAATTTAAAAAATAAATCATTTAAAACGAGGTAAAACAAAATATCTCGAAATAAGACTTTAAACAACACTCATTTTAACAAGGATAAATTATCAAAATATGTTAACACTTTTAGTTTTCCACGATTGGCAGGAAGTGAAGGTGAAAACAAAGCAGTTAACTTAACATATAACATGTTTAAAGAGATTGGATTCAAGAAAAACCAAATAGTGAAGCAACCTTTTACTTTTTCAGATTTTTATTCTATGACTTTAATGAAATTGCTACTGACATTAAATCTAGTCTTAGTCTTGAATCTCTTAGTATTCTCATATATTCATGGTGCTATAACTATGGTGTTAGTAATTTTTATAACTATGGTGGTATATTTAATAATTAAGGGTGTAAAACATCCAGAAATTTCAGGTTTTTGGGGCGAATATTTTGGGGAAACTCTAAACTCGACTAATGTGTTTACTAAAATTCCCGCTAAAAAGATAACCGAGAAGGATGCTGGAAATATAATAGTATCTGCTCATTTAGATTCTAAATCGCAATCTTACAATACTTTCTGGAGAGTAGTATTGTATAAAATTACATTTTATAGCGGAATAATGTTAATAGCGGTTTATATTTTTTATTTTATCATCCTTTTTGGAAATTTGGATGTTTCCTTTTTTATTACAATTTATGGCGGTTGGATATCAATCGTTTTAGTCTCGTTTTCAAATATATGTTTACTCTTCCTAAATACCCATAATAAATCTCCTGGAGCATTAGATAACGCTTCAGGAATGGCTATAGTTTTTGAATTAAGTTCTTTCTTTATTGAAAATCCTTTAAAATATTTGAACATTTGGTTTTGTCAATTTTCTGCGGAAGAATTGGGAACTATGGGCGCACGGGTATTTTTAGATGAGTATGAAAATCTATTTGATAAAGGAAAAGTATTTCAAATTAACTTTGATATGGTTTCTTGTAAGTCTCATAAAAATAATCGAATTGAGTATATTCAGTCTTATGGAATTGGTATGCACAAAATTTACTCTCCAATTTTAAACAAATATATTTTACTCGCGGCTAAAGGTAAACATATAAATGTCAAAAAGATACATGCAAGCACAGGAGCACATTCAGATACGGTTCCTTTTCGTCTAAGAAAATACGATGTCGTCGATATTTTTACTGAAGCGGCATCGTTATATACTCATACAGTCAAAGATACTCCTGATAAAGTAGATCCTAAAATTTTGTTAGACACCTGCATTTTGTTTAAAGAAACAATAAAGATGATAGATAATAATTATAAAATTAAAAGTGAAAATCAAGAGTTTTAACGTGATATTGAATGAGTTATACAATTGCAGAAAAAATTCTAAAAGCACATTCTAATGTAAAAGAAATTTCACCCGGACAATTTGTTGAGGCAGATATTGATTTAATAATGGTACACGAACAATTAGGTGGAAGAATTCACTTAGAATATGAAAAACTCGGAATAGACTATGTCTGGGATCCTAATAAAATATTTTTTATTCTAGATCATTGGGTCCCCGCTCCAACTATTAACGCAGCACGAATGCACCAAGATTGCGTCAAATTTGCAAAAAAATATAATTTTGTTCATAATATGGGGATTAACAAAGGAATTTGTCATCAAGTTCTACCCGAATTGGGATTTTCAAGGCCAGGGATGTTAATAGTTGGTTCTGACAGTCATACTACAACATATGGCGCTTTTAATTGCTTATCAACAGGTATTGGTGCCACCGATGTTTCTGTCGTGTTTGCAACGGGAAAATTATGGTTTAAAGTTCCTGAATCTATAAAGGTTGAGTTAACTGGTAGATTGAATAAAGGAGTTATGTCTAAGGATTTCATATTAACTATGATTGGAGATATTTCAACCAAAGGTGCAATTTATAAAGCATTAGAGTTTCATGGAGCAGGTTCTTCATGGTTATCAATTGATTCTAGGATGACAATAACAAATATGGTTGTAGAAGCAGGTGCTAAATTTGGGATTTTCCTACCCGATGAAAAACTCAAATTGTGGTTAAAAAATAGAACGAATCAACCATATAAATTTGTAGAACCGGATGAAAAAGCGGAGTACGAGACAAAGTTAGATTATGACTTGTCAAAAATAACACCGGTGATAGCTAAACCATCAAATCCCGGAAATTTAGCAACAATAGAAGAAGTTCAAGGTGAAGAAATAGATCAGGCATTTTTAGGTAGTTGCACTAATGGAAGAATGGAAGATTTACGCATCGCAGCTAAAATTTTAAAAGGAAAAAAAATACATCCGGAAACTAGATTAATCGTTACTCCCGCATCACGAGAAATTTATATGGATGCTTTGACTGAAGGTTTAGTTGAAATATTTTTGAATGCAGGAGCTGTAGTTACACATTCAACTTGTGGAGCTTGCATAGGTGGTCATTTAGGTGTACTAGGTCCCGATGAAAGATGTATTAGTAGCACGAATCGAAATTTTATCGGAAGGATGGGGGATCCAACAGCTGAAATTTTTTTGGCTTCTCCTGCAACCGTTGCTGCTTCAGCCTTAAAGGGAAAAATATCTGATCCTAGGGAGGTGTTATAATAGTGGAAGATATTGAAGGCGAGATTTATATTTTAGGAGACGATATTAATACTGATGATATTGTACCCAGCCATACTTTAACAATGAGAGATCCTAATGAAATGGTTAAACATACTTTGGAATTTATAGACCCTAATTTTGCTCAAAAAGTAGCTAAGAGATCAATAATTGTAGGGGGTCATAATTTTGGGACTGGAAGTTCCCGGGAAGAAGCTGTAAATGTATTTAAAATTCTCGGGATAAAAGCAATTATTGCAAAATCATTTTCAAGAATCTACTTTCGAAATCTTATTAATAATGGAGTTGCTGGAATCACATGTGATTGGGACGAGGCAACATTCTCCGATGGAGATCAGGTACAAATCTCTATTGAAAAAGGGATAATTTTCAATAAATCAAAAAATATTGAACTAAAATATGAAAAATTGCCTCAATTCTTGCAAGATATATTGAAATCTGGAGGAATTTTAAATCAGTTAAAAAAAAAATTGAAATCACATTAACGAAGCTACCCTTTCTCAAATATTATTTCTGTAGCGCCTGATGGATAACGAAATTTAATGGCACCAGCATCACAAACTTGATAACACGCAGCGCATTCTAAACATCTCTATTTATAGTCTTCTGAAATAGAAATTTCATTGCCAATCTTACGCCATAAATTAGCTACACAAACCAATATGCATTGCTCGCATCTATTACATTTATTTTGATCAATTAATATAAAATCTAAAGTACCAGGTTAATCAAGACAATTAATTCTGTGTTTTACCCTAAATCTTCAATTTCTTTCTGGATTTTTTCAATTCGTTCCTTAGCTTTAGTGAGTATCGGAGTTTTACCGTATTTACTAAACCATTTCTCAAATCTCTGCTCGATTGAGACTTCTTTAGTTCCAGCTATATATTTATCCGCAAGACAGATTATTTTTTCTTCAAGGGTCAGGGGTAGAAAATCTCTCTCAGGTAACCCAACCTGCTTAGCATCTTCTTTATCTAACCCCCCTAAAATATGGGTTTCGCAAATTCTGGCAAGTCGTTCTCCTAAACCTTTTTCTCTGATAATTTTAGCCCCAATTAATGCATGTTTAAATCCGTGAGTTTTGCATCTGCCAATATCGTGTAGCAATCCACCAATTTCAATTAAATTCATGTCAATCTCTTTCAACTTTATTTTTTCTGCTAAATCTATCGCCTTATCGGCAACTTTTAGAGAATGACGCCTTACATTATAAGGAACTTTTAATTCTTTCAATAAATCAAAAGCAAAATCGCTACTATGTAGAATTTCTTCTCTTGCCATTACGTTTTAGAAATTAATTATTAACTTTAAGGTTTAGTTATTCAGTTCAACAACATTTTTTACCCAAATAATAATTTAATTTATAAATAGGTAAATCAATAGACTTCTTCATATGGACCACTGATAATTCCACCGAGTAAACCGCCAATAATAGCTCCGAGGATCGCACTTAAAATTCCTCCGATTGTTCCAGAAAGTTGAGCTCCTTGGAATAAAGCCATTAGATCTTCGCCAGAAATAACGCTTAGCAACATCCAGATTAAAAAATCAATTATTATTACAAGAGAACTTGCGATAAGACCTCTTTTTAGTCCTTTAGAAATAGTGCCACTCAAAAAGCCGATAAATATGCTAGCGAGAAGCTGTGGGGCAAAAAAATCGACTATGTTCGGAGTACCCGTGAAAAAAGCTAAAAGATCAAATTTAAAATTAGCACCTATTTGTATAATTATGACCTTTAAAAAATCAGTTTGTAGATAAATTTGTAATTGGAAAATAATATTCTCCATATTGAAAAAATATACAGTAAAAAAGCTAAAGATAATTCCAACTATAATACCAATTACTAATCGATAGGATACCATTTTAAACCACTCGCTTGAAATTAGCTATTTGTATGAAATATCTTATATGAGTTTATAAATATTTAAAATTTAATTGACATATTAAATCTTTAGTTCTACGAGATTTAGAAGAATTCTTTTAATAAAATATTAAAATTATGTCGTTTTTTATCATTTATCAAGAGTATTATTTTATTTACTAAATCTTTAATTATTGGGTATCTATCTTGGCTAAAAAAAAGAAAAAAACCGAAACTACTAAGGATTCTGAGAAGGAAGAAGAAACTATTTCCGAAGAAGAATTAAGGAGAGATTTTGAGAAAGAATTCGAAGAAGATTTTGAAGATGAGTTAGATTTAGAAGAAGAACTTGAGTTACTCGATACCGAAGATATGGACACTGAAGTTGGAGATATCGATAAATTAGTCGACAAAGACGAAGAAAAAAAGCAAATGTATCTAAGTTGTGGTATCCATATAGGAACCAAATTGTTATCTGGAGATGCTAGAAGATTTATTTATAGGCAGACAAATTACGGATTATATGTTATTGATTTAACTCAAACTGATAAACGACTTATGACTGCTGCAAAATTTCTAAGTAAATACGTAGAAGAAGGGAGCGATAAGGTAATAGTATCATCAGTTAGAAGATACGGTAAAGAACCAGTAAAACAATTTTGTAAAGTATTAGGATGTAGAGCAATTACCGAACGATTTATTCCAGGGTCTCTTACCAATCCTATAATAGATGATTACATTAAAGATGCTTCTGTAGTAGTTATCGTTGATCCTCACGCAGATAAAGTAATTTTAAGAGAAGCAAAATTAGCCCGGATTCCCGTAGTGTCTCTATTTGATACTGACGATATCCTGGATGGCATCGACCTCGCGATACCCGCAAACAATAGAGGTAAAAAAGCATTAGGATTAGCTTTCTGGTTACTCGCAAGACAAATTTTGCTAGAATTAGGTAAAATTTCAAGCGAAGACGATTTTCCATACACATTGGATGAATTTACCTCTAATATCGTTCCGGTTTATCGTCAAGAGTAATTCGTTACACTTTTTTTCTCCTTAATTAATTAAATAAAACTTATTTAGTCCTTTTTCTTCTGTTTTTCAAGAGAAATCATCATTTTGTTTTTATCCTATGCATATCACATTTTTAATCAATCTAAGATTTGCATAAATTAGAAACGTATTAAATTAAATGTGAAGGAATAATGAAAAAAATAATAGCTTTTGCTGGAAAAGGAGGAGTTGGTAAAACTACAAGCTTAGTTCTTTTTTTAAAATATATCCTTGATAAGAAAAAAGCCCAAGATATCCTTGTTATTGATTCAGACCCGGATGCGAACGTTGCTGATGTAATTGGGGAAGAGGTTAAATTTTGTGACACTATAGGGGGAAAAATGAAAGTTTTGAAAGATAAAATTCAAAGTCTGAAAATGTCGCCTAACACGCCCAAAAGTCAGTTGATTGAATCGGATGTGTATAATTGCTTAATAGAAATGGACGATTTCGACCTTTTAGAGATGGGAAGGCAAGAGGGAGAAGGTTGCTATTGTTTTATTAATGATGTCCTCAAGAAAGTAATTGATACTCTTTCTAAGAACTATGACTTAACGTTATTAGATTCTCCTGCTGGTTTGGAGCATTTTGCTCGTAAAACTGGTCGTGATGTCACTGACCTTGTAATTGTATCCGACGCTTCAAAAATGGGTATTCACACTATGAAACGAATTTTAGAAATAATAGACGAGTTAACACTGAAGTTCGAGCGTATCTGGATATTAGGTAATCGTTTTCCCGAGAATTTAAAGGAAATTTTAAAAAATGAAGTTGAAAATCTGAAAAATGATAGGGTTAAACTACTAGGATTCATTTCTAACAACGAGGAGATAAGCAAGATCAATATAACCGGGGGAAATTTAATTGACTTACCTGAAGGAAATTTGTCCTATCAAGAAGCAAAAGAGATTTTTGCAAAAATAATATAAGCTAGAAAAAATCATCGATTTTTTTCTTTTGAGACGTGTAGCGCTTCTCTACTCCATTTTTCATTCCTGGAAGATCAAAGCATTTATCGGGAATCATACTTTTAAAATAACGAGAGTTTTCTCTTTCTACAATATTTTGAGAATTGTAAAGTGACTCGAAAATTTCTTCGCCAGAAAATTGAATGTTGTCGAAATATGGGACAACTGGGCGCTCTTTACTTACTTTTTCAACAGTTTCCTTAAGAGGAAGCTTAACTTCTCGAATGTTCCCTTTTTCATTGATTATTCCAGTTCTTTGATTATGTTCGTTATAAAGACAAATTATGCACTGTGGCCATCTCTCATGAAAATATTTCAATACATTATCCATTACATGATGTTTGAGTAAGACTATTCCATATAATACAGCATGTTTATTTATTTCTGTTCGCGTAAATTGTTTAGCTCGATAAGCCTCAGTATTTACTTCCCTCATCATTTTTATAATTTTCTTTGCCATGGCTGTTCCTGAGTTTCGCAAAGATACTTCTGGTATTGTCATGACTTGTTTTAGTAAATCTAGATGGAACTTGGAGTGTCGGGGAAGATTGGCGATCAATTCCTCCCTAGAATAGCCTTTTGCTCGTCCTACTACTTTTAGTGAATCTTCACAATTATTTTCATTTTTCATACATTAACCTCTCTAATTCATAAAATTCTGGATTGTAGTTTGATTATATCCATTTATTTTAAGGTATGGATCAGCACGTTTCAATATAACGCCAATTGATTTAAGGTCTTGCCGACGGTTAAGAGATATTTTTTGTTTCCTCAGATTAATAATTCTTTTTGCAGATATTGGACCTATACCAGGCACTCTGATTAAATCTTGGTACGACGCAGTATTGGGGTCTACAGGGCCGCGATCTTTAAAGTAATCTTTCGCTAGGTGTATTTTTGGATCACCCCTCGGTAAATTTCCCTCTTCATTAATAACTTCTTTCAAATCGTTTAATTTGTAGTGATAAATTCTTAATAGCCAATCAGTTTGATACAATCGATGTTCTCTTTCTAAAGGAGCTGCTTGTTTTGCTGACAAAGGAGTTCCTTGTATTGGGATAAATGAGGAAAAATATGCGCGTCTTAAATCAATAACCTTATAATCGTTATCGATCCTCTTAAGCAAATCCCAATCTGTTTCATGTTCAGCTGCTCCTATAACAAATTGTGTAGTTTGTCCGCTGTTGAGAATTGGAGCACCATCCCAACGAAATTTCTTATATCCATCTTCTCTGCGATCTTTTATCATCTTTTCTTGGAATTTTATCTCCTTATCCTGTTTTAGATCTTTCATGATTTTTAAGGCTTCATCGTTATGTCTAATACGAATCTGCTTTAGCCATCTTTGGCGTAAAATAATATCATTATGAAAATCTTTTTGTTCTGCAATTTCAGCAAGATGTTCCTTGGTAGAGGCTTCTGAATTTATTGAAATCCGATCAGAGAGGGTTATAGCTTCTTTCAAAAGAGATTGGCTCACCCCAGGTAGCGCTTTAAAGTGAACATATCCTTGAAACTTATACTTAAACCTTAATAGCCGAATAGCTTCAAGCATATCCTCTGTGGTATCATCAGCGCTCCCACATACTCCTGATGAGATAAAAACACCTTCAACTACGTTCATTGAATATAATTTCATGAATGTGCGAGCATATTCTTCGGGAGTAAAACTGAGTCTTTTTTTACAGTTATGAGAAAAGCAGTATTTACAACTATAAATACATTTATTAGTATAGAGGGTTTTAAATAAACTCATACAACGACCATCGGGCGTATAACTATGACAAATACCTGCACTAGCTGTATTACCTATAAAATCCTTGGAATCTCCAAAGAGTTTTGGATATTTATCCGTACGGCTAGATGCCGTGCTAGCACATATATCATATTTAGAATTTTCTCCTAAAATCCTGATTTTCTCTAAAGTAGACGGCAATTTACTCCTCGAAATTTACATTATGTTAATATCTGCTATGATATCACTTGAAAATTAATTTATAAATAGGGAGTCTAAAATAAATTATAGTTTATGAATATTTTAATAAAAAGAAAAAAATACCTTCTTGAATTAATATTTAAAATTATCGAAGGGAAACATTTTTTAGTCTAATTTTTTGTTTTCTAGGTATGAATACCTCCTTTAATAATGATGATGATAGTTTTGATGATGAAGATGGTGATGATGATTTTGATAATGAAGATGGTGATTCTGACAATGAATTTGATGGAGTCAAAGATTCAGATGAGGATGGATTCAGTGATGCTTACGAAGAATTCATAGGATCAGATCCTCAGGATCCAACGGATTTACCTTTTTATCCCTATGAAGATCTCACAGAAACTTATCCAAAAAAAATAAAAACTAAAACAATGCCTACTGCTGGAGAGAAAAATCAACAACCAATAAGACTTGCGAGAAGTAGTCCAACTAGAAATAAATGCTTGATCTTTCTAATTATATTCATGGTCTTCTTAATTTTGACTCCCTTCCTTTTTTTTATTATCCTTTCTTAAGGAAAGGATTATTATATGGCATACTATGCCATATTATACTGGAGGAGAAATAATTACCAAATATTTGATAAAAGAAGGTATGAAATATGTTATAGGCATACCTGGTCATGGTAATTTACCACTAGTTGATGCGTTTTATAGGGATAGAGATAAATTGCAATTGATTCAACCTAAGCAGGAGATGGCAGGAGTACATCTTGCTATTGGATATTATAGAGTCACAGGTAAACCTTTGTGTGTTTTCACATCGATAGGACCCGGTGCAATTAATACAGCTATTGGTATCGCTGATGCTTTCGTAGATTCTTTTCCTTGTCTTGTAATCACAGGAGACACCCATGTGCATATGAGAGGAAAGGGAGTTCTTCAAGAAATAGAAAGACAAAAAGATTCGAACATGCCAAAAATCCTAGAATCAATCGTAAAACGTAGTTTTGAGGTTGATACAATAGGGCAGCTACCCACTGTAATGCAACGAGCATTTAATATCATGTTAACAGGACGGAGAGGGCCAGTGCATATAGATTTACCTATGGATGTACAGGCTAACTGGATTGATACTGATATTCCAGCCCCTTTAGAGCGAAGATCCTCAGGAAGAATAATGGCTGATCCTAAAAATATTAAAGTAGCAGCAAACTTACTAAAAGAAGCAAAAAGACCAGTAATTCTTTTAGGAGGCGGTGTTGTTACATCTGTAGCCTTTGATGAAGTTAAAGCATTAGCTGAAAAGATTGGAGCTGGTGTTATATGTACAATGATGGCAAAAGACGCATTTCCAAACGATCACCCTCTATTTTGTTGGGCTACTGGTAGTAAGGGAACAACAGTCGGTTTAAAAATGACATCTAATTCTGATGTTCTGCTTGCTGTTGGTTGCAGATTTGCTGATCAAACAGCGAGTTCATACAAGGATGGAATAAGTTTTTCGATTCCTCCAACAAAATTGATTCAAATAGACATTGATCCCCATGAAATTGGAAAGAACTATCCTGTTTCAGTTGGAGTAGTAGGGGACGCGAAAGCGTGTTTACGACAAATTTTAGGAGACCTCAAAGACTATTCTGTTGACTATAAGACAACTGATTACTATAATGAAATGCAAGACGAGAAAATGAAATGGTTTAAATCTCTTGATGAGTTTCGAGATGATTCCAAAGTACCAGTAATGATTTCCACCGTTTTAAGAGAAATTCGTAAGTTTTTCGATAGAGACGCAATAATTGTGACTAGTTCAGGTAATGTACAAGCTCAGATGATTCAAGAATTAGAATTTTACGAACCTAAAACGTGCTTTACTGCTGGAGGGTTCTCTACAATGGGATATAGCGTTCCAGCCGCAATAGGTGCTAAAATTGGGGTTATAGATACAGGAAAATCTGATCGCCAAGTAGTTGCGCTCGTAGGAGATGGTGATTTCATGATGACAATTTCGGAAATATCTGTAGCAGTTCAATTAGGCTTATCTAACATCTTCTTTATAGTATTAAACAATCATGGGTGGATTGCTATTAAAGACTTACAACAAGCTGCTTTTGGTGAGGATCGTAGTTATGGAACAGCTTTTGAAGATATGGATGGGAACTCTTACACACCCGATTTTGCTAAAATTGGTGAAGCCTTTGGTTGTTACGCTGAAAAAGTCTCAAAAAAAGACGAGATAATTCCTGCATTAGAAAGAGCTTCCAATTCAGGAAAACCTAATGTCATTGAAATCGAAGTTCAAAGGGAATATCCTTATACTGGTTCTCCTGCTGTTGGCTGGTGGGATGTACCGAGACCTGCTTATCTAAAAGGATTGAGAAAACAATACGAAGAAGAATTAAAAGAAGAAAAACTATAGATGTGATATTATATGGCTACTAAAGATTATTCGGAAATCTTTAAAGAGAAGAGTATTAATTATATACAATTTCAATTTACAACGATTTTCGGAGAGTTTAAAGGAGTTGACTTCCCGGTAGAAATTTGGGACATTATGAAGGATGGGACTGGTATCGACGGATCAAGTCTTGGGTTTTTAAAAACAGAGCAAAGCGACATGAAAATTGTTCCAGATTTAAACACATTTGCAATAATTCCATGGAATTCTAAAGTTGGGAGGTTTATCTGTGATGTTACTGACAATAAAGGTAAAGCTTACCCTACCTGCCCACGAGGGATATTAAAAAGAATTCTTGAAAAATCGGTTTCATTTGGTTATGATTTCTTAACAAGACCAGAATTGGAATGGTATTTCATAACCACCGATCGAAAGCCTGCTGATACAGGAACTTACATGGATATTCCTCCTAAAGATCAATTTAGTGAATTACGCCTTCAAATTTCAAGTGCAATGATGAAAATGGGTATTGGAATAAAGACTATTCACCACGAGGTAGGACCAAGTCAACATGAAATTGAATTTTTGCCTAACAATGCTCTAAATCAAGCTGATAATGTTCAAACAGCAAAAGTGATAATTAAAAATGAAGCTAAAAGTAAGAGTCTAATATCTACATTTATGCCAAAACCTTTTCCATTAGTAGCAGGAAGCGGTTTACATATACATCAATATTTAGAAAAAGATGGAAAGAATATTTTTGCTAATGCAAACGCAGGTATAAGTGATCTTCTCCGTTATTATATTGGTGGGATTCAAAAGCATGCCGATGCGATCTCGGTCATTTTGAATCCTATTACTAATTCGTACAAGAGACTAATTCCTAATCATGAAGCACCAGTTCATATCTCTTGGGGTATAGGTAATAGAACCGCATTAATTCGCGTACCTGGATACGAAAAATCTGTTAGAATTGAATATAGAGCTGGTGATGCGACAATGAATATTTACTTAGGAACAGCTCTATTACTCGCAGCTGGCTTAGATGGAATAAAAAAGAAAATCGAACCAAACACGCCCGTTACAGAAAATATTGATAGTTTAACAACGGAAGAGCGTCAAACCTTAGGAATTAAAAAATTGCCCCAAAATCTGTCTGAAGCTTTAGAATCTTTCGGGAACAGTAAATTCATCCTTAAAAATCTAGGAAAACAATTAGTAAATATATTTATGGATATTAAGAGTAGAGAGATTGAAGATTATCAAATGGCGGAAAATGAAGGAAAAGGTTCGGAGTGGGAACTAGAAAATTATTTACTACTTTAAAAAAAGTTATTTATAGATCGCGTAATTTTCTTCTAAGTCTTTTCTAAGGTTTTTTGAAAGATTATATTTTTTCGCATAAAGCTCAAAAATAATGATATCTATTGATTTCTGTTCCTCAGTATAATCGTAAGATAAATTGTTTTTTTTATTTTCAATTATCTTTTTAACCAATGAACTTACTTCATCGTGGGTACTTCTATCGGGTTTAATAAAAGGTAAAGAGTGTATTCCAGTTAGTTGAATGCTATTAGTGTTGTTTAAAATGCCTTTTGAAAGATAATTATATAATGAACTATTCAATAATCCCAAAAAATAATCAATTGAGATTGAACTGTCCTGAACGATAAATCCCATTGCTTTATTAGAATCCCAATAGCAACCCTCAGGCATATAACGTGCAGCTAATCTCGAACTAATCCCGCTTATAACTATCCCTTCCTCTCCAAAAGGAACAGATTTGGGAATATCGTATATTGAGATTGAGTCTTGTTCCCAATCTAAAGCTTCCATAATAGGTCTATGATATTGTTCCCCGCCACCTCTTTTTAAATAAGGTTTCCATCTTTTTTTTTCCAGTTCAAGGCGAGTAATTACTTTAAAATTCTCACTTTTTTTTTCCAATTTGCGTTTCTTTCTAAAAATACCAGAAAGTTCAGTGTTTTCAATCGCAGCTATGAACTTTTTATTATTATGAGTGTGCATACCGATGTAACCCTTTAGAAAAAGCTCTAGTTTAGGTGCATTTTCGAATAAATCTAAAATTTGTTCTTCAGCGTTTACGAAAAATATGTTAAAAGGAAGTGCCTTATACCTTTTTTGTTTAATCTCAATTATTACGGGAGGGTTCCAATACTCTTTCTCACTTTTAATACGAGGGATAATTTTCATCAGATTATTATCTCGGACTTGCTCATTTTCCTCTTTAGAACATTTAGTAAGAAAAAATATTACAGGGTATGTGCTAACATTTTGTCTATCAAACAAATTAATTGGAGCAAGTAATATTTCATTTATTATACAGTTTTTAAGAATAAAGCTTCTTAATTTAGAATGAGTGCTCAATGTTAAAAAAGAATCACTTGTAATGAAACCTAATTTCCCGCCCTCTTTCAAACGCCAGATACTATTTACTATAAACATTGAATATGTTTCATGAGCATTGATCTTTCCATAAATTTGTTTTAGTTTAGCTCTATTTTTCCTCACATAACTGCTTGCCTTATTTAAATATGGAGGATTTCCAACGATAAAATCATATTCTCCATAACATTCTGAATTAAACGAGAGCAAAGTATCTATAAACTTGAATTTTACACCTAAATCTTTAATATTAACTTTATAGTTCGAGTTTACGTCATGACAGAAGATTTGTGTTTTATCAACACCAGCCTTTAATAAAGACTTAACAAAAACTCCAGGACCTACACACGGATCTAATACTTTTTGATTATCTGAAATATTTCCCAATTTGGACACTATGTAATCTGCGGTTATAGGGGGTGTTAAGACCACGCCTAGTTCCTTTACGTTCAAATCTCCAATCTTTTAATTTTTTAATATTTAATCTTTACTCTTAATTTGGTCATCAAATACTATTAAGTTGTCGATAATAGTTTCACAAAGCCTTCTTAACAAAGAAATATCTACTTTATCAACTGTATCATGAACTGAATGAATGTGCTCATAACATTCCAAATCACCAAATCCAATGCCATGAAAGTTCTTTTTTTTTAGATAATAACCATCAGTATGGGAACCAAACGGAATTTTCTTAGGGTTACTTTTGATTACTAAGCTTTTGTTATTTTTAACAAACATACTAAAAATAGATTGGACTTGATCCGATGTATTATTATCTGGAAAGAAGTATGAACTTTCGGCGATTGAATCAAAATTAAAAATTATGGATTCTTCTTTATTGAGGTGTTTAATTTTTTGGTAGAAATTCCTAATTCCCATGGTTCCACATTCTTCTGCTCCTGTAAACACGAACCATAAATTAAAATGTTTTAATCTGGAATCTGGATTTGAAAAATATGAGAGTAATTCGAATACGCATGCGATACCTGATGCGTTATCAATAGCACCTTTAGAACTATCATTTGTTGTATTTAGTAGAAATAATATTGCAGCTATAAGGTTTACTGCTAATGGGATGATTCCAATAATGTAAAAAAACAAAGAAAATAGAGTCAAAATATAATTCTTAATTAAAACTACAATTAAGATAATCACCCCTGAAAATACCCATGTTCTTATAATTCTAACTCGATAAAGAATAGAAAATCTTTGTCCTTTAGAATCAAGATGACACATAAACAATATATTTTTCTCTACGGTAGTTGTTTCTTTAAAAGTAGGGTCTAACTGACTTTTTTTTGGATTAGAAACGACTTTAACATAAAGATTACTAGAATTTAGTAGCTTTGGTAATCTCATCGATTCAGGTTTAGTCGCAAGAAAAAATAAAATAACTAATATGACGCTACTTATCATTAAAAGAAGGGGTATAATGATTGTAGTAAAATTAAGATAAAATAAAAAGAGAATAACGAATCCCAATAAAAAAGCTACTTTTGGGTAAATTCGTCCAAAAAATGTACTAAACATAAAGTCTTGGATCATGGGCTTAAGATTCAAATCTTCCACTCTTTTGAGAGCCAGCTTTAATGCTTTTCTCTCTCCTTCTGTTCCAGATAATCTAGGAAAAGAAAATGTTTCTAAATTTTCTTTAATACGATTTTCATCAAGCATTATAATCAGGGTGTGCATATTTAATTTAAGTAAGCTCCGATTTTTGCAGAACTTACTAATTTTCGATAAATAGCTAAATATCCTTTCTCAATTTTAAATGTAGGTTTTTTCCAATTTTTTAATCTTTCTTCGATTTCTTCATTAGATATTAGAATGTTAAGTTGACGATTCTCCAAATCGATTTCAATTTCATCTCCATCTTGGACGATTGAGATTGGTCCTCCTTCATATGCTTCGGGACAAACATGCCCTATACATGGACCTCTCGTGGCACCTGAATACCTACCATCAGTTATCATTGCAACAGAATTTCCTAATCCCATACCCGTTAAGATTGCAGCTGGTATTGATAATTCCCTCATTCCAGGACCGCCTTTTGGCCCCTCATACCTAATAATTAATACATCTCCTTCTTGTATTTTATGGCTCATTAACGCTTCCTTCAAATCTGCTTCCGAATCATATACTTTAGCAAACCCTTTATGATGCCTCATCTTGATGCCAACAGCACTCTGTTTTACTACGGCTCCTTCTGGTGCTAAATTTCCTTTCAAAACAGCAATCCCTCCTTCTGGAGAGATCGGATCGTTTAGTTCTCGAATTATTTGATACTCTAAAGGCTTTATTTTCGTTAGATACTGTTCTAAAGTCTCTCCGAATACATTTAAAGTAGATAAATCTAAGCAATTCGACAATTTCTTCATTAAAACTTTAACACCTCCTGCTTCATGGAATTCTGTGAGATTGTATTCGGATGAAGATTTTAATTTAGTTAACAAGGGAACTACTTTACTAAATTCATCAAAATCAAAATGGTTTAAATTACCTCCAATTTCGTGAGACAACGCACACATATGGAGAATCATATTCGTTGATCCTCCAAAAGACAAAGCTACTTTACAAGCGTTACTTATTGATTCATGAGTTATTAAATTTAAGGCAGTAATCCGCTTTTCAACCAAACTGACGATTATTTTTCCTGTTTCAGTGCTCAATTTTTCTTGTTCTTTCCCTAAAGCAGTTGTAGTGGAACTGTTTGGTAAGGAAAGCCCCATTGCTTCAACGATGCATGCCATTGTGTTAGCAGTTCCCATCATGTTACACGCTCCTGCAGAACAGCAGGTTTCTGATTCAATAAGATGCAGTTCTTCCTTAGTGATTTTATCTGCTTTATATTGGCCAATTGCTTCTTTTATATCAGAAGTTACATAGGTTTTTCCCTTTAACGGGCTTTTTTCGAAAGTTTTAGGTATCATAATACCTCCCGTGAGAAAAATAGTTGGTATATTGCACCTTGCACTAGCCAAGAGCATGCCTGGGATTATTTTGTCGCAAGAACATATCATAACCATACCATCAAAGTTATAAGCTTCTATTGTACTTTCAATTGATGCTGCTATTATCTCTCGACTGGGTAAAACAAAGTTTGAATTCTTACCTGAATTAGCAATCCCATCACATATGGCAATTGTATTAAATTCCATTGGAGTCCCTCCAGCACCTCTTACTCCGTCTTTTACGAGTTCACTCAGAGTGCGTAAATGAATATGGCCTGGATTTATTTCGTTCCATGAATTTACAATTGCTATTAGTGGTTTTTCCATATCCTGATAAGAATATCCACATCCTCGCAATAAAGCTCTTCTGTAAGTTAATAAAGTATCTTCCATTTTTTTTTCTGACACGATATCTTATCAAATCCACTAAAATTATACTTATATTAAATTTAAAATTACTTCTAAATATTTTTTTAAGTCTCTCTTTTCTATCTAAATCACAATCGGTTAAATACTTCTAAAATCTAAGAGATAAGCAGGAAAGTCCTCCGTCCATTTTTTCAAATTCTGACATTTCAAGTTCTAAGATTTTAAAGTTATAGTTTTGTATTTGTTTCTTCAAGTTTGGATATCCTTTTGGGACAAGGACATATTCATTTATCCTTAAGCTATTTGTTGCGTAAGCTTCACTATATAGTACCTTAATGAGTTTATACTTCTTAAAATCAAAACGGTCTTTAAATTCCCCTGATACAAGTAAAATTGAATCCCCTAAATATGATATTCCCGTTTTTAAGTGAAGAACATTTTTAAGAAGCACCTTGGATGAAGAATATCCATAACTCTTCAAAATCTTCGTTAACTGATTAGCTCCTTCATTGTTTGTCCTATCCGAAAGTCCAATATAATAATGGTCTTCTACCTTCATTACATCACCTCCCTCTAACGTACCAGGAGCCTTTATGAATTCAATATTTTCGTAGAATCCATTTAGCTTTTCACTAATTTCAATTTCTTCCCCTTTTCGACTCTCTACTCCAAGATTAGTTATTACAGCGAATTCTTTATCCACAACTGCAGTATCTTCAACAAAAGTAGAATCTGGATAGCGATCGTCCTCAATTAATTCAATTACTAAAAGATTACATTTTTGAAGAGCTTCAACATATTTTGAATGCTGATGTAACGCCCTTTGATAGTCTGGTTTTCCTAAGTTGGAAGTAGAAATCCCAAATTGAAATTTTTTGCATGGTTTTCTAACAATTGCTTGTTTAAACATAATTTTACTTATGAATCTGTAAATTTCATTTGAAATTTTATTCGTATAGACTTAATTAGATATAATTCTCCTTAGGTTTAATTTTAATGTATAGATAAACAGAGCGATATAAATTTCATAGATTATTTTATTAAATTGATATGTTAAAGGTTGGAATTATTGGCACTGGAGTTATTTTCGATTTAAACATTCAGGGATATCTGAATAATGAGGATGTTGAAATTACATGCTTAAGTGATAAAACTATAGAAAAAGCCACCGAAAAAATTAAAAAATTCAAATTAGGTAAGGATACCAGAGTATATTCTGATTATAAAGAAATGTTAGATAAAGAAAAGTTAGATATTATTGAAATTCTTCTTCCTCATCATCTTCACGCTGAAGTAGTTGTCTACGCTGCCAAGCAGGGAGTTAAAACAATCTCGGTCCAAAAACCAATGGCTTTAAGCCTTGAAGAAGCCGATATGATGATTGAAGCATGTGATAATTCCGGATCAACTCTTTCAATATATGAAAATTTCTTATTTGATCCACATTTCCTAAAAGCCAAGGAGTTAATCGATTCAGATTATATTGGCGATCCTTCCTCCATTAGGATAAAAACCGCTATGGGGGGTAAAGGAGGCTGGATGATTCCAAACGACGCTAAAAAATGGAGAGAAGTTCCAGAAATGATGGGAGGTACCGAAGCAGGCTCACCAGTTCTCCTTGACAATGCTTGGCATTCTTTTGCTTTAGCTACATGGATATTTGATGAAAAAATCGAAAAAGTTTTTGCATGGGCGGGTAATTTTAAAGGTTTAGATGCGCCTGCATATGTAATGTTCAAATATAAACAAAATCAAGAGCACATTATTCCCCAGTATGGCAACATGGAGTTTTCTTTAATGCCAGAAATGGAAATTCCTTCCTACTACTATCCTACTGATGAATTTATAGAAATAATCGCAAGTAGAGGAATAATGAAAATAAATCAAGGGACATCTATAGGAAACCCTATGTCAAAGTCAGATGTATTTGCTCCAATTGTAATCATTCGTGATGGTAAAGTGGAAACTTTTTACGAATTTGAGAAAGACTGGAAACGGAGTTTCATTAATACAACAAAACATTTAATAGAGGTTGCAAAAGGAAATAAAGAACCAATATTATCTGGCGAACAAGCCAAATACATTTTAAGATTTAACTTAGCAGCCATAAGATCTTCTGAATTGGGGAATGAAATCTTGATGAAAGATTTCCCTAAAAAAATTAAAGATCATATTGATACTTAAATTCTTTGTGTTCTAATCCTTCTTGAATGCCTTTTTTTAAATCCTTTCTAATCCTTTTAAGATATTTGATATATGTTCCTCCATCCACCTTTACAAGCTCTTCTACCTTACAAGAACCATTTTGCTCATTTTCTGAGGTGATTTCATCCCACCTAACAATTCTTTTCTTTTGGGTCGATATATATGGCAATTTTCCAAAAACGCATAAGTTCTTCCCTTGCTCACCTGTATAAACTGGCTCGCTCTCTTCTTGAACAACTTTGATAAAATGTTCAGTAGAATTAATAAAAGAATATCTCCAATCTCTTGGTAACTCTTCTCCAAAGTTTTTAACTTCACCACCACTATACACAACAATAGGAGGAAATTGAGGTGTTTTAGATATTATATTTCCTCCGCCAGTACATTGATTTAACCACATCATGCCTTTCGTTCCAGAGATTTCAATAAATTCGTCACAATCATAATAATTACTTGGATAATAAACATTAGGAGCAAGAGTAAACTGCATCGAACCGTATTTAGGGGGATCATCTGGTTCTTTGCTAGGGTATTTCCAAAAAATAAGATTTGGTGAATCCATTACTGTCGTAAAATAATCGATCCAACTATATAGTTCGTCAACTTTCTCTTGTTCCATTAACCATAACGCCATTGATAATTTGTGAATTCCATCATCGTATATCCATGAACCTCCTCCACATTTCTCTAAATTACGACGCCAAAGAAGAGCCTTAATATCTACGTACATACCTGGCCCTCCCATAGCAATGGTATTTATTCTGAAATTTAAAGGTTCACCTATTAATCCTTGTTCTAATAGTTCCTTTGCTCTCAAATAAACTGGATAAAACCTAAAGTTTTCAAACAGTTTAAGTTTTACATTTTCTTCCTTACAGACACGAATCATGTTATCGCAATCGGTTATTGTATGAGCCATTGGTTTTTGGACAGAAATTCCCGGAACACCTGCTTTTGCGCAATATTCCGTCATTGGAGCGTGAAGATGATGAGGTGTAAGAACTTCTACAATATCAAGATCTTCGTGATCAATCATTTTTTTATAATCTTCGTATATTGGAACTGTGCGTAAACCCCATCTCTCTAGCTTTTTTCCCGCCATTTTTAAGTCTAAATCGCTTACCGCTACGAGTTCGGTTTCTTGGGACTCAAGATAACCTAACACATTTAAATTTGCGATGTCACCACATCCTATTATCCCTACTCTCAACATAGTATTACCGTAGTCAAGTATTTTACGTTATTTTATTAAGGTAGCTTATAATTAAAAAGTTTTAGATGTGAATAACTGGTAATAATTATGTACCATTATATTATTTACTGATATTTCTGGATCAAAAAACGACAAAAAATAAATATTTAAATAAATTAATAATGTAAATTTAACTACAATTTTATCATATACTAATTAAAGGTTGAAAAATAAAATGGTTGACCAGAAATTAATAGACGATTTGAAAGAAATGAGAGTTAAAGGTACAAGTGCACCTTCAGATGCTCTCAAACTTTTTGAGTTTGTCAAGCAATTGGCCGAAGAAAACGAAGATTTAAAAGAAGAGTTGGAAGATATGGATGCCACACTTGTTCAAATTGCAGTAACTGACATAAACTATAAGTATTGGGTTAAAATGGGGGAAGGAACGGTTGAATATGGCGAGGGAGAAGGTGAAGATCCTAGCGTTACCATGTCCGCAACAGCAGCTACTTGGGCAGGCATGTCTTCTGGCGAAATAGATTCTACGAGCGCATATATGTCTGGAGATTTAGTTATTGACGGTAATCTTCAAGATGCTATTGCATTTGGAGAAATTCAAGGTATTGCAATGGAAGAAGGCGCACATTATTTTGAATAATTAATGTCCAACTATTGAATAATTACAATTTTATTCTTTTTTTTTTTAAAAATTATTTATGCTTATTATGAATACTCTAATTTCCCTTCAAGTCGAATATCTCTTGAAGAACTACCAATTAATATCTTAAATTTTCCTTTTTCAACTACCCAAGAATTTTCTATCGGATTATAAAAAGACAAGTCATCCTTATTCAACTCGAATACCACTGTTTCCATCTGACCAGATTTAAGACTGATTTTTTTGAATCCCTTTAATTCTTTTGGTGGTCTCTCTATGCTAGATTCAACATCTTGAATATATAACTGTACAACTTCCTTCCCCATTATTTTTCCCGTGTTAGTGATGCCAACGGATACTTTAATCGTGTCATCTTCTCTCATCTTTTCCTTATTTATCGTTAAATTTTCATAAGTAAAATTAGTATATGATAATCCATGGCCAAAAGGGAAGAGGGGGTCAATATTTTTTGTGTCAAAATGGCGATATCCAACGAATATACCCTCGTCATAGAAAACTTTATCATTTCCCGGATAACTTCTCTTGGAACTATGGGCTGGTGAATCTGACAACTTTCTTGGAAAAGTCATCGTAAGTTTTCCAGAAGGATTTACATCTCCAAATAGGACATTAGCTATAGCCGTTCCTGCTTCCATACCTCCATACCAAGCTTCAACTACAGAAGGGACTAGTTCGATCCAATCTTCCATTTCTATAGGGCTACCACTGATTAGCACTACAATTGTATTAGAATTCTTCTGCGTCGTTTCCTTAATTAATTTAACTTGTTCTAAAGGCAGTCCAAATTCTTCTTTATCTTCCCCTTCAGAGTCCATTCCATGATTATGGTTAAGTCCTGCGAAAATAACTGTTATGTCTGCTATTGAAGGATCCTCAATTATTTCTACTTTATTCTTACATTTATCCCTTAAACCTTCAAGGGGTGTAATCTCGTAAGGAGGATAATTAACTGAACTACCTCCACCGGATAAAATGTCCCCTCCTAATCGAAAATTTTTATTTGGGCCAATAACTGCTATTTTTTTTACATTCTCGATATTTAATGGAAGTAAACCTCCCTTATTTTTTAACAAAACAATACCATCTTCGGCTATATTGCGAGCTAACTCTTGATGTTCAGGGGTGTTCCTACTACCTTTAGGTAATGTTTCTTCATCGTCGAATAATCCTACTAAAAACATGACTCGTAATAATCTTCTGATGTTCTCATTAATCTCGTCTATGGTGAATTTTTTTTCATTAAATGAGTTTTTCATATTCTTTTTACTATATTTCTTTGCTGTAGGCATTTCAAGAGATAATCCTGCCTTAACGCATTCCGCTGTGTTTGTGTAGGCTGTAGCATTCCAATCTGAGACGGTGAATCCTCTAAAACCCCATTTTTTCATTAATATTTCTCTCAATAGATTATAATTCTCTGAACCATAAATTCCGTTTACTTTATTATAACAGGTCATAAACGACCAAGCATCAGCTTCTTGTACTGTAGCTTTAAAGGCAGGATAATATATTTCTTGTAATGCTCGCTCGCTAACTTCAGAATTAACCGTAAGCCGGTTTGTTTCTTGATTATTACATATGTAATGTTTCACACAAGCCGCTACTTTTTGGCTCTGAATTCCCTTTACAGTTGCAACAGCTAAAACTTTGTTTAGATATGGATCTTCACTTTGATACTCAAAAGTCCTTCCATTCATCGGAGTTCTTTGAATGTTAATCCCCGGGGCTAAAAGCATATGGGCGCCTACTTCACGGACCTCCTCAGCGACTGATTTTCCAAATTCGTACGAAAGTTTAGAATCCCATGTTGAAGCCCTGCAAATAACGGAAGGGAAATAAGTACTTTTAATTTCCCCCATAGCGTCCGGCCGAACACCATGAGGGCCATCGTACATCGTAAATGATTTAACACCTAATCTTCTAATTGGTTTCGTGTGCCACATCAATTTGCCTGAGCTTAATTTAAATTTCTCTGCAAGCGTCAATCTGCTCAACAAATCTTCTACTCTCTCATCCAAATCGAGATTTACATTCATGAAAGGTAAAGATTGGAGTTTTGAATCTGAATATTTTACGTTCATCGTACATTACTCATTATCGTATGTAACTGGTAAAATGCAAAATAAAAAATAACTTTATCTAAATGCAATAATTCATGTTTCTATCGTTTATCACACTTAATATTAGAATTAATCGGATTTTATTTTAAATACATTAAACTTTATCTGTGTTAATAATAAAACTACAAAAAAGGAACTGATTTCTATGGATATTTTATTTAATTTATTTATTCTGTTTTTAACTTTTATTTATGTGCTTGCTACTATACTAATACCTGTCCAGTTGAAAAAAAGAGACAAAATTACTAAATTTCAAGCTCGTAAAGCGGTACATCTTCTTGCTGGGCTAGCGGTTTTGACAACACCTTATTATACCTCGCCATGGTGGGCTGTAATATTAGCTGGTTCGATGACGCTCTTAACTCTTCTAAGTTCAAAAAAAAGCAGTGTAAAACAATTAAAAGATTTATACGATTCAATCGGAGAAGAAGAAGAAGAGAAAGTTGGTTACCTACAAGGACCATTTCATTACTCTCTATCAATTACTATATTAATAACAATTTTCGCAATAATTGCTCCAGATCAGATGTATTTTCCTATAGCGGGAATAATGTTAATGATTATTTCTGATACTCTAGCTTCAGTAATTGGCAAGAAATATGGAAAGAGAAAAATAAAAATACCATGGGTGAAAACTACACGATCCTTAGAAGGCTCTTTAGCTTTCTTTATCAGTGGATTTCTTCTTTGTTTATTAGCATTCACTATTTTGGGCGTCACAAATCCAATTAATCAAAACCATCTCACACTTGAGATTGCCCTTATATATTCTTTAATTACCAGTGCATTGGCAACTATAGTTGAGTTAATATCTCCATCTACTTGGGACGATTTAACGGTCCCAATCGCTACTGTGGTTATCGTGTTTTTTCTAACTTTAATCTAAATATTAAAAAAATCTATTTCAATGCTTGAGTTCTATGGAAAACCTACATAAGACTTTTGATGTTATTGTTGTTGGTGCAGGGACAGGAGGTAGTGTTGCTGCCCGGTTTGCCGCAGAAAAAGGATTAAAAGTTTGCCTTATTGACAGTAAGGATAAAAAAGAAATAGGTAACAAAATCTGTGGGGATGCGGTTGGTAATGATATTTTTGATTTTCTTAAGATTAAGCATCCGAAAGGCAATGAACTTTCCTGCAAAATCAAAGGTGCCAAGCTATACACTCCCGATTTAAAAAAATGCATTGATCTCACTGATCCAAAACAAGCTGGTTATATTGTTAATAGGATTGAATTTGGTCAAAGATTACTAAACGAAGCATTAGATGCTGGTGTGGATCAATTTATTGATAATACAATGGCTTTAGATTTATTATATAACCAAAATACGGTTTCTGGAGTAAAAGTAAAGCTATATAATGGTGAAAAAGCGAATTTACGGTCTAAAGTTTTAATTGATGCATCTGGGTTTTATTCTCCCCTAAGAAAGAAAGTAAAGAGCAATTTAGTAGAGAAAAAGGTATTAAAGGAAGATAGTATTCTTTGCTACAGAGAAATCGTGAAGTTTTCACCTCAGGATTTAAGAATTAATAACCCCAATTACATATCAATAATTCTTAATCGAGAAAAAGCACCAGGGGGCTATATATGGTATTTTCCGAAAAATGAATCGTCCCTTAATATTGGTCTTGGAACATTTATGAATCTTAAGGGCAAGGTAAAAGACTTATACCATCAATATGTCTTTAATGAATTCATTAAAACCTCGAAATACGAAATTATTTCTTCTGGTGGAGGTGTTGTGTCTGTTAGACGACCCCTCTGGTCGTGCACTGACAATGGAATCATGTTTGTAGGAGATGCTGCTTGCCAAGTTAATCCACTTCATGGAGGAGGCATTGATCCTTCGATGAGGGGAGGTTTTTTTGCTGCCAATACAGTTGTAGATGCGATTGAAAAGGGAGATTATTCTGTTAATTCGTTATGGAATTATAATTATGATGTCATGACTAGTTTTGGAGCAGAATTTGCTTCACTAGACTTGCTAAGGATGACTCTCCAAATACTTCCTAATGAAGATTTAAATTTTGCGCTACAACAAGATTTATTGAGTGGTGAGGAAATACTAGAAATCTCCTCAACTGGAGAATTTGAATTACCCGTAATTAGCTTGGTAACTAAAGCGTTAAAAGGAATTTCTAAGCCAAATCTTTTGTTGGATTTAAATTTCTTGCGAATTCGGATGAACGAAATATCAAAACTATACAAAAATTTTCCAACAAAAATTGAAAATTTTGAAGATTGGAAAATGCGGGTTATTCAAGTATATGATAAAATTAAGAAAATGTTAATAAATGCTAAAAAAGTAAAATAATTATATTAAGTGAATTTTATGGTTGATACATTGATAAGTGACACTTGTAAGGCAACTACCTACGATTTTTTAATTAATAAGATAAATCGTGATGGAACCCTCCATTTTTCCTTGATTGATCCAGATCCTACCAAACAAAATCCCTCCAAAGCAGGAAAAATGGCGCTTTATGCAGAGCAAGCAGGAACTGACGCTATTTTAATTGGTGGAAGTACAGTTTTTGATCAAAATTTCGTCGATGAGACAGTACTCGCAATAAGAGAAAACGTCGATCTCCCAATCATAATTTTTCCCGGAGGCGTGGCTAATGTTTCAAAACACGCAGATGCAATTTTATTCATGTCCATCTTAAATTCGGAAGATCCGTATTTTATTATAGGTCAGCAAGCGATAGCTTCATACACGGTTAAACTATCTAACCTTGAAATTATCTCAACGGGATATTTGATAATAGAGCCAGGAGGTACCGCAGGTTGGATAAGTAAAGCGAAACTCCTCCCAAGAAGTAAACCAAAATTAACTGCTGCTTACGCTTTAGCTGCGGAGTACTTTGGATTCAAATTTATATATTTAGAAGCTGGTTCCGGTAGTGAAAGGATCCCTGCTAAAATTATTAGTCTTAGTTCAAATCTTTTGAGTATTCCAATAATTGTGGGTGGAGGAGTGAGTTCTAAAGAAGATGCTCGAAGTTTTGTTGAAGCAGGAGCAGATGTCGTAGTAATGGGGACATTTTTAGAAAATCAGGTTTTAAAGGACAACGGGAATTCTCTAAAAACGATTATTGACGAAATAAAGGATGCTGGGAAAGAACACAAGAAAAGTTACTGTTTGAAATAAAAAAAATTCTAATTTTTAAATATGAAATTTAAAGACGCTATTGAAATAACACGCCCTATTAATTGCTTAATGGGAGCTATTTCTGTAATTATAGGATTATTAAACACCCGTTTAGATGTTTCCTGGGAGAGACTCGTCATTAATATTATATTAGGTGTATTAACATATATTTTAATCGCAGCCTCCGGTATGGTTATTAACGATATTTACGATATAGAAATAGATAAAATTAACAGACCAGAACGCCCTATTCCAAGAGGTTCAATAACTTTAAAGCAAGCAAAATTACTATATATTCTTTATCTTTGTTGTGGTATATTTCTCTGTATTTTAAACACCATTATCTTTAATCTTAGTCTACTGAATTTTATATTAGCTTCGTTTTTCGGATTTATTGGATGGGTATATGCTAAATGGGGCAAAAAAAGCGGATTTTTCGGGAATCTTGCTGTGGGCATCTCTTTTTCGATAGGTCTAGTATATGGCGCATTATTAAATAGCATACTTATTCCACCATACATTTGGTTTTTCTTTATTACAGCATTTTCCCTTTTAATGGCTCGAGAAATTATTAAAGGTTGCGAAGATATTGAAGGAGATAAAAAACAAGGAGTTAAGACTTTAGCTATTAAGATTGGAATTAAAAACTCAAGAAATATCGCGTTAATCTTTTCGTTAATAGCCATTACTTTCTTTGTGTTACCTCTTCTAACTAATATTCTCAATCCATGGCTTTTTGTTATCTTTATGATTTTAGGTCTAATAGAAGTAACTTATACTGTTGTACTAATGCTCACCTCTAAATTAGAAAGAGGAGATTTAAAAAAAATCAGTTTATATCTAAAAATAGGAATGTTTATTGGTCTAATAGCTTTCTTGTTCGCAAGTCTGTAGTTCAATAGACTTGAATAATTTTAACTTTTAAACTGTTTGATAAATTTAAAGATTTTTTCAATTTCGTTGGTTTTTATAAAAGATTTTAACTTTTCCTTATTTTCTTCCTTAAGTTCATGTGGAAATGTCTCAATTAAGCCCCTTACTTGAGTTAATCCCAAGAATTTTCTCGTATAGTCTGCCTTAGAGTATTTATATGTAGTTAGAAATTCGCTATCTAATTTCTCTCTAAAATATTCTAAAATTGTATTAAAAAAGTTCCTTAAGAGAAGTTGATCCTCATATGTAAGCTCAGGTTCAAGAAAAATCTGAATGGGATGAGTTCGATAAGTATTTCCTGAAACATATATTCCATCAACTCCAAAATGTTCCTTAATAATACCTAATCCGGCTCTTCCATCAATAGAACCAGTATCAACAGTTCGAGCGTAAAGAATATTATTCATTAACTTTCCTTTCAATGCGTCACTTACTCTAATAATCTGAATTCGATATTGATTATTCTCGTACTTATTAGCATCAATTACTTTAATCTCAAAGGAACCGAAGTTATTAAGTACTTCCTCTTTTTGCAGGTAATATTTTACTTTTAGAGGATTACGAGTACTGTTTTCTTCAATAAATTCATCGAATTCAGAACCAGCACGATATTTGTATTTTGGTTTTAAATTATACTCTCTCTTAACAAATTTGTTTTTATCCTTAAATTTTAAACCCTCAAAAGTTTGAGGTTCGTCTTTTGAAATTGCTTTTCTTTTAAAAAAACTTATGCATATGTTTGTACCGGTAAATTTAAACATAGAAGTTTCAAATATGGTAATTTTATTAATTTTATAATGCTTTAAAAAATCTAATCGAAATTTATTGGAAACAGAAGCGCCATATAAGAAATTGGTTGGAATAACATAGATTAAATTCTCAACATCGTTGCGTAAGTCATTAATCATCGCAATTTGGTATAAATCTTGGTATCCTTCATTTCTACTTTCAAAATAGCTCAAATACTTTTGAGTTTCATTATGCTTCCTAATATAACCCAAGTAGAGGTAAGGTGGATTAGTAATGTGAAATATGGGGTATTTTTGATGTTTTAGAATCTGTGGAAAGTTTTCTAGATTATCCCGTATTTTAATATTCCGTTCTGCAGTTTCTTTTGGAATTCCATATTTTCTTGCATTTTTAATACACTCTTGAACCATATCTTTTTGGACATCAAATAAATAAATATGATTATGAAAAAAAGATTCTCGCTGATCTACCGGAATTTCATTTAGAATTGGTAGAATTAAATTACCTTCACCAGCATAGAGATCGACCCATAAATAATTTTCCAAGAAATCCTTAATTTCGGGAAAAATATACCTATAAAACATATCAATAGAAGTAAAATGTAGACCAAATTTTCGCCTCTTCGCTTTTTCATTAGGAATTAAAGATTTTTTTTCCATATTGATATTATCGAACTCCTATCTTAGTATAATCTCTATTCTATTTAAGATAACTATTGATTTTAATTAGCTTGAAAATTGGTCCCCATTTTTTTTAAAAGAACACGAACATTAGTAATTATAAAAATATTGGATTACTATCTAATAAAAATATATTAAAAAAAAAATGAGTTCTCATGAGTGAAACTGAGAATATAATTGTTAAAAATTATATTAATCAAGTGAAACAAAAACTTCCCGAATGGTTAAAATGGAAGGAAGAAGAACTAAAAAACGTTTTAGAAGACTTAACCGCGCAATTATACGGTGAGGCAAGAGCAATTTCTCAAGGTGAAGAAATAACTGATGCAGATATAAAAGAAGCCATTAACCGAATGGGTACTCCTGAAAGTATAGCTAAATTGTACAAAAATAGAGGTACTCCTAAATTCTTTCTAACACAAGAGCTTTTTGATTTTTACCTAAGAACTTTGTTCTTCTTTTTCGCAGTAATTATTTTTATCAATATCATTGTTGCTGTTTTCCGGTTCTCGTTTATTTGGGTGGTTTCGGTTCCCTGGTGGGATATTTTAGGAGGAATGTTATCTGGAATTTGGATTGGGTGTTTAATTGCAGCCATCGTAATTACAATAGTATTCGTCTACTTTTCTATGGAAGGATTTTTACCTGAAGATTTTGGAGTAATCCCTAAACGTTTAGCTATAATTTTTCCATTCACTTTTACAGAAGAATACATGGCAGAAACAAGAGAATACACGAAACAACACATCGAAGAAGCCAGAATGCTTGGAAAAGAAAAACTAGCCGCAGCTAAGGCTCGAGTAGAAGAAAGGATAGCTGAAAGTAAAATTTTAAGGGAAGAAAGACGTACAGAAGCTAAGTTAATTCAAAAACAAAAATTAGAGGAAGCAAAAGCATTAAGAAAACAAAAATTGGAAGAGGCTAAACAAAAACGGTTAATTAAAAAAACTCAACCAGTTACTGTTGGGGAACTGATCTTTGGAGCTTCCGCGGGTATAATTTTTGGTTTGCTATTAATAATCCAACCTTTTCCAGTCACGGGGGCGATGCAACCAGCTTTCCTTGAATGGCTAAAATTATTTGGATTTTTAGTTTTTGTAAGCGGGTTACTTGATTTAATTAGGCTTGTAATCGGAGTAAGTAATTACACCGGGCAACAAGCTTTTTTAATAATAGGAGCCATTTACAATATTGCTTATATTCCTGTGTTTTTGTTGCTTCTTAACCAACCAGAAATATTCCCTATTTCGTTCTTTTCTGGAGGTAACATTACAGAAATATCCGCTGTTCCATCAGATATCACCAATATTATTTATTCCGTAGTAATTATTATAATTATTATCGGTATCGTTGGTGGAATGATAGGGAATTTCGTTAAAGTAAATAAATATTCTAAATTAAAAAAGGTCTATTAGAACCTTACTTTTTTTTTTATTTTTAATTTATACATATGCTATTTGAAATTTTTTTCTACTTTTCATCATAAGAGAAAATTAAGTCCAAAGGTTTTTTTGTTTATCATTTTTATCATTCTTATAAGCTTTAGATATAACTTAGCAATAAACTCTTTTTGAAAATTAAAAAAAGGTGTTAAATTTTGAGTGATTTAGAAGGTTTGACAAGAAGATTGTTAATACAAAATAAAACTGACGAAGAAATTCTTACAAGATTGGTCCAAGAATATATTGATTTTAAAGATATCGATAAAGAGTTAGCATATACGTTGGCTAAAGCAATTTTAACTGAATGTAGGAAGAGCGACATATCTAAAGTCTCAGAACCATTTATTAAAGATTTATTAGGAATCAATAAAGCAAATGTGACTGTGGGGAAACAGGGTGTAGGGTGTCGAGGCGCTGGGGATTTCTTTGTTCATAAATTAATAGCAAATTTATCACAAACTAAAACACAACCATTTTTATCTCCAACTTCTTTGGATGATGCTGGGGCGGTTAAATTATCAGGAATGGGTTTTTTAAATGGAACGGACGATATTATAATTGTCTCGAAAATGGAGGGGATCCATAGCCGACTCAGTGATTTTCCTTTTGTATGTGGATTTCATGTTACTCGAGCATGCTTGCGAGACTTATATGTAAAAGGGGCAGAACCAATTTCCATAATGATAGATGTTCATTTAGCTGATGATGCCGATGTAGGAAAATTGTTTGATTTTATGGCGGGTGTTTCTACAATTGCTGAATTATCGGGAGTACCAATAACAGCTGGCTCTACATTAAGAATAGGAGGGGACATGGTTATTGGAAATAGATTAGTGGGTGGAATAAGTGCGGTTGGTGTTACCCGAAACAAGTTATTAGCGAGACGCAACATTCAAGTAGGAGATAAAATATTAATGACTGAAGGTGCGGGGGGTGGAACTATAACCACTACAGCTATATATTCGGGAAACCATAGTGTTGTAAACGAAACCATGAACATTAAATTCCTAGAAGCTTGTAATATCCTATTAAAAAAAGAATATCTTAAGGACATAAGGGCTATGTGTGATGTCACAAACGGAGGTCTTAGAGGAGATTTATACGAAATAAACTATGAAGCTAAAACAGGTGTAACAATTTATGAAGATCGAGTTAGAGAGCTTGTTAATCCCGCGGTGTTAGATCTATTAGAAAAAGTGAAAGTTGACTATTTAGGAGTATCGCTAGATGCACTCCTAATTTATTGCTCAGAAAATATATCGAAACAAATTATTACTGATTTGGCAACACAGAATATTAAATGCGCTGAAATCGGTTACGTAGACGGTTCTAATCAAGTAAACATGATTTATAACGGTGAAGAGAAAAAATCACTTCTTCCTCAATTTCGAGAATCGGCTTATACTAAGATCAAACAAGAAATAGGAGAAGAAACTCCAGAATTGAAGTTAGATATGGAGGAAAAAATTGAAAAAGCAGCTTCAGAAGCTTTTAAAAAGAGACAAAAAATCATAGATTACATTAAAAACAACATTAATGCTTAATTTATTCTTCTTCAATTAAAGGAAGGACTTCATTTAGTGATCCAGACCTAAATCCTTCTAAATCAACGGTAATGTAGCAAAATCCTAATTTTTTGAACTTATCCTTAATTTTTACAATATTTTCATTGGTCATAATTTTCATAATGTCTTCGGGCATCAGTTCTATTCGTGCTAATTTTCCTAAGTGTAGTCTAACTCGTAATTGTTTTAAATTGTATGTGTTACTCAGGAATTTTTCTGCCTCCCTAATCATATCTAATTTTTCTATGTTTATATCTTGATCGTAGGGAATACGTGAAGAAAAACAGGCCATTGAAGGTTTCGATTGCACATCTAAATTAAAGAATTTGCTTATCTCTCTGATCTCTTGTTTATTAATCTTGAAATTTATATACGGAGTAGAAATATTTAATTCTTTCAGAGCTTGCATTCCTGGTCTATAATCATTTAGGTCGTCTAAATTTGAGCCGTCTAATATTATATCAAAATTCCTTTCTTCCTTTATTTTTAATATATCCTCGTATAATCCTGTTTTGCAAATATAACACCGATTTTTAGGATTGCACCTAAATTCTTCATCTTTTAGGGGATCACGCTCAATAATTAAGTGGGCTATACCGTACTTTTTCGCAAACTCACTAGTTAATTGAATTTCCTCGTCAGGATAGAGGATTGATTTTTCTGTTACAAGTAATGCTTCTTTAGCGTATTTATTTGAAAGAAACGCTAATAAACTGCTGTCAACTCCTCCAGAAAACGCAACTATCACTTTTTTATTTTTTAAAAAGGATACAAGATTCTCTAACTTACCGTTTAGATTCTTAGTTAAATCCATCGTTAATCTAATTCCTAAAAAAACATGAAGAGTAATAAATTTTTATTTTAGAAAATATAAAAAATACATAGATTTATATACTGTGGCTGGTATAGTATTTGTAAGACACTATAAAATAAATACTATTTTATAAAAGGTGCAAAAAAAATTGATTAAAAAAGTAAAAGGAATGGACACTGAATTTCAAGAATACGCTTCCAAGTTTGAATCCGAAATGAATCGGGGTATCTCAACTCTAAGTATACTATCTATCATCAAACAATATGGAGAAGACGGTGTATACGGATATCAAATCTCAAAAGATCTTCTAGATCAAACGAACAGAATGTTAATAATCGAAGAGGGCACGCTTTATCCAATCTTAAGAAAACTTGAGGAGGATAGGATAATTGATTCTAAGAGAGAGAAAGAAGGAAGGAAGCGAAAATTTTACTATATTACTGAACATGGAGAGAAGATATACAATTATTTATCAGGGTTTTTTTCGATACTCACTGAAGCAATCGCACCATTATTCGATGTTAGTGTTCATTTAAAGCAAAACAAGTATTTTTATTGCCCAGCATGTGCCAATAAAATTGATTTAAAGAATTTTGAAGCTAAATATTGCGATGTATGCGGGCACTATATTGAAAAAGAATTAGACGAAAGAGGTTTAAAAAATGATTGAAAACAGCATGGAATATTCCGTGAGAGAATATATAAAAGAAGTTGAGAAGAGACTTCCAGAATGGCTTAAAGACAAGAAAGAGCATAAAGAGATTTTAGCTGATTTGGAAGAACACATATGGAGTAAAGCAACTGAATTATCAGAAACCGGTCAACCGGACGAAACATCAGTAAAATTGGCAATTAATCACATGGGAACACCTCAGAGTATCGCTAAAGAATACAAGCGACGTGGAGAACCTAAATATTATATTACGAAAGAAATGGCGCCGTATTATGGCAAAGCACTCTCTGCTGTATTTGCAGTTATCGTAATATTGGTGATAATTGGGTTAATAGTAAGTTTTTTCACTGGAAATGCTTCCTTTGATACTTTAGTTGGAGGACTTATTACTGGAATTCAAACAGGGCTTCTACTTTCTTTTACAATTGTTACTGTTGTATTCGTGGCTCTATCCATGGAAGGGTATTTTCCCGAGGATTTTAAGTCCAAAAAAGAGCAACAAGTAATGAAACAATTAAGGGAACAAGAACTTGAGGAAGGAATTACTCCTTCTCAAACCCTAAAGAAACCCTTAAAACCCTTCATTAAGCCAGCAGGAGAGATTGTTGGGGGCGGCATTGGATTGATATTTGGTATCGTACTATTATCCCAACCTTTCCCTACATACATGTTTTTCCCAGATTTCTTGATGATTTTAAGAATTTTTGGATTAATTACGATGCTTGAAGGTTCTTTAGATATTTCTCGAGGAATAATTGGTAATCGGCGACCTAACACTCACCAAATTCTACATGCATTAATAATTCCTCTCAAGCTTTCAGTAATCCCACTTATTGTTATATTAATGAATCGTCCTGAAATTTTTCCATGGTTTTCAGAGCCGTGGATACATGTTGGGATTCCAGTAGAGTCTTATGGCGTGTATAGAGGAATTTTAAGTGTTATTATAACGATTACATGTCTAACGACAATCGAAAACATCTATAACATCATTAAAATTCAAAAATATAAATAATAATTTTTTTTTATCTATTTTTTTTTTTCGTTTTTATAACAACAATTTTTACTTACAATCATGATTCGAAATTCTAAACCAATTACATAATTTCGGTTAAATATAGAACTCAATAGTTAAAATCTCTTATCAAATATCTAAATTATATAAAAAAGCCATAATTCTTGGAGATTTTAAGATCTACAACCCATCTTTAAGAGAACTTTTTCGTATAATTAATTATAACTAAAAAATTTAAAAGGCTTTTAATTATAATTTAATTGATACATGTGAATATAATTCGAGTAAAAGAAAATGTCTAAGGAAACAATTAATAATAAAGAAAACCAAAAGTTAGGAACATCTCTACCTAAATGCTTAACCGAATGTGAAAAAGGGGAAGAGGTCGTTGTGTTACGAGTAAATGCCGGTCATAAAGCAAAAACTCGGCTTGCTAATCTAGGTGTTGTACCTGGTGTAAAAATAACAAAGACTAAAAATGCCCCTTTCAAAGGGCCATTAGAAATAATCGTAAAAGGCTCTTCTTTAGTTATAGGTAGGGGTTTGGCCTCGAAAATTTTTGTAGAATGTAATGAAGTTTGTTTATACTAATCTTTTTTATGTGTAAATAAGGTGCTTACTTGAAATAGTGAAGAAATTTAAAAAAATATAACAGGAGAGTCAAAGTTGAGTTGTCATTCACCAAACAATAACTCTAAAAATGTTAAAGACTTCAAAGACACTATAAACATAGCTCTAGCGGGTAACCCGAATGTTGGGAAATCAGTTATATTTAACCAACTTACTGGTCTTAGTCAAACAATTGGAAATTGGCCAGGAAAAACTGTTGAAAGAATGGAAGGACAATTAGAGTTTTTAGGTTATCATTTTAATATTGTAGATTTACCCGGAATATATTCTCTTTCAACTTTTTCTATAGAGGAAATTGTGAGTAGAGAATATGTTATATCCGAAGATGTAGATATTATCATAAATGTTATCGACGCTACTAATTTAGAGAGAAATTTATTTTTCACCTTTCAGTTGCTAGAATTAAAAGTACCAATGATTCTAGCTATAAATCAGATGGATCTTCTGCGAAAAAGGAATATTGAATTAGATTTTAAAGAATTAGAAAGGATTTTTAAATTACCTGTTCTTCCGGTTGTAGCTATCCACGGAACTGGTGTCCACCAACTCTTAGAAGAAGCAATTGAACTTGTAGTGTATCGTCATCCCCACCACCATTATAAGAGAAGAAGATCAGTAGAATCAAAACATCACGGCCATCATTATTATCGGGTTGAACACATTCACGAAAAAGGTAAACCTAAGGAAGCACTCAGAGGATTCTTTAAATTTCCAGAACTGAATCAAGTGACATCTTACGGAAAAGAAGTAGAATTAAAGATTTTAAGCCTAATTGAAAAAATTAATGGACATCGACAGATTTTATCATCGCGTAATTATCCCCCAAGATTTTTAGCAATTAAATTGCTGGAAAACGATAGGGAAGTTATTAAAATTTTATCGGACAGTGAAGAAGGAAATGATACTATTAAATTATCTATGAAATATCGAGTTGAACTTGAAAATCTTCATGGCGAGGATATTCACACAATTATATCATCAGAAATTTATAACAAGATAAAAAAAATAATAGATTTAGTTCTAATAACAAAATTAAAGAAGTCTGTCAAAAAGAGAACTTTAGCAGATTTTTTCGATCATCTCACTACTCATTCAATTCTTGGATATGTTGTTTTGATTGTGATATTATTTGGAATATATTTTTTTACTTTTTCAATAGGAGATCTCCTTGCGGGGTTAATTGACAATGTTTTCATAGTTTCGAGCGACCTTATTTACGCAAATTTTAGTGAAGATAATGTATGGGTTAAAATCTTCTGGGATGGAGGTGTAGGGGGTTTATTAGGTGCCGTAGGGGGCGTTTTAGTTTATGTAATACCGTTTTTTTTCATAATAGAAATCCTACAAGATTCAGGATATTTGCCAAGAGCGGCGTTTCTTATGGATAGAATAATGCATTCCCTTGGGGTTCATGGAAAAACTATAATTCCAATGATTTTAGGATTTGGGTGTAATGTGGCAGCATGTGCGGGATGTAGAATAATGGAAACTGAAAGGGAGAAAAAGATTTCAGTAGCTCTAACTTCTCTTGTACCATGTGCGGCGACAATGACCGTCGTGTTAGGTTTAGTGGGAAGATATTTAGGGTTTTACTGGATATTAATTTTATTCCTCATTAATTTTTTTGTTATTTTTATAGTTGGTCGAATATTGAATAAAACGCTACCCGGTAAATGTACAGAATTAATAATGGAGATGCATGAATATCGAGTTCCTAATTACAAAGTAATTTTTAAACAAACATGGGTTCGAAGTAAAGAGTTTATATTTAAAGCTATGCCTATAATGTTATTACTTGGAATATTATTAGAAATTTTATTAATTTTCAATGTTTTAGAGCCAATAAATGTTATTTTAAGCCCTGTTACTGTCTTATGGTTAGGGTTACCTGCTATAACTGGCGTGTTTTTAATATATGGAATTCTGAGGAAGGAGTTAACCTTAGTACTTTTATCAATTTTAGCTAATTCCTTAAACATTAGCCTTTTAGAATTATTAACACCAATTCAGATGATTGTGTTTAGTCTGGTTACAATGCTTTATGTCCCCTGTTTTGCTACTATTATCCTTATTGCAAAACAAACGAACTGGAAATATGCGGCTCAAATATCACTTCTAGAGATCGGATTAGCCCTATTGATCGGGGGAACTATAAATCTTGGATTTATAATATTTTCAAGCTTTTAACGCGATTACTATTAAATTTTTAATTATAACATATTTAAATTATTGTAAAAATTCCTATTCATAGTTCTAAATTTAATATTATTTTAGAGCAATATGGTAAAAATAAGAGTTACAACCCCTTGTAGAATCCACCTTTCATTAATTGATGAAAATGGATACACCGGTCGAGTTGATGGCGGAATCGGTCTTATGCTAGATCGACCTAATGTAATATTTGAAGCAACAAATCATGCTGAAAAATTCAAAATTGAAGCTCATAAGTATTATCGCGAATCAATAGAAGTAATTAACGAGCAAGCATCTAAAATTTTCAAGGCATTCAACATTAACAATAAGAATTTCCATTTTAGCCTAAAAAGATATTTTCCAAGTCATGTAGGACTAGGATCAAAAACACAATTATCCTTGGCTATTGCTGTAGCGATTACTAAATTGAAAAACATTAAT
>JABXKD010000001.1 GCA_013375475.1 Promethearchaeota archaeon
AAAAAACAAACTAGATGGGTACAAGTTCTACCCGTGGCTCAATCAAGACATGTTCGCTCCCATCGAGGATGAGCTATTCATAGATTTTGCCATCTACGGGTTCGAGCAAAAAAGAAAGGGATTTAACTTCTATAAAGCGCTAGAAGAAAAGGTTCATGAGCTCAGGGGAATGAAAACCCTGATAACTCACAATTTCTACGAGGAAGACTTGTTCTGGAAGATATATAACCAGGAATTTTACGATAAAGTGAAAGAACGAACGGATCCCAAGAACCTATTTCGAAACTTGTACGAAAAGACGAATTATAAGAAAAAGACTGAAAAAACTGAAAAGACGAAAAGACTGAAGGTAGGTATACCACGTTCCTTGTATTTCTACAAGTATTTTCCATTATGGGAAGGTATGCTTACAAGTCTTGGTTGCGAAGTTATTGTGAGTCCAGAAACAAACAAAGAAATTCTTACAAACGGATCTAATCAATCTGCAACCGATTTATGCATTCCAGTCAAGATTCATTATGGTCACGTGAATTATTTATCGAGAAATCACCCCGATCTAGATTTTATATTTGTTCCAAGACTCATTAGTAGTAGTAAAGATCATTATTATTGTCCGAAATTCCTGATCCTTCCAGATGTCACTCAACACTCAGCAGTTTCTAATATTCCCGTTATTGAATGGATTTTTAATACCAGGGAACAATCAATGATGAAATCAGCAATAGATTTTGGAAAAACATTAGATAAATCAAAAGAAGAATCAAAACTTGCATACGAGAATGGAAATAAAAAACTTGAAGAATTCCATGAGTTGATTGAGGATGGAATTCTTGTTCCTGATGCACTTTCCAAAATGTATCCTCTTGAAAAATATCCAAATTATAAGTTTAAGAAAAAATTTCGGGCTAAACTTAACAAAGATTATGAAAATTATCCACTTTCATTAATGGTTCTTGGTCATCCATACAATACTTATGAATCAATTATTAATCATGGATTAATGGATATTCTCAAATCTAATTTTGTTGATGTTGTAACTGTTGAAAATGCTCCAAAGGAAATCTTCTCAAGAAGAGTTGAAATTGATGATAATCTTTGCAATTTCTGGGATAATGAAGATGAATTGATGCAATTATCTGATTACGTTATCAATAATAAAGAGATTGATGGGGGTATTTTCTTGATTTCCTTCGCATGTGGTCCTGATTCTTTAATTCAAGAATTGGTAATGCAAGACTTTGACATGAAAGATAAGCCTTATATAGATCTCACATTAGATGAACACACGGGAGAATCTCAAATAACTACAAGAGTAGAATCTTTTGTCGAAATGATAAGGAGGAAGAAATACAAATGATTGAACCAGAATTTATCAAGAATATTCTTACAGATGATATGGACGACAAGTTATTTCTAGGAATCGATGTCGGAAGTGTCTCCACGAAATGTGCAATAATTAATGAGAGAAATGAATTATTGTTTGCTACTTGGACCAGAAATGATGGTTCTCCCATTGTTTCTACACAAGAAAATCTAAAATACATGGAAGAAGTCCTTCCCGATAACATTGAAAAAAGTATTTGTGGTGTTGGGACAACAGGTTCTGCTAGGTATTTAATAAAAGCTCTTATCGGTGCAGATGTAGCAAGACCTGAAATAATTGCTCATGCAATTGGGGCTTCAACTTATACCCCTGACGTGAGAACAATTCTTGAAATCGGGGGACAGGACAGTAAAGTTATATTGATGAAAAATGGCATCGTAACAGATTTTAACATGAATAGTGTTTGTGCTGCCGGAACTGGCTCTTTTCTAGATCACCAAGCAGTTCGGATCAAGGTTCCAATTGAGGAATTTGGGGATTATGCTCTTCGGGCAGAAGAGGAGGTTTCAATCGCAGGACGATGCACAGTTTTTGCCGAATCTGATATGATCAGTAAACAACAAGAAGGGTATTCTAAAGAATCAATTATCAAGGGATTGTGTAAAGCTCTTGTTAGAAACTACTTGAATAATGTGTGCAAGGGTAAAAAACTGGAACCTCCTTTCGTATTCCAGGGAGGAGTCGCAGCTAATTCTGGAATAAAAAATGCTTTTGAAGAAGAATTGGGGCATGAAATCATTATTCATGAAAACTATTATGTGATGGGAGCATTTGGTTCAGCTATTTTGGCAAAGGAACATGTAAATGGACAGATATCTTCTTTTCATGGCCTAAAAGTAAGTGAAATGAACTTGGCTCCAGGTTCTTTTGGCTGTGTTGATTGTGCAAATAGATGTACAATTAAATACCTTGTCAGACAAGAAGATAAAAGTAGAGTAACTGGAAGAGAAAAGGATGATGCAATATTTGCGCGATGGAATAGTAGGTGCGGTAAATGGTAAATGTTAGACTTGCATTTTCACGCATGGGTTGGAGCTATATTTTTTTCAAAGGTTTATTCTATGATCTTCCTGGTATTGAAGTTGTTGAACCCCCTCTAGTAAACACTGAAATCGTTAGTGATGGAGTTAAAGTTTCTCCTGAATTCGTTTGCTTTCCTTTTAAAGTCATTCTTGGTGAAATGATAAACCTGTATCGTAATTATGATGTTAAAGATTTTGCGATGATTGCTGACTACGGCCCCTGTCGAGCAGGAATCTATGCTGTTGTCCAGAAAAGAATCCTGAAAAACATGGGATTCAAAGATGTTAGTATGTTTTATCTGCGTCAAGATGATTTTAGAAATCTTGAATGGCTAAGGATATTTCGTGATTTAGAAGAAAGAACAGGAACAAAAATCGATGACTATAAAGTTGTAAGAAACACACTCTTGTTCTTGGTCAAAGCATACTATGTTGAAAGAATAACCCATATTGAAGGACTTGTTAGATGTCGAGAAAAAAACAAAGCGATGACTACCAAAGTAGTTCATACTTTGATGAATTTACTTGATAACGAAAATAATTTGATGAAATTATCTAATTTTGAAAGAACGATTGATGAACATTTTCGCAAGATTCCTATTGACAAGGAAATGGAACCTTTGAGGGTTTGTTATACTGGGGAAATCCAAGTCATGTTGGAGAAATGGGTTAATTATGATATGATGGGAGAATTAGGCGTTATGGGTATCGAGGTTCACAAGCAGTATGATGTTTTTGATTGGGTCATGTACAAACTTGACGCCAGCAAGCGAAGAAGACGGCTTGAACATAGTGCAAGAAAGTATATTCCAATGGATATAGGTGGTGAAGCAGTATGGAACATGGGAAGTTATCTTGAATCTCAAGGAAAAGGTTTTGATGGTTTTGTCCATGTATTCCCGTTTACTTGTCTCCCCGAAATATCCTTCATGGGAATGTTAGAAGCTGAGAAAAACATGGACAAGTTTTACATGCCCCACATTCATTTTAGTCTTGATGGAAGTTCAGGTTTCGAAGGACTTAGAACAAGAATCGAGGCGTTTCACGATTTAATGGTTGGCAACAAGAAATCTAATCCCTTGTTTAGAGATGTCAAGTATGAGGTCCCGGATGAAATAAAAAATATATATTTTAAGCCGAAATCCAATTTTGAATATTTCGTGTCTAGTATTAAAAAACCAATGTCAATAGTTTTAACAATGCTGAATCCATCAAAGAAATTAGACGTAGGATTCGCCGTTAAGAATGGACTCGAGTTTTTTTCAAGAAATTCGTTTTTTGGTATCGGATCTCTTTTTAAAAACTAATTTACATGTTATTTCAATTATATAAATGAACATCTTGAAAGAGAGTTTAATTTATCATACGATTGATAATCTGTTTATAATTGGTAAATTTTTATTTTAAATTGTGTTCTTTTGTTTAAATAATCACTTAAGTAAAATAGGAAGTGTAAATATTACATTCCCCTTTGTCATTAAACCAATATAAATTAAATGGACATTTTAGTTAGAGCAATAGACATAAATGTAAGACGAAAAATTTAAATAGTGTTGGATGCTGAGGCTGAGCGTAAATTTAAATATCATCTAAGATGATTGAGATTTAATGATAAAAATTTAGCAGTGAGGATATTTTATGAATTCAAGATCTCGTCAAAATTTGCAGAAAATGTTTTTAATGTTGGTAATTTTATGTCTGATTTTTCCATTGGGTAGTCTAGTTCTAAATACTCCAAGTTTCCAATCAAATAAATACACAGAAGAAGACCAGAGTGAAAAACTTCACATATCTGCTATGACTAATCTTAATCATGATGAGTGGGAAGAAACACATGGTTCAGCGAATGATTATATTTTCTGGAGCTTTTCTACTTCACCATCGCAGGTAATCAATGTATGGGTATTAACTTCTTCTGAATATTCGTCTTTTATTTCTTCAGGTTTTGCTACAGGGTATCATCAAACAACGAGTGCTAGTGGTTCTGGTAGTTTTGATGTTTCTTCTTATTTGAAACAAACTTGGTACGTACTTTTTTGGAACGATGAATCTGGAAGTCAATCTACAACACTCTCTTATTTCGTTTATTTTCATGATGATACACTCACACCCGATATAACCGTTACTGAGCCAACTTCTTCATCGAATTACGTAAGAGATAGAGATTATACTGTTAGATGGACAAGTATTAGTGCTGGAGTTGCCGTAAAAATTGAATTATTTAAAGAAAATTTATTTTATTCAACTTTAGTAACAAACACTCGCAATGATGGACAAGAACTTGTTCATATTCCCTCATCGTGTCTTGAGAGCTCTAATTATAGCATAAAAATAACCAGTATTTCGTATCCTGTTTTTGGTTTTAGTGCAAACTTTACAATCCAACCATATAAATATTGTAGAGTTATTTCTCCAGATTTAGGTGAAGTTTATAAACCTGGAGATGTAATACCTATAACTTGGGAAACTAATTGCCAAAGTACAGAGGTAGAAATTGAACTAAAAACATTTGATGATTGGGATTATATATATTATATTGATATGAATGCTCTTAATAATGGTAATTATAATTGGACTATTACAGCACAAGATTTACCTGAGACTGAGAGGTGGTTTTTTATCACTGTTCGACCAACGGATTGTACCGCAAATATTACTGCTAGTAGGTTTTTTACAATACAAAAACCTCCTACAATTCCTACAATTCCTAGTTATAATGTATCAATTGTAATTTGGACAGGAATTTGGATTACTATAGCAGCAATTATTTTTATAAAAAAGAAGTACCATAACAAATGTATTGTTATATAATATTAAACTAAGCTTAAACTCTCCACTAAAAGGTTTTATTTGGAATTTTTTTATTTTTTTTCTTTTTATTTGATACTTTAAAACCTACCGCAGTCGAAGAAGTTGAGTAAAAAAGAGATGAATTAAGGAGTGTATAAACATTCATACTTTTGCGATTATGTTTGAAATGGGTAAATTTATATTTTAAATTTAGAAATAAATTTCTCAAATAGGATAGATTTTAGAATCTGGATATCGTGATCCATTAAACTCCTCTAAATAAATAAAATCTCGCAGATATTGTGAAATAACACCAAACTCTATAAAATTCGTCTTAAAACGCTCTAGCCCTTTCAAAGGATTATTAATAAATAAAGTTTTTATTATTAAGTAAAAAATTAGGCAGTAGAAATTATTAATCTTTACTGAGGTTTTTAATAAAAGAGTCATACGATTGATAATCTGTTTATAATGGGTAAATTTTTATTTTAGAGTGAGTTATTTGATTTCATAGGTTTGATCAAATACTTGACTAGGTAAAATTTCTTAGAATTAAGATGTTAATTTCCTTCCCTAATATGGGCCCCAATTGGGTCGCCTTTAAAACACTCTTTACAAGCCTTGATTTAGATGTGGTCGTTCCTGATCCCACAAATCGTGAGGCAATCAAAATCGGCGTTAAGCATTCTCCAGAGTTCGTTTGTTTTCCATTCAAGGCGACAATAGGGGATTTTGTAAACGCAATTGAGAAAGGAGCAGATACATTAGTCATGGCGATTGACTGTGGACCTTGTAGGTTCGGATTTTATGCTTCCGTGCAGGAGAGAATTCTAAAGGATATGGGATATAAGAATATAACATTAATACCCCTTGACCAGGCCGACCTGCTTGAATTTCACTGGGTAAAAACCCTCCAAGAAGTAAGTGGTAGGAGAGATTTATTCATTTATTCTAAATTTGTAAAAGCAATCATCTTTTTCTTAAAAAAAGCCAAACTCTTAAACGATATGCAGACAGCTGAGGGTGTGTTTCGAGCTTACGAGCGAAATCAAGGAGATACAACAAAGATTTTTATCAATTTGTTAACTAAACTTGACGAAGCTAACACACTCCCAGAGCTGAGAAAATTCAAGAAGGTAATCAAAGAAGACTTTAATAGTCTCGATATTGATAAATCTCTAAGTCCTTTAAAGGTTGGACTTTCGGGTGAGATTCACATTAGTTTAGAACCTTATGTGAACCTTGATATTAGAAGGAAATTAGGTGAAATGCAAATTGAAATTCATCAATCTCTAAGCCTTTATGATTGGGTTGTGCACAAATTTCACCTTAATTATCACAGAAAATGGTTGGAGCATCTTTCGCGTCCCTATATGCCCATGGACATTGGCGGTGAGGCGCAATGGGTTTTAGGAGAATATATCGATAAGGCTCAAGCGGGTTTTGACGGCTTTGTACACGAATATCCGTTCTTGTGTATGCCAGAAGTGACTGCTCGAACCATTATTACAAACAAGCTTAAAAAAATTTACGACCTTCCTATAATATATTTCTCTTTCGATGAACAGAGTGGTATGGAAGGATTCCGAACTCGTCTGGAAGCATTTAGTGACTTAATGCATGGTCGTAGGAATAAAGAAATTAAAAATAATGCCAAATTTAAGTCAAATGGCAACAAAAAGATTTATCCTCACTACGGCGACACTTTCTATAACGAGTGCTTTCAAATCATACAGAATTCGGCTTAATTATTCTAAAATCATATTTCAAGGACAATTTTTATTGATATTTATTTTATCGGTTTTTTCTCATTCAATGATACTAAATTAAGACTAAAAAAGATATTATTCTGTTACAATTATTATAGGTTAGGAGAGAAATTAATATGCAACTGATTAATATAAATTAATAGATAAAAATTTTCAATATAGGAAATAAGAAGGAGTAAAAAATTATAAGTATAGTAAACACATGATAACTAACATCATAATAAAAGGTTTTCGAGGTATTTCAAATAAATTAGAAATAAATCTTGAAAAAGAAAACCAGAAAAAATCCGCATCATTAATCATTTTTGGAGATAATGGAACAGGGAAGTCATCGATAATTGATGCTATTGAAATTTGTCTTGTAGGCAAAATCAATAACAGAAGATTTCAATATTTAAAAACCAGATCTAATTCATATATAAATTTTAATCAGAAAGAATCAGAAATCATTATTGAATTGAATGATGGGAGTATCCATCACCAGATCATTAAGAAAGAAGAAAATAACACTATAGTATTAAGTTCGCTTCCACATAAACTTTTTAGTTTAGCTCCTTTTATTTTAAGGAGATCAGACATTTTAAGATTTTGGAATACCCCTATGTATCGAAGACAAATTACAATATATAAATTCTTAAATAATATCTCTAAAAAAGAGGAGAAAATTGAAGAAATTGAATTGGAATGTTTAAAATTTGATAACGCTTTAAAGGAAATCCAAAAAGAAAATCTGGATTTAATCTTAAATTTTAAGAGCATATGTAAGGTTGATGATGAGACACTAAAGAAAAAACATCATTCTTCTTCTTTTATGAGATTTATTGAGAAACATTATGATTTCGAAAAAAAAATGTTAAAAGAAAAATCAATTTTTAAGAATATTGAAGGGATTGAAAAAAAAATTGAAATAGTATCTAATAAATTATCAGAAAATCAAAAAAAAATTGAAAAACTGAGAAAAAAAAGTAAGAAAATATTTTATATCTGGAGAGGAAAAAGACTTGCAAAAGATGAATTGGTTGAGGAATTAAATCAAATAGGAAAGTATGTCACTAAAGCATTCTTTAAAATTTTTAAAATATATGATTTCATAAGTGAAATTAAATTTATATTTGGGAAAAAGACTGAACGTTCATTGCAGATTCTAGTTAGTACCAAAGATGGGATTATGTTTAATCCAACCGATTTTTTTAGTGAAGGTATGTTAGATTTAATATCTTTCCTAATTTTTCTAAGCTTAATAAAAAAATCTTCTGAAAGGGGGTTACCAAAAGTTTTAATAATTGATGATGCATTGAATAGTATTGACTCATCATTCCAGGTCCTATTAATGGACTTTATTCTTAAGGAATTTTCTGATTGGCAGTTGATATTTGTGGTTCATAATCAACTATGGTTTGAGCAACTATCTCACTTATTTAATATAAATAAACATAAATTTAAACAATTGGAACTTACTGATTGGTGTTATGATGATGGACCTTCATATATTACGGATATTGACTCAAGTTTGAGATCAAGTCTAAAAGATTGTTTATCTTCGGGTAATAATATAAAAATCTGTTCACTTTCGGGACTATTATTGGAAAAGAGTTGTCATGAATTGAGTTTTAGATTACCTATAAGTTTAATAAGAAAACAAAGAGATAAATATACTTTAGGTGATTTGTGGCCAAGTATTTACAAAAATTTAAAAAATACAAACCTAGAAAACATAATAAACTGCGTAAATATATGGATAGTGACTCGGAACTTAATTGGAGCTCATTATAATAAATGGGCTTTGTCTCTCTCAAAGAATGAAGCGAAAGAATTTGGTGAATCAATATTAGCATTATATGAATCAATCAAATGTGATCTTTGCTTCCGTTTCATTGAAATAGATACAAGTCTTGACAATAAGTGGAGATGCCGATGCGGAAATATAAAAATCTTTTAAATTTAAATGCGGTATCTAACTCATGGATAGATATCAGGTTATGATTAAATCCGAAATAATTTTCGAATAAAAAAATCCTACTACTGATGAGGAGATCGGTCAAAATAATGATAAAGTATGGAATGTATAAAGATTATATAAATATATATATATCCTTCCTAATTTAATAGAATATAAGGAGATTCAGATATTATTCAGAAATATTAATAATATTAGTGAATATTAATAATTTTGAAATGAACAGTGAAAACAGTATTAAAAAGGATATATATGAACCTTTAAATAAAGATTTATTAAAGTTTATTAAGTTTATTGCAGAGAAGACTAAATTTGATTATTAACTATTTTTATAATGGAATGATAAATATCGTTTATATCTGGCAAATTAGAACGTATAAAATGGATTTTATCAAGGTAAACAATACTATTGTTTTCAAGGTCAATCTTTTGTAAGAGATTTTGATTTCTCTTTTATGTCTTTTATTATAAAATAGTCTTCCATTAAATATCTTCGAATTATAGATTTTAAGCTTGGTTTAAATTTGTTTTTATTTCTTTTCCATCACAATCAAATGCTTACTTACAACTTGTCTAATAGTTAGGAGAATTTAGGCTACGAGTATTAACCTATGAGACTCTTTAAATATTTTTAACAATATTTATATATGAATTAATAATTTGTTGATGTATTGTGTATTTTCATATGCACAAAATTACTAAGTAAAAAATTAAAGGTCAAAAATATGGAAAAAAAAAAATTTTATCTAGTATTATTGATATCAGCCATAATTGTAGGTTCTCTTGGCACAGTAATTATTATTTTAATAAGTTCAACTGAAATTCCTGAAGAAATTGATACAACAAACCCAAAAGTGCAATTAATTAGCCTTTCTAATACAACATATCATGAAACTATGTTATTACTGGAAATCAATGCAACTGACAACAAAGGAATAGATACAATATGGTATAACTGGAATGGTGAAGATGTTATTTGTAGTTCAGCACAATATGTTAAATTTAGAAATGGTTCAAATACAATATATGTATGGGCTAATGATTCTGCAGGAAATACTGGAAATGCATCAGTTACCTTCTCTATAGATACATTTTTTAACTCTGTATGGGATACTACATTAACAAGCTCAGGTTCGAGCTCTAGTAATCAAGTTGCATTACCATTGGAATCAACTGGAATCTATAATTTTACAATTGATTGGGGTGATGGAAATAACGATACGATAATAAGCTGGAACCAATCAGAAGTAAATCATACATATACTTCAGAAGGCGTATATGATATTTCAATAAATGGGACAATCAATGGTTGGAGGTTTCATAATACTGGAGATAGATTAAAACTACTTGAGATTAAAGATTGGGGCTCATTACAATTAGGGAATCTTGGAAGTAATTTTTATGGATGTGCTAATCTAAGTCTTACTGCAACTGATAAACTAAATTTAAAAGGAACAACTACCTTAACTGATACATTTAGGGGATGCGAAAATTTGGGAAGTAATGGATATATGAACAATTGGGATTTGACTAATGTAATAAATTTAAGCTATATGTTTTATGGTACAACCACCTTTAGTCAGCCCATCGATAACTGGGATGTATCGAGTGTAACAATCATGGAGAGTATGTTCCATGGCGCTTCTTCTTTCAATCAAAATATTGGTAGCTGGGATGTTTCAAGCGTGACAACAATGGAGAATATGTTCCGTGATGCTTCTTCTTTCAATTATCATATTGGTAGCTGGGATGTTTCAAGCGTAACAACAATGGCGAGTATGTTCCGTGGTGCTTCATCTTTCAATCAACCTATTGGTAGCTGGGACACCTCAAGCGTTACTACTATGCGTGCTATGTTTTTAGGTGCTTCTTCTTTCAATCAACCTATTGGTAGCTGGGACATCTCAAGCGTTTCAGATATGCGTACTATGTTTTCTGGTGCCTCTTCTTTTAATCAACCGATTAGTGGCTGGAATGTCTCGAGTGTTGCAAATATGGCCGGTATGTTCTCTGGTGCTTCTTCCTTTAATCAATCTCTGGATAGTTGGAACGTCTCGAGTGTCACAAACATGGATGGTATGTTCCAGGCTGCTTCATCATTTAACCAGCCCCTGAATAGTTGGAATGTTTCTAGGGTAACAGGCATGGAGGCCATGTTCCAAGGTGCTTCATCCTTTAACCAACCCATCAATAACTGGGATGTCTCGAGTGTGACAGAAATGATTGTCATGTTCCATTATGCTTCATCCTTTAACCAACCCATCGATAGCTGGGATGTATCAAGTGTTATAAGTATGGCTGCTATGTTCCAAGGTGCTTCATCCTTTAACAAAGACATTGGCAATTGGAACGTGTTGGGTGTAATAATTATGGCGAGTATGTTCAGTGCAGCAACTTCCTTTGACCAAAACATTGGTAATTGGGATGTTTCAACCGTTAGTAATATGTGGGATATGTTTGAGGGGGTAACTTTATCAACAACTAATTATGATAGTTTGTTAATTGGTTGGTCTCAATTAAATTTACAAAATGGCGTCACCTTTCATGGGGGTTATTCACAATATAGCTCAGGTGCCGCTACAACTGCAAGACAGAGTATTATAAATAATGATAGTTGGACTATTATAGATGGTGGACAAGTTCCGTAAACAAATAATATAGTTGAAATAAAATTCTTTTTTTTTCTAATTTAAATGTTCTTTTCATACTATTGCGAGTTTGATTGTAATAGGTAAATTTTTATTTTTGAACGGATTATTCAATTAAATACTTGTTTAAGCAAAATAGATCATGGTTTTTTTTTTTACTTGAAAAATGGTAAAATCTATCCTCATTATGGGGATGTATTTTACAACGAATGTTATCAATTAATACAAAATTCGGTTTAATGGTTAGTATAAATGGAAGATGTTATTGAAAAAGTAGTAAAAGAAGAAGATTTAAAGGATGCGTTCCTTGGAATTGACATAGGAAGCGTTAGTTGCAAATTTGTGTTAATGGATTCAGATGGGAATTTACTCACTAGCGTATTTTTACAAAATAGAGGTTCTCCCATCGATTCAGCAAAAGCAGGGATGGGTGAATTACGAGATAAAATAGAACAGAGTGAAAACTTACACGAGTATGCGATACGCTGTTGTGGGACAACTGGTTCTGCAAGGTATTTAACTAAAGCCATCGTTGGTGCTGACCTCGCGAAAACTGAAATAATCGCTCATGCTGTTGCTGCCCAAACTCTGTATCCAGATGTTAGAACGATATTAGAAATTGGAGGTCAAGATTCGAAAATCATCCTTTTGCGAGATGGTATTATTGTAGATTTTGCTATGAATTCTATTTGCGCAGCTGGAACGGGATCGTTTCTCGATCACCAAGCAGCGCGACTTGGGATTGCCATAGAAGACTTTGGCGATTATGCTATAAAGTCAAAAAATCCAGTGAGTATTGCTGGAAGGTGCACGGTTTTTGCGGAATCTGATATGATTCACAAACAAAACGCGGGTTATACAAAAGAAGATATAATTGCCGGATTATGTGATTCACTCGTTCGAAATTATATGAACAACGTTGGAAAGGGTAAAGATTTAGAAGAACCTATTGTCTTTCAGGGAGGAGTTTCGTATAATCAAGGAATTATAGAAGCTTTCGAAAGACACTTAGGTTGTAAGGTTATTGTTCCTAAATATAACGTATTGATGGGAGCTCTTGGAATGGCTATTCTCGTTCGAGATTATTATATAGAACACGAAGATGAGACAGAATTTAGAGGTCTTGAAGTAGCTGAAATCCAATTCACCACTTCAGCATTTAACTGTGGTGATTGCCCAAACAATTGCGAAATAGTCCAAGTAAAAATGCCTGAGTATGGAAATGAAGTAATTGCTCGTTGGGGTTCACGATGTGGTAAGTGGGATCAATTAACTTAAATAATAATAAAAAAAGTAGAGGAATAAAACAATGTCAGACTTTTTTAACCAATTGAAGCACTTAGGTGAGGAATTTCTTGAGTCGCTTCAACATAAAACGAAATTATCAACAATTTTTGATATTTATTTAGAAAAAGTAATTCCTTCGTTTGTTTCCGAAAAAGACTTAAAGGAATATTACGAGAAACGGATGGAGGAAGTTAGTAATTTTATAGACAGATTATAAAAGAGGGAATAAAATGGTTGAAACATCAACAGAAGAAAAAAAAACTGAAGGAAAAGATAAGGTAGTCAGTAAGGATTTGATGAAAGATATTCTATACGCAGCGGTCAAGGGTTTAGGAGGATTTGGCTTAGAAGCATTCGCTGATTTGAAGATTGAAGGCAGAGAAAACGTACCAATAAGAGGGAAAGCTATATTAACTACGATAAGTGATAATACTTTAAGAGATTTAGCGATCATCAGTCAAGTTTCTGGTCGTAGAATTCATTTCATGGTTCATCATAAATTAATGAAGCATCAAGTGTATGGTCCTGTTCTTAAATCGTTAGGTATGTTCCGTAGCACTCTTGATAAAGACGATACTGTACCTATCGATAAAGTTTTCCATTATCTCAATGAGGTTGGGGACCTTGTAGCTATGACCCCAGAATCGAAGCTTACACCAGAGGTTCAAGTAAAAGCAATGGCAGGTATTATTAAATTTGCAGTTGCAGCAATGGCTCCCATCATTCCGATAGCAATCTATACTGAAAAAGCGCGGATTTTAAATACAATTAAAACAACAGGTATAAGAGTGAAAATTGGAACTCCCCTTAAAGTAGAAAAACGATTAACTCGCGAAAAATATCGAGATGAGAGATACGAACTTGCTGAGGACATAATTAATATTATTGATTCCCTTAAAGTTCGACCAGAAGAAGAATAAAAAAGAGGTAAAAAAAATGGAAAATAATCAAAATCCTGAATTGAATGAAATTGATAGCAGTTTGAAAGATCTCAATAAGCAACTTAAGCAGAGAAAAGAAGAGCTTATAAATGAGTTAAACGACGTTAACGATTGTGAAGTTTGTTTGGAATCGGATAAGAAAATGAGCGAATTTATAGGAGATATCTTCTATAAATCTATGAAGAACTTATTTGATGTTGGTACTAAGCTTGCTAAAAATTTAACACACGAATTTTTACCTGATAACGGGAATAAGTAAACAAATATTCTAGCGCCTGAGATCATTTAATGCTATAGAGTAATATTTCTATCAGTTTGTGTTATTTCAATTAACATAAATCAAAAATTTAAAAGATTCCCCTTTATATTCACCACCACTAAACGCTTCAAGCATAAAGCCGTTACGTTCGTGCCAATAAACGGATGCTTTATTAAATATTGGTTTCTTTCGTTATTGGAGCGTTTGCCATATACCGAGATCAAGAGAAAAAACAATAAAAAAATTAAAAAATTATTAATTAATATCTTGTTCTTGTAGCTTGGATTCGTAATTTTGCTTTCGTTTGTTCCTTAGAGTCTTGCAAAACATCGTATCGCGTTTTAGAGGGAAGATTTATTACGTATTCTTCTTCTGCAATCGTTTCGTTCCTCTTTAAATGGTCTTGTTCTCTCAATATTATTGTTACTCGTTCTACAGCCTTAGCTCCTGCCTTCACTGTTTTAAATTGACTCCACAAGTTCATGTCTGCTTTGGATGTAAAGTTCTGGTTTCGTTGAAGCTTAATTGTTCCTTTATTTGGAAATCTCGCCTTAAAGACTTTAGGACCGTCCGCTTTGAAATAGAACTCTCCTCGCCACCCCATTATATCGTAATCCTTTAGAGTTTTTAAGCTCATTAAATCAATACTAATAAGATAACGTTCCTTTTCTTCTCCGAGTTGGTCTTGTTCAAAGTTCTGATCCTTAGCGTATGTTTTTTTACCTTTTGCGTAATATCTTCTAGACATAATATATCACTTTTACAATATCAAATTATTTTGAGATTCTGATTTTAAATTTAATATGGTGTACGAGTTTATATTTCTTTTTTAGTTAAATAATCTGGTAATAATGGAATAATAATTAAGGGCTTAGAATATATCACTTTCTTTTCTCTTTTGAAATCCGAAATTTTAATTAGCTAACGCAGATAATGTTAAAATTATACAGAAAAAGTTTTTAGGAGATAATAAATTGGCGCAAGAGCAATTTTATAAAGAAATTTCTGATGCTATTGTAAATTTAGAAAAGGAAAAAGCAATTGAATTAGCACATAGGTCGGTAAATGAAAACATGAATTTACTCGAGGTAATCGAAAAAGGATTTGGGGATGGTATACGTAGAATTGGAGATCTATGGGAAGAGGGAGAATTTTTCTTACCCGAATTGATGCTTGGTGGTACTATAATGCAAGAATCCATGGATATTCTCTTACCAATGTTAAAAAGCGCTGGAGAGAATATAAGTTCAGGAACAGTAGTGATAGCAACAATAGAAGGAGACATTCATTCGATAGGAAAGACTATCGTAGGTACAATGTTAAGCGCTAATGGTTTTGAAGTTTACGACTTGGGTGCTGACGTACCTGCTGAGCAAATAATAGAGACTGCTATTGAAAAGAATGCTGATGTGATCGGTGTTTCTGCATTACTTACTACAACAATGTTTGGTCAAAAAAAAATAGTTGAAATTTTGGAGGAAAAGGGAATAAGAAATAAATTTAAAGTAATCATTGGAGGAGCTCCCGTCAACAAATCCTGGACTGAAGAATGTAAAGCAGACGGATTCGCCGGGAGCGCTGTAGAAGCTGTCAAATTGGTTAAAGAATTATTGAATAAATAAAAAATAGTTAGATGAGGTTAAAATGTTATTTCACGATTGGTTAAAAGATGATTCAAAAATCATATTATTTGATGGAGGAATGGGATCAGAGATATTCAAGCGTGGTATTAAGCCTGGAAAGCTTCCTGATACGTATAATATCGAAAAACCCGCCATCATCTATGAAATTCATAAAGCATATTATGATGCGGGAGCAGATATGTGCCAATCTAACACGTTTGGAGCGAGCTATTTAAACTTACAAAATTATAAAGTGGAAGATCAAATTAGAGAAATAAATGAAAGGGCATTAGAAAACATTAAAAAAGCTCGTCCTTCCAATCGTTTAATAGTAGCTGATATTGGTCCATCTGGGCAATTCCGACCTCCCGTAGGTAATGCTAAGCCAGATCAATGGGTATCGAGTTTTGTAAAACAGGTAAATGTTTTAGAAGAAGGCGTAGATCTTTGGCATATTGAGACAATGTCCGATATTGAGGAAATGATAGCTGCAATAGAAGCGATAAAGAGTATTTCAACAAAACCAATAATTAGTTCTATGACATATAAAAAAACGAAGAGAGGTTTTTTTACCATAATGGGCGATTCATTGGAAAAATGCGTTGATATACAAGAAAAAGCTAATGTCGACGTAATAGGTGCTAACTGCACCTTAGGATCAGATGAGATGGTACTTCTAATAAAAGAACTAAAAAACCTTACCGATAGACCAGTATCTGCAAAACCGAACGCTGGACAGCCAAGAATTGATAATAATAATAGAGCACATTACGACCAACCCATTAAGGATTTTGTTAGTGATATTCACAAAATAATTCAATTGGGTGCTAAAGTTGTTGGTGGTTGTTGTGGAACGTCTCCAGATACGATATGTGAAATAAAAAAAGTTATTGATTCATTATAGAAATTAATAATAGAATGTGAACATAAAAATGGGAATATTAAGACCAAAAATACAAGTATTAGACGAACAATACAAAAATAAGATATATACTGAAGCTAAAGAAATATTAGAAAATTTAGGTATCTTTTTAGAAAATGAAGATGCTCAAGAATTGTTTAATAACGAGGGTATTCGTCATGATGGCTCTCGATATTTCATTCCTTCCGATTTAGTAGAAAAGTGCCTCAAAACGGTTCCAAACGAAATTAAATTATTTGATAGAGAAGGAAAAGAGCACATCACTCTGGCAGGGGATAATGTTCACTTCGATCCTGGTTCCGCAGCAATTTTGTACTTTGACGAGACTACGGGAGAAATTAGAAACGCAATTAAGGAAGACTTCGTGCGATTTTCAAAAGTGGTTGAGCATCTAAAATACATAGAAGCTCAAAGTACAGCATTAATTTATCAAGATGTGCCGAAAGAAGCCCAGGATTGGCATCGATTGGCTACAGCATTAACGAATTGCTATAAACCCGTTGTAACAGGAACATTTCGAAAAGAAAGTTTTCTAATTATGAAGGAATTATTACTGAGTTGTAGACTTTCTGAAGACGATTTAGCGAGGAAACCATTAGCTATTTTCGATGCGTGCCCTAGTCCTCCTTTGAAATGGTCCGATCTCACCACTCAATCTCTTATAGATGCTGCAGCAAGTATGATACCCTCTGAGTTCGTTTCAATGCCATTAGCAGGAGCGAATGCTCCAATGAGTTTAATAGGTTCGATAACTCAACATTGTGCTGAGTCTCTTGCGGGGGTTGTAATTGTACAATTAGCAAAATCAGGCGCTCCCTTGATATGGGGAGGATCACCTGCAATTTTAGATATGAAGCAAGGAACCACTCCAATGGGAGCAATTGAAACCATGATGATTAATTTAGGAGATGTAGAAATGGGTCGTTCTTTTAACATACCAACTCACGCGTATATGGGTTTAAGCGATTCTAAAGTTCCAGACGCTCAATCTGGTTTCGAAGCAGGCATGGGTTCTCTTTTAGCGGGACTTGCGGGAGTTAACATGGTTTCAGGAGCAGGGATGTTAGATTTTGAATCCACACAAAGCATTGAAAAATTAATAATAGATAACGAAATAGCAGGAATGGTAAAAAGACTTATAAGAGGAGTAGAAGACCACGGAACTCCGTTTGCGTTTGATATCCTTATGGATTACGATGATAAAGAGGAATTACTTTCGCATCCCTCCACATTAAAATTATTCAGAAAAGAGCTTTTTATGACTGGTCCGGTAATAGACCGCATGTCTCGGGACATGTGGAAAGAAGCCGGTGCGAAATCTACACGAAAAAGAGCGAGAGATCATGCTTTGAAATTAATTGAAAAAGGTTCTCTAAAACCTATTGATGACAATCTGGCCAAAGAATTAGAAGCTGTGTCTTCAAAACATCTATAGTAATTCTTTTTATTATTTTATTTTCTATCATTAATAAAATTATAGAAGAAAGTCTAAAATTTTAGATATTTCTCTACAATATATCTTTGCCCCTTTACTATTAAGGTGTCCACCATCGATAGTCAACCGAAGGTTTCTTTTACTACTTATTTTGTCAGCCCATACTGATTTTTTAGACCTGAGGTAATCGAATATTAGATTTATGAGATTATCCAAAAGATAACTGCTTGAATTACTATTTAAAATGATTTCGTCAAAGATGGAGGCTACATCAGCAATGTATGCGTCATAGCGATAACCGATTAGCTTAATTTGATCGTTAACTAATCTTCTTTTTTGGTTTAGTTGAGAATTAAAGATTTCTCCTAAACAACTTAGAGTAGTTAAAATTATTTTTGCGTCTGTAAGGGATATAATTGATCTTAGCATTTGATCAAGAACTATACCAATTTGAGGCACTAAAGTGACCCACTTATTTCTCAGGAAAGGCCATCTTAATTTAAGGTAAGGTAAAAGAATATCGTTATGACCAGCTTCAATTACTATAGTAGAATATTTGTGATTATCTTCTTTTAAAATTTTTATAAGTCGTGTATTTATTTCTAGTAGAGTTTCTCCACCGTGACCTTTGTTATGGCAAATTATATCTGGGATTCTGCGCTTAATCATGTCTACAAAATTAATTCCTAATTTCCCTTCTGTTATACTATCCCCAATAAAAAGTATATGATTGCTCACAAAATTAATTATTCATAACTACTCTTTTATAACTTTTGGTATATAACTTTTAAACCATTGTTCTCATGACTTTTTCAAGATTAGTAGTTATAAAAACGAAATAGGATAGGTCTTTATGTCAGATTCATTATTAATTGTAATTTATTATTAACACGGCAGCCAATACAATAAAACCTCCAACAAGATTCCAAATTAGAATTGTTTCGGGTCTATTCAAAAGTGTTGAAAAAATTAAAGTTAAGAAAGGTTCTATGTACAAGAATGAAGCGCCTTTCGAAGATTTAAGTTCCTTTTGGGATTTTTGCCAGATAAAATACCCAATAATATAGCAACCAATTCCTAAATATAGGCCAGTTATTAAAACAAAAATTTTGGTTAAATTTTGAATAAAAATCAATAATTCATTATTTAGTAAAACAAAAACAAATAATTCCACAGTCCCAAAATAAGCTATATATTTGAGCGTAATTAAGTTAGACTTCTCTTTAGATATTTTTTTAGTCGCAATTGTATATATCGCCCACAACAAAGGGGTTATAAGAGCGTATAAATATCCTATGAAATTAGGTGCTTTAGGAGTAAGCGTTCCTAAATCACCTCCCGTCACTAATAGAAAACCTCCAATGGTAGCGATTATAAAACCTATTAACTTGACGCTCGTTAACTTTTCCTTAAAAAAAATTAAAGCTAAAACAGTGATTAGTACTGGAGATAATAGACATACAAATAATGCGGGTAAGGTAGGTCCGATTAGGCCTATAGCAGTATACTGAATAACGAAAAAAAGTGTAGTTCCGCAAAAACTGGCAATGATGATGTATATCCATTCTCTTTTAGAGTAAAATACTTTTTCTTTTCGCTCTTCTATTTTATTAGTTCGTATTTTTCGATTAATGAAGAAGTATATATCAACAATAATAAACACTAACGAGGCTATTAGAAATCTAGTTAACGCTAGAGACATTGCTGGCATAAATAATTCCACAGTAATATCTACAAGAACAAATGAAAAGCTCCAGATTACTACCATTAATACTAGCAATCCATAAATTATCAGCATAATGTCAAGATACTTTAATCAATATTTTATATTTGCTTTATTTTATTATATTATTAAATTAAAACCCATAATTATTTTTTTTTAAACAGTAATCTTGAAGGACATTACATTTTCCATTAATCTAGGTTTGATAGGAACTGAAGATTCGAGGTTAGATATATTTATAGATTATCTGAAAGAAAAAGCTTTTAAATTTACATCAGAAAACTTAATATATGAATTCAATCTCCAATTTGAGGGTATTCCTATGAAACTAAAAATTGCAATTGCTAATAAATTTGAGGATCTAATCCATAGAATTGATGATTTTAAGCATTTTGATGCAATAATAACTGCGGTGAATATTTACAATGACAATTCGATTTCAAATTATACGCTTCAAGAATATACCGATTTTCGAAATTATTTCATTTTCAACGGTATATCTGTTTTAGTGGGTGTAGATCCCTTTTTAGCTTTTCATAAAGAACCTCCGAATAAGAGAAATATAACAGAGTTTACCTTAATCCAAAAAACTAAGGAACTTGAATTTTTATATTGCTTTAAAATTCAAGATATAAAGAAAGATATTTCTGACATTTTTAACAAAGTTTTAAATTACATTAACCTAAAATTGAAATTTTTAAATCCTGAATTGTTTAAACGAGCAAAATCAAATAAGGATGAATTTAATGGATGACCAATTATCAAAAAATACCATAATGGTTAGACTCATCCCTTTTTAAAATTGAATAGTAAATTTTTCTGAGAAGAGTTTATTAACAAAGACTTTATTATATTATCAAATATAAAGATTATATCAATAATTCCTTCTCTTTATAGATGAAATACTATGGAAGAAGATAAGATCCTATCGATTGAGAAAACAGAAGGTCGTCGTCGTTGTCCATCGTGCTCCGAGGAAAATAAAAATATGATTCATGAATCTACTGATAAAAATCGAATTATCAGTGATTATCCACGCGTATATGGAAAAAAATATCGCTGTGGGCGATGTGGACAGGAATGGAAAGAAAATTAGAAGAAATTCCTCATCAACAAGTTAATTTTCCTTTTAATCAACGCGCTACCCTTTAAAATTTCCTCGAAAAAAGAAATATTTAGGAAAAAAAATGTTTATGTTTTTTCCTCCTTTCTCGCTAGTTTAAATTACAATTAAATAAGAGAACTACAATTAATATTAATAACAATAAAAAAAATTGTCAAAACAAATGTGATTATAATATGGGTTTATTTCAACTAACATTTGCTCGAATTTTAACAGTTTATATAGCCCAAGGCGTTATTTTGGTTGTTTTTCTGTATTTGGCTATAAGAATCTTGCTAAGAGATAGAAAACGATTAAACGTTATTTTCGCAGGACTTTACATTTCTCCCGTCGTGGGAGTTCTTATGAACTTCATATATGCACCTTTAACTGACGAAACTATCGTACTACTGCTGAATTTTTTTACCAACATCGGTAGCATCTACGCCCCAATATTTATCGTAGTTTTTGATCTAATCCTCTTAAAATCTGAAAAGATAATATCTACGAGCAAGCAATTAGCAATTCTTATTGGTTACGGTATAGCTGTTCTTTGCATGGGAATTTTCTTATTTATTCCGGGCTACGGTGTAACTATTAACGTTGGAACTAATTGGACCCCTGTTTGGAGTTTTCCATTTTTTATTTATGTAGTAATCATTTTAACTTCTTTCGCTACAATTCCAGCGTTTTACTTCTCAATAAAGATTTATCAGAAGTTCGAGGACGAACATTTGAAGAAGAAGTGGAGATTCTTCATATATGGATATATTGCACTCATGACTTTCATGTACGCTATTTTTATTTCTAATATTTTAAACAATACAACTTTTAGATTAATTGCGGGTGTACTAGGCTTAGTATTAGCTCTTCTTGGAGGTTTTTTAATGTATTATGGAGTTGGCCGCCAAATAGAAAAATAATTTTCAAATCAATTTTTTCTTTTTTTTATGATGATATAAAATTTTATCTGTTAGAATTACCATTATTTATTATAATATCACAATTTCAAAATATTTGAAGGTTAAAATTCATTTTAATCCATTTAAGAAGTAATATTTATCATTCTCAAGCAAACTTTATAGCTTCAAGTGTTTCTTATGTCGAACGAGCTCGAACGGGTTAGTGGGATTGGACCTATTGCTGCCATTAACTTGAATAAAGCGGGAGTTAAAACTATTGAAGAAATCGCGGAGGCTAAACCAGAAGATCTGGCTTGGATTAAAGGAATTGGAATAATTTCTGCGAAAAAAATAATTGAGAATGCAAATAATTTACTAAAATTAGAAAAAAATATTCAATTCGTCTTAAATTCAATAAAAGAAAACTTTGTGAAAAATTGTCCAAAATGTGGAGGAGCTATGAAAAACAAGTATATCATTCTCGGACCTGAAAGACGATTAAAGGTAATACAATGCACAGTATGTAAATTTTACTTGCCTGAATAAAAAAAAATCATAAAAATATTATAGCTCAGACTATAAAAATAAAAAGCAGAAAATACGCAGTAAAATAGAGAAAAATAAAGAGAACTCCTGCTTTTCTGTCCATTTTCTTTCTTACGGCTATGATAACAATAACAATTATACTAGCCATAAGCGTATATAACACCGTTGGAACCGCTAATTCTGCTGTGATAGATTGGGGAAAGAAAACTTGACCGATACCAATAGATAGCGTAGAATCAACAATACAAGAACCAACTATATCCCCAATAGCTATACCATGGTGACCACATCTAAGCGCGTTAATATCAACTACGAGCTCTGGAATGGATGTGCCGATAGCTAAAACGAAGAAACTAATAATATATTCGTGAATGTTAATAGCCTGTGATATGAAAATTACCGATTCTACAATCATATATGCGCTAATGGTCACACCAACAAAACCAACAACAGCAATTAAAAAGTGGTATCTTTTCTTTTTAGTTGGTTGGCTTATTTCTAATATTTCTATTCTATGCTTTATGCTCTCTTTATTAGAGTTGTAAATCAACCAAATATAAATAATTAGACTAAAAACCATAAAAATTGCATTTAGGCGTGTAATATATCCTTTTTCAACAATTGAAAATATAACAATAAGAGATAAAACTTCACAGGAACCTAGAATTATTATGTCTTTTCTGTGAATATGAAACGAACCGCAAACTATTGGCAAGATTCCGAAGATCAACGTGAGTTGGGTAAGATCTGAGCCTACAGAATCCCCTACATCAATGTCTCCATGACCTAAAGAGCAAGAGATAATCGAATTAAATATTTCAGAAATATCAGTACCTATTGATACTAAAGTTACTCCAATTATTAAAGGAGATATTCCTAAAGCTGTGGCGAGCATTGCTGAGTGCTTTACAGCATATTTACTTGAAAAGATTACAAGAACTATTCCACCTATGAAAATAACACTAGCTAAGATTAAACCGATCATTAAATGATATCCTCTTTAAAAATTTCCAGATACGTTGTTACGCCCTAATTTGAATTTATCAGATTTTCTCAAATAAACTTATTGAGTTTACTTTGATTTGATATTAAAAGAATAATTATTCGAATTAGTACTCCATTCTTATATCAAATATGTAAATATTTAAATTTTGCTAAAAACATCAAAAATTATAATATTTACCAATATCTTCAAAATTGTAGCTAGCGTAAGTCCAAGTTCGTATCTTGCGTAGATATCGTGAGTACATTTTCCAAGTCCATTTCAATTTTGCTTGAGATTGATAGATTTCTAACCATTCCTTCAGAATTTTAGCAATTTCCTCATCGATCGTATATTCAAACTGTTTTTCTTTAGAATCCTCTTTAAATTTACCATAGGAGGCTATGAAATAAACAAAATATTCAATTTTTGTTAGATTGAGTTCTTTAGCAGCACCCATTGCAATATCATGAGTAGCTTGATGATCAATATGAAGATTATTGGTGCTAGGTAAGACAATTCTATCTAAGTCTTTGATAATAGGTATGGCTTTTTTGATCCCTTCCCTTACGTAGTTTCTTCCTTCAGCGTCGTGGAAATGGAAAAGATGATGATTATCTGAGGGAAGTCCCAAAAACTCGATTGATTGTTTAGCTTCGTTAATTCTCATATCAGCGACATCATCTTCAGTCATAGTAGCAACATCTTCGGAAAAAATGTCATCTGTAGCCCTATAACACGCCCTTCCATCTGTTACTGTTATGACATGAATATCGTGCTCTCCTTCATTTATCCATTCTAAAAGAATTGGTCCAGGTCCGAACAATAAATCGTCTGGATGAGGTTCAAAAATAACAATTTTCATATTTTTTAAACTCTTATATAGTAGATTGATTAATTAAATATTAAAAATTACAAAAAATTATTGTTTTCCTAATAAAAATAAATTAAGTGATATAATATGACAGAGCAGAAAAAAAGAGAAGTACGCGAGAATTCAATTCCAATAATGATAAGCTATGGTGCGAATCAAACTTTCTCACAATGGATCACAGGTGCTTTTGGTCTTTATGTTTTCTTCTTCTATGAAGTGGAAATTGGTTTAAATGTCGGAATTGCAGCAATTGCTCTAATAATATATTCCATATGGAACGCGGTAAATGATCCTCTCATTGGTTATCTAATGGAGCGGATTAACATGCCCTGGGAAAAAAGATGGGGAAAACGCTTTCCATGGGTTTTTCTGGGGGCAATACCTTGGCTTTTCTCATATCTAGCAATATTCTTTGTACCTTTAAGTTGGCATCCTGTCAATGATCAATGGTTAATATTTCTTTGGTTTGTATTAACGCTTATTCTTTATGACACATTATTTACTCTCTGGAATGTAAATGCCACAGCACAGTATCCTGATAAATTTAAAGGTAGCTCTGAACGTAGACTAGCAACGGGAATAGGAACATTAATGGGAATGATAGGGATCGCTGTAGGTTCGATCATCCCCCCTATGTTTATAAATACAGGCTTTCCTGAGACTTATCGTATTATGGCTTGGGCTGGTGTTGGGATCGGATTAATTCTGTTTTTTTTAATGTTACCTGGTACTAGAGAGAACCCAAAGATGAGAACTCGATACCAAGAATACAAGGAAGCTGCTAGAAATTTAGATCGTGAACCATTCTTTAAAACCGCTAAAAAAGCTATTACAGATCGCCGCTTTATGTTAAAAGTAATTTATTTCTTTGGATACCAAGCTGCAGTTGCGTTACTCTCTGCTTCTGGACCTTATATGATAACTTATGTAATTCAAGGAGATGCTGGTACTTTAGGAATATTAATGGCTTTTATGTTAATAGGTGCTCTTGTCTCTATGCCGATTTGGACAATCTTGGGACAAAAGGTGAACAATAATAAAAATATGAGCTTAGTAGCTGGAGTTGTGATGGTTCTAACCTTTCTACCTATATTTTTCGTCAACGATTTTCTGTTTTTTATGATAGCTCTGTTTTTATTTGGGATAGGACTTGGAGGACAATGGTTTATGGATCCTCCTACGATGGGGGATGTCCTTGATGATGTTGCATTAAGATCAGGAAAAAGAGAAGCAGCAATTTATTATGGATATCAAGCGTTCTTCATTAGGTTAAGTGGCTCATTTCAAGCGTTGCTTTTTGCGATTGTACACACTTTAACTGGATTTCCTGCAGGAGTAACAAATTATGCAGATTTATTAATTCAAAGTCCAACACCCGAGTTAGCTTTAATAGGCATTAGAGCGCATACTGCCCTTATTCCCGCTATAATAGTGCTTATCACCATTTTCATCTTTTGGAAATGGTATGACCTAACACCAGAGAAAGTAGCATTAAATAAAGAAAAACTAAAGGAACTTGGATTATAGTATTTTCTAGAAATTGTATTTTCTAAAAATCCTTTTTTTTTATTATTAGGATGCTTTTTATCATTCTTTAAATTAACTAGAGAATTAGGAATTTAAGAAACAAAGTTTTTCTTTTTATTTTTGTTAAAACTAATATTTTGGGCGTTAGAAGATTTTTTTCAGAGTTCTTTGAACATTTTTAGAATACAATTTCGCGTTCCCGCAACCACTCCTGCAACTCCACCACCGGATTCACTTTGTGCTCCAATATACCATAATCCTTGAATCGGAGTCCGATGAGGTGGATTCTGCTGGTTCATAATTGGAGCTAAACCTCCAAAACTATGTTTTTCAACGAAAATGCGAGATTTAAAATCCAAAGGAGTCATAATTATTTCTGTTTTTGAGCGTTCTCGGAGACCAGGAATAATTTTTTCGGCTTCTATAAGGAGTTTATCAGCGAGTTCTTCCCTACGTGAATTCCAATTGCCTTTGCTAAGTACATAGGGAGCAATTGTGTAAACGGTAATAGCTTGATGCCCTAGTGGAGCCATTTCAGGTGAGTGCAATGAAGGTATATATATTAGAAATCCTTGTTTTCCATCGTGAAAATCACCAGACCTACAACGATCAACTGCACCTTCAATGTCGTATGTACCATAATAGTAGCATAAGGCTGCACGTTGGTGTGGTGTCGGATCAAAATCTATACCCAGATGAACCATTAACACGGACTCCATGTGAACTAAATTTTCAACACTCTTTACGAATTCTGATGGTAGGTTTTCTTTTCCTATTAAACTGAAGAATATTTTGTGAGCCCCACCACTTGCGATTATTATATCTGCAGATTTTTCTTCTCCGTTTCTTAATTTAATCCCAATTGCTTTATTGTTTTCTATTAAAATCTCTTCAACTAAACTATTTGTATGAATTTTTCCTCCATTATCTTTAATGTATTCTGCAAACGCATTTACTAACTGTTCACATCCATTTTGTATATAATGATAAATAGGTAATTTGCCACCTTTAATTTTTTTAGGAATACGTTTATCAAAAGCAGTCTCGATATTTGATAAGGGCACTCCCAATCCTGGGAACTCACTTGGTTTTACAACGAAATCAGCAAGGATCCCCATAAAAACCGCTTTTAATTTTGGTTCATCAAAAAAAGAATCCATTATATCGGCAGCACTTTTATCCCTGTATTTCTTAACTTTCAGAAATTTAGGAAAAATCTTTAACTTCAACCAAATAGCTTCTAAACCTTTTGCCCTTTCTAACCGAGTGTTAATAGCCATAAGGGTCATTACTTGGTCATAGTAGCGATAATATCTGTCTAATCCCTTACTTTCGGATGGAAATAACTGTTTAAAGTATTCTCTTCGCCAATACTTTCCTTTATAATCTTTTGGTCTCCAAATCTCAAAATCAGGAAGAATTTGGCCTCGATCCTCTTGAATTATTCTTATCTTATCAGAAATCCCTAATTCAGCTAAGACTAATCCAAGCTTTTCGTCGGGAGCCAAACCTTCTAACAAAAGAGGTCCAATATCCCAAGAATACCCATCCTTATGAATGGTGGCAGTTACACCTCCAATTTCTGAAAATTGTTCATAGATTGTTACATCATAGCCTTCACGACATATATAAGCTGCAGCAGTAAGTCCGGCTAAGCCGGAACCAATAACAATGACTTTCATAATTTTAAATCTCCAATTTTTTTAATATTCAAAAAAGTTTAAAGAAATTAAAATATTTTTAAAATGAATACGAAAAATTTAACCGCGAGTCGCTTGTTAATGGATGTTATTAAAGAATTAGGTAAATTGAGATTAGTTCCAGTAGCTGTAATAGAAGAATCGAAAATGGCTATACCTTTAGGAAACGCGTTAATAGAAGCAGGATTACCAGTTGTTGAAGTAACATTTCGAACTGTTGAAGCCGCAGAATCTATCTCGTTATTGAAAAAAGAATTTCCAGAACTAATAATAGGGGCTGGAACAGTTCTATCAATAGAACAAGTTAAAGCAGCTGTAGATGCTGGTTCTAAATTCATTGTTACTCCTGGTTTTAATCCAACTATAGTCGATTTTTGTATAGAAAAAAATATTACCATAGTGCCGGGAATTAATAATCCTTCTTTTATTGAATGGGGATTAGAAAGGGGACTTTATTTCTTCAAATTTTTTCCAGCTGAACTCTCGGGAGGAATAAAAATGCTAAATGCATTTTCTGGTCCGTATCCCACAGCCCGATTCATGCCAACAGGCGGAATAAACGATAGGAACTTGACGGATTATCTTAAGTTAAAAAATGTTATAGCCTGCGGAGGAAGCTGGATTGTAAAAAAAGATTTAATATCTTCGGGAAATTTTGAAGAAATAAAAACATTGACAAAAAGTGCCCTTTCACTTATAAAATCAGAATTGGGTAATATCGAATAAATAATTATTCAAATTATAGAGTAGAAATTAAAGATTTTACCAGCGCCAGTAAATGTCTTCAGCGTGTCCTAACATATTTTCAATCTTGAGTCTTTCTCCATTATCCAGAACTACTTCTCCAGAGTATAATCCATGAAGCAAGGAAGAATTTAAATAGATCAATCCAAAATTGAGTTTTTCTCTATGAGGGATGATTGGATCTAAAGTCATATTAAATCGATCATCGTTGCTCGTGAACTTCCAAGGTTTAGTAGGATCTCGATCTTCGTGATGGAATTCTACTTCATCAATTTTATGTGCTTTACCATCGTAAAAAATGATGTTTTCGGTGTGAGTAGATAAATCTCCGAAACCGTATCCAATATTGAAAGCGACAGGAACACCATCAACGAGCCCACAACCAGAACCCCATAACCAATGAGTCCTATACGGCCATATTCCACGCCCCCAATCCATGAGTCCAAACGAAGTTTCAGGTTTGAATGAATATGATTTATCTCCAATTGTAAGAGATCCTTCTGCTGCCATATAATTAATCTTATGATTATAATAGAATAATCTTGGGTCTTCTTTATAACCAGTCACAACAACGGTATTATCAGCTTTGGAATCATCTTGTAGAACAATTTTTCCCTTTATACCTTTTTCTTGAAAAGAAGGATCGTCAATAGTCAGTACTCTTGTATTCTTTTCTCTTGAAATTGTAGCTTTGAATTTTTTAGTAGGAAATTCAATTTCACTTTCTTCCAATGAATTTAGGGGGAGGAGCTTTGATTTTGTAAGAAATTTCATTAAACTATTGCCATCTCTTTTTTTTTCTTTAAAGTCTAACCATACATAACTCATTTGAGTTAAATATCCAATATCGCCCAATGTTAACTGAAACCCAAAGTCTTTATTCAAAACTGAAAAGTGATCCCATTCCTTAATACGGGACCAGCCTTTTCCAATTTTATCCTTATTGTATTTCAGTACCGGCTTTCTTGCCCATCCCCGTTGAACAAGGGAGCCATCATCGTTGAACAGATTAGACGATTCTGTTATCTCATTCTGATTATCCATAACATTCACCTTAATTTTGTTTTAGAATATGTATAATTCGAGTTTAGATATATTAAAGTTTATGATTTGTTACTGCCTACAGAGGCTTAATTTAATTAAAAAATAAGAATTTTAATTTTGGCAGAGAAAAAATTTAGGCAATTTTTTGACAAATATTGTCTATTTTTTGAACCGTCTCGTCGATTATCTCGTCAGAATGGAGAATACACATGTAAAATCGACTTCCTGCGACAGAAATTATTTCCTGATCTACTAAAGCTGCTCCCATGTGTTCCATAAACTTTTTCCTTAATGGAAGTTGTCCTACTTGATCGGGGATGTCAAAACTCAATCCAAATAGGCACGATGTATGAAAATGAACTGTACCGCCTAAATTGTATGAAAACCATGGTAGTTCGTGTTTTTCGAACACTTTATTTAAACCATTCGCTAAGCGAGCTCCTGCTTTACCAGCTTTTTCTGTTGCGCCAGTTTCTTCAACTAATTTAATAGCATGATATGCAGCAGCACAAGTTAAAGGATTTGCTGCTAAAGTTCCACCACTATAAGCTCTTTTACCACCACCAACTCCTGCTGCACAAAATTTCATATATTCTTCTTTACCCCCAATAGCTGCAGCGGAGGGATACCCATGTCCAACAATTTTACCAAATACGGATAAATCCGGCTCATAACCATAATAAGCTTGACCACCACCCATATGCAATCTAAAAGCACACACAACTTCATCGGAAATCAAAAGAGTTTTATTTTCATGGCAAAGTTCTTCCACTTCTTTATTAAATCCTGGTCTAACTGGATTTGCTCCAGATTCACCTCCCATAGGCTCAATTATGACGGCAGCAACTTTTCGTTTGTCCTTAAACATTTGTCGTAATGTTTCGATATCGTTTGGAGGACAAGAATCGGTAAATTTAAATATGTTCTTAGGAATTCCATGTGACTCTAACAGCTTTGTTCCGGGTACGTGCATATCGTAAACTAATTGATCTGACCACCCATGGTAACTACCCCCTATTTTAATTATCCACTTACGATTAGTAGCAACTCTAGCTATTCTTATAGCAAGCATATCTGCTTCTGTACCTGTTTGAAGCCACCTTATAATTTCACAAGAAGGGAAATGTTTTTGTAGTTGTTCTGCCGCAAGATATTCGTATTCATGAGTTATCCCATGACAAGGTCCAATCTCCCGGATAACTTCAATAATCTTTTCTGTCAAAACGGGATGATTATGTCCAAGAATGATAGGTCCTCCGTCCATTAGATAATCCGTTAAGATAACATCGTCGATAGTTTCCATGTAGCAATCAAAAACTCGTTTACTTTCTAAGGGAAAAGGATAATTAAAAGCGAGGTTATGTTCAACTCCTCCCGGTATGATCTTCCTCGCTCTTTCAAAAGCCTTCTTAGATTTAGCGTGGTTCTTTTCGTATCTTTCAAGGATTCCATTCAATTCTTCAGATTTGAACTTGCTAATAGGCAAATTCACAATATTTTTAATTTTAGCTAATTTTTCCTCATAATCCATTAAACATCATCAACTAATACCATAATTTCCTTAATTAGAATATAAGAAGCAACACTAATTAACTTAATTAGATAAGCTTTCGATTGAAAATTAAATTTGCCTTTTGTTGTCTTTAACTTATAATCTAAATAAGAAAACTGATATTAGTATGGAACCTACTTTCTTAATTGTTTTTGAGTTTGAGATTACCTCTACACCTCTGCAATAAATCTGAAGAATAGATACCTTAACCCTTATCTGAGCAAAGAAATGATAATACTTAAAATATTTATATTTATGGGTTTTTTACAGTTTTATCAACCGGCTGCAATCCATTGTTGAAATAATCTTTATTTACCTTAACAACATTTATATTAAATATGTCAGACTCAGAAAAAAAATACATTCTTGCGATAGATCATGGCACGGGAGGACCTAAGACCGCTATAGTCTCAACCCATGGTGAAGTTATTGATTGGGCATTTCAAGAAGTTCCTTTACATGTAGAAAAGGGAGGGGGGGTTGAACAAGACCCAAATGATTGGTGGAATGCCATTCTGAAAACATCAAAAAAGGTTATAGATAATGGGCTCGTCTCAGTTAGAGATATTGTGGGGGTTTCTAATACGAGTCAGTGGAGCGGCACAGTACCTTTAGATAAGAATGGAAATCATTTAATGAATTCGATAATTTGGATGGATACGCGAGGAGCTCCATATATCAAAGATGTTTATAAAGGTTTAATAAAATTCTCTGGAATGAATATACTCAAAGCGTTAAAATGGGTAAAAAGAACCGGTGCAGCTCCTGGTTTAAGCGGTAAAGATCCAATAGCACATATGTTATTAATAAAGCACGAATATCCTGAAATTTTTGAAAAAACTTACATGTTTTTGGAACCACAAGACTATATAAATCTTAAATTATCTGGTAAGTTTGCTTCTTCTTACACAACTATAGGAGCACATTGGTTAACAGATATAAGAAAGATCAATAACATAAAATATTCTAAAAAGCTAATTAAAATGTGCAAATTAGATCAGAATAAATTACCCTCTGAATTAGTAAATTCTACTGACATTCTTGGGCAAATAACAAACGAAGTTGCTAACGAATTAGGATTGGAAAAGAATGTTAAAGTTATAGCAGGAGCTCCTGATCTTGCAACCGCTGCAATTGGATCGGGTGCCGTTAAAAACTACGATACACATATTTATATTGGCACGAGTGACTGGGTAATTTGCCACGTACCCTTTAAAAAGACAGATATTTTCCATGGTATTGGAACAATTTTATCTGGAATCCCTGGTAGATATTTTGCAATTAATGAACAAGAAATTGCTGGAGGAGCATTATCATTTCTAAGGGATAAAATTCTATATCATAAAGATGAATTGTTAAGAGAAGAAGCTGTGCCAGATGTCTATAAAATTTTCGATAGGATGGTAGAAAATGTGCCTGCTGGTTCAAACAATCTTATTTTTACCCCTTGGCTTATTGGAGAAAGATCACCTGTAGATGATCACACGGTTAGAGGTGGATTTTATAACCTCTCTTTAGAAATGTCAAGAGAGCATTTGATTAGAGCTATATTTGAAGGTGTCGCTTATAATATAAATTGGGTATTTATTTATCTTGAGAAACTTATCCAAAAAACGAAAATGAAAGAGACTCCAGGAATGACAAAAAAAGACATTATAATACCAGATGTAAGCATGATTGGTGGCGGGGCTACTAGTAATATCTGGTGTCAAATATTTGCGGATGTTCTCAACAGAACTGTCAAGCAAGTAAAAGATCCTATTCAAGCAAACGCTCGTGGAGCTGCTTTTATTGCTTCAGTAGGTCTAGGCTACCTTACATGGGATCAAATCCCTGAATTAATCCAATACTCAAATATTTTCAAACCTAATCCAGAAAATAGAGCGATTTACGATAAGCTCTTTAGTGAATTCACAAACATTTACAAAATTATGAAAAAAACATATAAACGATTAAACGAATAAAAATAAAAAAAATTTAAAAAAATTAACCTTTTATTTCCTTTCCCTTTTCCAATTTTGCTATGTCTTTTTCTTGAAGATCTCTTCTTTGTACTTTTCCAGTCATACTTACGGGAAGACTCCGGACAACTTCAATTAATCTTGGGCTTTTCCATTTTGCCATGTTTTCTAAGCACCACTTCTTTATGTCTTCAATCTCCACATTTTTACCGACTTTATATCCTTTTTTAAGCGTAATCCATGCCTTAACTTTCTCTCCAGTAGATTCGTCTGGTAGTCCAGCAACAGCAACTTCGTCAATTATAGGATGATGTCCCATTAAATCTTCTACTTCTTTTGGAAAAACGGAATGTCCTGAAACTTTAATTAAAGATTTCTTTCTATCTCTTATTTCACAGAAACCGTGTTCGTCCATGAATCCAATATCTCCAGATAGTAGCCATCTCTTACCGTTCCACATTTTTAAGTTATCTTCTTGCTCTTTTTGTACTCCAAGGTAACCAAGCATAATATGCGGACCTGCGATACAAATTTCACCAGTATGTTCTACTCCAAAATTATTTCTTTCAGGCGTACCATCGCAAATCGGTCCAGCTTCGAAATTATTTGAATCAAATATGGCCCAATCTACTCCTGGAACAGGTAAACCTAGTTTTCCTGTTTTGTTAGGTCCCCAAAAGGGTGCTATGCTAGTTACTGGCGAGGTTTCTGTTAATCCATAACCAACTCGTATTGGACAGAAGATCTCTTCAAACGGAACGCGTATATGATCGTGAAGTGGTCCAGCACCTTGTGAAGCATATTTCAATTTCTCTGTAAAGCTGTATTTTTTCTTATATTCTTCAACTCCTACTTCATGAACGTAATCTGTTAATCTCTTGAATAGCATTTCTACTCCTACATACATAATTCCTTGAGGGGCATCAAATTTATTAATTGTTTCTGATAAAACATCGTCTGGAGGCGGTTTGGGAAAGAGTAACATTTGCATTCCTAAGGACAAAGCTCCATTCATAACACAAGTTAACCCAAAACTATGGAAAAATGGAAGACTTCCAATTGTGATCATTCCCGGTTGTAGGTTGACCCAAGGTTTAATCATGTGTAAATTTGAAATAAGGTTCGCGTGACTGAGCATTGCTACTTTAGGAAGACCTGTTGTGCCTCCTGTCATCAAATAAACTGCGGGATCTTTCCAAGCATCTATTTCAACTGAAATATCTTTTGGTTCAGTAGTTTCTATTATATCATTCATCCAATATATTTTATAATCTTCTGTTTCTTTCGGAATCTTGTCCTTTGCATTTGGTACTCCAAGTTTTTGGATTGTTTCATCATCAGCTGTGAAAAAATCAACAAAGTTGGAAGGAATAAGGTATTTTACGTCAGTTTTTGGTAGAATAGTAGCAGGCCCTGCTATGTAAAGCATATCCATTAAAACTAATACCTTCGCTTTTGTCATAGTTAGCGAGTGCAGTAATTCCATTGGTTTGTAAGTAGGATTAATGCCTTGAGCGATTGCTCCTATATACATACAACCCATATAAGCTACAACAAAGTTTATTGAATTAGGGAGATCGATTGCTACTACATCTCCTTTTCTAATACCTAATTTGTCGTATAGAAAGGTACCAAATTTTTTACCATATTCAAATAGAGTTCTTAGTTTTACTCGTTCCATGTATGGGCCATATACGAATACGCAAATATCGTTATCCCAGATTCCAGAATCGTCAGCGGATTTTATAAAACCTTCCCACATAGGGAGCATTTCAATACCTTCAACATCTTTAAGTTGATGAGGAACGCCTTCAGGCCAATATCCTCCAGTAAACCACACTTTGTTCTCATCAACCAAAAACTCTGGATCATTTAAACTCGTCATTTTTTATCCTCTAATTTTTTTAAATAAATATTTTTAAAATTATATTAGGAAAACTTTCGATTAATTATAATATTTTTGATATACTATAGTATAATAATTTAACTTGATTTCAATTAAGAACAACTTTAGTATCTTACTTATTTGATAATTTATGGGGTTTAAAGATAAGCTTAAGAACGCGTTGGTAGGAATCCTAACCAATGAAGAATTATCAGCTCTTCCGAGAGGATTTCAAACCATTGGTGATGTAGCAATAATAAAACTAAATTCTATTTTGCTTGAAAAAAAAAATCTAATTGCTGAGAAATACTTAGAACTATTACCAAGTATAAATTCCGTTTATTTGAACTCAGGAAGAGTAAAAGGACAGTTTAGAACTCCAGAAAAGATAGAATATTTAGTTGGTGTAGAAAATTCCGTTGTTAAACATAAAGAGCATGGAGTACTCTATAAATTTGATTTTACAAAAATAATGTTTAGTATGGGAAATCTCAGCGAGAGGAAATTTTTGGCAACTTTAGTAAAAGACGGTGAAACGATTGTTGATATGTTTGCTGGTATTGGTTATTTCTCTTTACCTATAGCTAAACACTCAAAACCTAAAAGGATTTATAGTATAGAGCTGAATCCAGAGTCTTTTAAGTATTTAACTGAGAATATCAAACTCAATCATTTTGAGGATATTATTATGCCAATTAATGGCGACAGTAAGGAAGAAGTAATAGAGCTAAGCCAATCAGGAGTTAAAGCTGATCGCGTTATTATGGGTGTATTTCCTGCCCCAAAGGATTTCATAAGAGAAGCGTTAACCTTAACAAAAGTTGAAGGTACGGTTTATCATTATGAGGGGATTGTTGATAAGGAAAAGTACTTAGCTTTATTTGATGAGTTTAAAGAAATCGCGGAAACAAGCGATTTCAAATGCGATCTTTTAGGTAAAAGATTTGTAAAAAGTTACGGACCTAGGTTATACCACGCTGTTTTTGATATAAAAGTATATAAAAAATGATTTTAAAAATCATAACCAATTTTTGATAAAAATAAATTTAAATTACTTTAATTGTGTTAAGTAAGTAATTACAATATCAATTAGAAAACTAACTGAATTTAAAGGTAGAGAATATGTATTTTCAAGTTTTAAGTGAATTAGCAAAAATTTCAGGTTTGACCGCCTTAATTGCTGTATCAATAACTTATCTTTTAGGTTTAATTGTTCTGATAAAGTATATTAAAACTAGGCAGTTTTTAATACTTAACTTCTTTTTATGCATCATTTTTACAGCATCTCCTTGGTATCCAAGTGGATTTGGATATTTGATCTGGATTATCACGGGAGAATTTCTAATTTATCAGGTATATGTTCTTATTGGCACTGTAGCCGTACCCATTGCTATTATAGCTTGGTTAAATGTATATATGTCTACATTAAATCCAAAAAAAAAGAAGCTAGTCCTAATCATATACGGAATATTATCGATTTTTTTTGAATTGTATTTATTTTATTTCCTCATATTAGCTCCTGGAGCACCAGTTGATTCGTTATTAGGAGTTATTAACGATCCAACTAATCCGATGGACATAGATTATAAGGGTTTCGTATTGATCTTCTTAGGTTTGAGTATTTTGACTGCTTGCATAACAGGATTTCATTTTGCTGCAAAATCTCTGAATAAAGATGAACTTCCTGAAATAAGATGGAAAGGAAGGTTTCTTCTGATTGCTTTTTTATTTTTTGGAATCTCTGCTATATTTGACGCTATAGTTGAAATGACTCCGTTTTTATTAGTTTTAATGAGAGGTATCTTAGTGGTAGCGAATTTCTTCTTCTATCTCGGATTTATTCTTCCAAAATGGAGTAAAAAACTCCTTAAAATTAAAGAAGAATCACAGCTGACGACTTAAAATTATTACTGGGATTCCTCTGGTTGTATTTTTTTTAATGAAGATGCTCTATTTTTCATAGCCTCATTTATTTCTAGATAATCTTTTTTAGCTGTGAAGAAAAGGGGAATCCATAAACAAGTAGAGAATATCCCAAATATTAGAAATGACCAAAAAATTGTTGCAGAAAAGCTACCAGTTAATGTTACCACGAAGCCACCTATAACTGCGCCTAAGGCTCGTCCGATGGAATCAATAAAAGCCCCAATTGCAACCATAGTTCCTCGATTCTCTGGGAAATTGACATCAATTAGAGAAGAATAATAGTTAGGACCAATTCCCATTGTGAAAGCAAGTCCTACGCCTAAAAAGGCACAATAGATTAACCATAAAATCCAAAATCCTATATCGTTGACAAGTAGATTCCCAAAGAAAAATGTTGAGTTTGCTACATTAGGGGTCATAGCAAATCCAAATAAAAAGAAGGGTAAATTCAAAATCGAACAAACAACTGCTACTTTCAATCTACCAGAAAGATCTCCTCGTTTGACTTTTCTATCTCCTAAATGTGCGAGCCAAAATTGTCCAACTATTAATCCCAGAACAATTATGAAGAGAAATAGAATAATAACCTTGAAATCAATAACGCTAACACCAATTTCAAGCTGGATATAGGGGAAAATATAAGCTAAAACCAACCCTGAAGCGATAACATCAAAAAAATTAAATATTAAAAAGAAGTTTGATTTCCTTTTGAAAATGAATTTTAAATCTGATAATTTGATCTTGTAAGAATATTGTATTTTCTCATCTGAAAAAACTTCCTCTAATTGTTTTTCTTTTGCTGCTCTTTTTGGCTCTACGATAACGAAATAATTAATGATAGTAAAAACAAGAGCAACGACACCTAGGTAAAAATACGGTAAACGCCAAGTATAGAGTATATCGGGATAAGTTAGAGCAATAAAGTCGATTTTATCACTGATATCTTCAATAGCTATAGCTTCAAAATCAATTATGTTAAACGCCAGTGCTAATATTCCTGCTACTAAGGAACCAATGTTGGTGAGCAATCCCCAAAATGCGAAAGATTTAGAGCGTGAATCAGAGGATATTATGTCCGCGAAATATGAAATTACAAGTGGAGTAGTTACGCTTACGGCAATTGCTGCTACGATCCTGACAAGAACAAGTTGCCAGAACTCTTCTACAAATATATGCAATACAGCCGTTAACGACCATAATACACCAGCAAGGATTAAAATCTTTTTTCTCTCTATCCTATCGGCTAAATATCCGAATATTAAAATAGAGATACCATTAACAATCGTATAAGTACTTATAATAATACCTAGAGCGTCAAAATATATTCCCAAATCAGCTGCAATTAGTACTTCGTTAGGGAGGAACAAAGCACTGTCCATTGCGATGATTAAAATCAACGACAAAAAGAAAAATAACGAAATTAGCTCCTTCTTCTTCATATTTAATATCCCTTATAATAATTTGTAAAATTAATTTTATTTCGTTGTAATCTTATAATAAGTTTGCTTTTTTTCGGAGAGATACTTTTAAATGTATAAGGAACAAAAATAGTAAATGCAAAATATATTTTAATAAATATATATGACAAATTAAGGTTTTGACGAAAAATGTCCGAGGAAAAAGTGGAAGTAGAGTCTGAAGGGAAGAAAAGACTACACGTACGTTACGAGTGGTTAGATCAATTTCGAGGATTAATAATAATTTTCCTCATCATATCGGTGATTACATGGCCGTTATCTGGGGAATTTCCGACTACAATCGCTCCAATAGGGCCTCCTCTTTTAAACCATGGCTTTCAATATTACGATGGAAATCCCGCACTAATCACTATAATTGATATAGGTCAACAAATATTTATGTTCATTTTAGGATTTGTTGCGTATATAGCTTTTACTAGTAGGAAAGAAAAAAAAGGTGTGGGAGCTGCGTGGAAGCATGGTTTGATACGTGTGGCCATATTATATGGCTTAGCCTTCTTAGATGATGGATTAATCGGGGGTTTACTGTTTGGTGATGGTATTCCATGGGATGAAGTGTTATGGTATGGAACTTTAGCTAATTTAGCAATAGGTACTTTTGCAGCGTATTTGTTTACATATCTAATTTCTAAAAGTGCGGATACAAGATTGTACATATGCATTGTAATAATGGTAGTTCACGCAATTTTATATGCAATTCCTATATTCGACCATAAAGGATTTGGCGGTGGCACTATTCCTTTTCCTTTTAATTCCCTGAATCATGCTGCAATTGCTATAGCTGGGACTTGTTTCTCTCAATGGTATAAAATGGATTCGAATGACCCTAACGTTGGTTTTAAAAAGAGAATATTACCGGTAGCGACAATTTTTATAATTGTATTTTATTGTTTAGATTGGATACAACCTGCAGAACACCACGATGCCACAACATCCCTTGCGTTCCTCGCAATTGCGGCTTCTGGTTTTTTAATAGCAGTTTTCTACGGTTTCGAGAAAATGAAATTTAAAGTTCCAGTCCTTTCAGAAATGGGTAAAAATATGCTCATATTGTTTATATTGGCTTTTGTATTTGATGTTGCTATAGGCCTTTTTGAAACAGAGATTCGTATGGCAAATCCAATAATAGTAATGCTCTTAGTAGGAGTATTACCAATCGTAATTGAAGCAGGAATCGCATTATTGTTAGCTAGGTGGGATATAAAGATTAAAATCTAATTTTTTTTACTAAATTTTTACTTTTTTTTTTTGTAAAATGACTATATCACATAATCTTATTATAATATAAATTGAGTGGAGATGTAAAAATTATACTGTAAATATATAAAAGTAGAAAATATTATATTTTTGAATACAATTACAATTAGGATGAATTACTTATGAAAAACGATATTACTGTTGGTTTAGATTATAGCCATAATAATATGTTAACTTTAGAAGCGTCAAGTTACGCTGATTTTACTCAATTCCTATTTACTTCTGCTTATAAGTTGGGGAAAATTGAAGCGGGATTCCATTCTTTAGAAAAAATTAAGAATTACAACGCTATTATTATGTCAATACCTAAGAATATAAATTTAGCCCCGAAAGAAATAGAAGTTTTAGAAGAATTTGTGAGAACAGGAGGTAGTTTACTCATCATCGGTTCTCAGGGTGGAGAATATGCAAATAGAACGAACATTAATGAATTAACGAGAAAGTTTGGATTTGAATTTGTCACCGATGAAATAAACGATTCAGTTAATTATGTGAACTTACAGAAAAGGCCTTTGTTAGCTAACTTCAAACCACATTACATCACAGAAAACGTAAAAAAAATAATCCTATCAAGCGCTTGTTCATTAGGGACTATAAAACTTACACCAAAAGAAGCAAAGGATATAAAGGTCGAAGTTCTTGTTAGAGGGGGTTTAAATTGTTGGAGAAGACGATTCGATGGAACAGATTGGATCGAAGAAGACTGCCCTAAAGTTCCACTACTGGTTACTTCAGAGTATTATCATGGTCAAGTGGTGTCGTTCGGAACGCTCTCGATTTTTTCGTCTCTTGGAAGAGAATATGGGTTTTCTGCTTTTGATAATGACATTATTATAGCAAATATCTTAAGATGGCTTACTTTAGATATCACGGCTGAAGGAAAAGTTATAACAATTGAGATACAAAGAGATTTATTCCACTGGGCCGATTCTGTTGTCAAGCGAAAGAAATGGGAAAATTTTTCTGATGTTGTTAATGTTGGTTTAAAGTATTTTAAAGATAATTATAATACGATAATGAAAGAATTAGAAAGCAAACAGCAAGATAGATACCAAATAACAAGCCGACCTAAAAAAGTAGAGGAAGAAAAGGAAGAAGAAAAAGTAATTGATTTGATTCCTAAAAGAAAAGTAGAAGATTTAGATGACATTATAAGTGCTATCGAAGATATTTCGGGAGAAAAGTATGAGCGAACTCTTACTGGAGATGAAGAAGAAGATATTTTGGAAAAAGAAAGTGAGTTTATTGGAGAGCTACCAGGGGACCTAAATTCTTTAACTGTGAAAGAATTAAAAAGGTTTTGTGCTAAGAACGACATTAATCTGCCTGTTAATTCTCGAAAGGCAGATATCATAAAAATCATTAAATATGTTATAGATAATGATTGATTATTTATTTTTAACCTAAAACTAAAAATAACATGCTTCTTTTTTCTAAACTAAGTACCTTGTTTTTAATTAATTATGAATCGATTCATATTTGTGTTAGGATCAAACTGGCAGTTATCACTAGCCGAACTTGATAATTTTTTGAAGAATTCGCAAATTAAAGGACGAATTACAGATTACTCCGCGAATATCGCTGTGGTTGAGTTTGATGATCTGCATAAAAATAAATATTATATCAATGATTTAATGGAACTTCAATATTTATTAGGAGGATGTCAAAAAATTGCTGAAATTTATGATTTTGTGGATATTCAAACATTATTTAGCGCATTCCCACAACAAGTTGAGAAGTTTAAGCTAATTGAAACTAAAAGAAAAGAAATCCTTAAGGTTATAAACAATTCCCTTCCAAAAATATTTCCAAATATTAAAAATGAAAGTATTTTTTTTGCGGTTTCAATCTATCCTAATCTTTATGATGACATTTATTACTCCGAAGTAATAGTAAAACACTTCCTTCCCTTTTTGAATACAGAAATAATGGCGCTTATAAATGAAAATGGTGCTAAAAAATCGCTTTATTATAAGTATCCCGAGGAAAACTTTAAATCGGGTAATTTAAATCCAATATTTCCACATCATGTTATAAAGTATGGATTATTCAATAAGGATCGCGCTGAAATCATATTTGGTATCACAGAAGAAGGTTGTTATATAGCAAGAACATTTACTTGTGATGATCCTAATTTTAAAAAGAAAACAGATGAGGAAAGACCTTTCAAAGAGTTTAAAAGCGCTATCTCGCCAAAATTAGCGTTAATTATGCTGAATTTTTTAAATTTATTCGAGGAAAGAGAAAAGAAAAAAATTTTAGATCCATTTGTGGGAAATGGAACCATTTTGTTATTTGGGTTAATTGAAGATTTCCAAGTTTATGGCTCTGACATCGACGATGTTAAAGTTAAAAATACATTACGTAATCTTAACTGGTTATTAAACGAACTTGAAGAACCTATTCCTTATATGCTAAATGAAAATATTAGACAAACAGATATCAATAAGTTATCCTCTATTTTTGATAGAGAACAATTTGATGGGATTACGACTGAGCCGGATTTAGGCCCTTTTTATAATGAAAGACCCTACTATACCGAAGTAAAAAAACTAATCGATTTAAAATTAAACCAGAAATATGAAGCTACATTTCGAGAAGCTTATAAAGTTTTAAAACCAAATGCTAGAATTAGTATTGTTGCACCTATTTTCAGTACAGTCGATGGCGGTGATATAACACTTAACATGGAGGAACTCGCCAGGAAACATAATTTTAAACCTATCCCCCTACTCGACTTAAATAGGATCGCAAATAAATCGAATCAAAAGCTCCAGTTTCAGCAAAAACACGTGAAAGCTATGATAGATGCTAAAAAAGGCCAAATTGTGAAAAGAAAAATATATGTTTTTGAGAAAGTGAATTAATCTGAAAGAATCATGGACTATAAAGAATTCCTAGATACTATCAGTGAAGCAATTAAAGGTGAAGCACATCTAGACCAGCTAGCACGAAAAAAACAAGATCCATTTAAAATCCTAATTTCTACAATTTTATCAGCCAGAACGAGAGATTCTAACACAGAAGAAGCAACCAAAACTTTGTTTAATAAATATAGCACTCCTGAACGTATCGCTAATGCTGATGTTGAGGAATTGGAAAAGTTAATTTATAAGGCTGGGTTCTACAAGGTAAAAGCAGCTCGCATTAAAGAAGTATCTCGATTAATAAAAGAGGAATTCGATAGTGTAGTTCCTGACGACTTTGAAGATTTAATCTCCTTACCTGGTGTCGGGGCAAAAACAGCGAACTGTGTATTAGTCTACGCTTTTAAAACTCCAGCAATACCCGTAGATACTCATGTGCATAGAATTCCAAACAGATTAGGGTGGATTAAGACGAAAAAACCAGAAGAAACCGAAAAGGAATTAAAAAAGATCATTCCCAAAGATCAATGGATTCGCATAAACAGGGTATTTGTAAGATTTGGTCAAGAAATTTGCCTTCCAAATCACCCTAAATGTGATTTATGTCCGATTAATTCTACATGTAAAAAAGATTTCTCAATGGAACTAGCCTTAAAAAACAAGAAAAAGAAGAAGAGCTAATATTGGTATCCGGCAGTGGATTTTTTGTTTCTTTTAAAAAGATATCCCATTAAAAATCCACCTAATAAGCCAAAAATATGAGCAAAATAGTTAATTCCAGGAGCAAAGGAAGAAAATACAAAATAAAAAACATACATCAAACCAAGAAATATTAATGGAGTGTCTCGCTGTATAATTAAAATTGAGAATGCGGCCCCAATTAATCCAAAAATCGCACCTGATGCACCAAGACTTATCGTGTTTAAAGGTAAAAATAACATTGAGAAAAAACTCCCAATTAACCCTGATGTGAAGTAAATAATAATAAACTGATATTTAAAAAAGCTGCGCTCAACATAAGCTCCAAAAATCAAAAGTGATACCATGTTCGAGAAGAGATGAAAAGCATTTCCATGTAAGAACATTGAAGTAAAAAGACGCCATACCTCTAAATCGTTTATTATTTTAGAATTGATCTGAACTAAGAGATAAAAGACATCTTCGAATGCAAATGAAAAGAATAAGAATAAGAGCGTGTTTATAGAAATTAGAAATATTGTTATCCTTGCTTTTTTAATATTTGACGCGTCTAAGATAAACATACAAGAATCTCAAATTATAAGTGACGGAATTAGATGTATATTATATTTAAATATAAAAAGGTATAATAAGTATAAAATTTATCATTATTTTGTTGATACTATGGAAAATAGGAGATTGTTTCGGTCAAAAATACAGCTATTATTTTCGCTCCATTTTAATGGCTATCTGAGAGATATTAGGTTATTTAAGGCTTTTTTAGATGTTCCTCTAAAGGAATTTATACCAAACGAAATACAAGACCAAGTTAGAATTTATAGTGACGCTCCAGTCTTATTTTACCTAGATAAAGAGAACCCTGCGTCCCTTAGAACAATTTCTGCCCCCCATATGATTTCAATTATGTTACAAGAATTAATTTTAAACGATGACGATGACTTACTTATTTTAGGAGCCAAAAGTGGATATATTGCCGTTTTAGCTCATAAGTTAGCTCCAAAGGGCAAGATTGTAATTTTGGAAGCTAATTCGAAAATAGCTAAAATTACTGCTGAAAACTTAAAAAATCAAAATATAAACGGAGAGATAGAAGTTATAGTAAAAAATCCGCTTGATGGGTTTTCGGAGTTAAGCCCGTGGCAAAAAATTCTTGTAACTGGCGCTATAGCGCAAGAACGGATTTATCCCTTACTAAAGCAATTAGATTCTGAAGGTGTATTATTTGCTCCCATTGGAGAAAATTACTTGCAAACATATACTCAGATCATTCGCTTTGAGAACGAATTCTATGGAAAAAAATACCTTCAAGTACGATTTACACCTCTTATCACTCAAATTGAGTTAGAGGAATTAAAACTTATAACTGATATAGACGAACTTGAAGCACATACCGATTCACATAAAACTGATAAACTGAAAAATGCATTTCACAGTGGAAATATTAACATTAACTACACTTCTGATGTTTTAGATGAAGTGAGATTAGAACCTTACTCAAAAAAAAATTCGTACGAGATCAACGATGAGAGTATTTACGATGCCATTAAAGAACATATGGAACACTCTATCAATACAAAAAACAAAAAGGAAAACCGAGAATATTTAGAAAATATAAACATTTCTTTAGAACAAATTAAGGAACTAATTGGTAGACTAAAGAGAGACATTAGAGAAAAGGGTATTGTTGATCCGAGATTTGTTGAAAAAAAAGTTGAACTTATAGAAAAATACCAATTCGAAGTGAATAGTGTACAAGATAGGTTAATAAAAGATATACCTTAATTATATATACCCCAAATTATGTTTTGATGGATCAAAATAACGAATACTTTTGGAGTATTATCTCGCAATTTAATAGTTATATGAAATCTGCGATTGACGGTCCAAATTGTATAAATCCTCAGATTTGTAAAGGTGATTGTTGTTCCATTAAAATTGATGTTCCTAAGGTTCTTGCTAAAGAATATATTCGAAATGGATATGCAAAAATAAATGATTTTATTAGAAGTAATATTTTTTCGTTTCAATTAAGATTTAATGAGAAAACTGGGAAATGTTTCTTATTTGATAAAGAAATTAACGGATGCTCAATTCACAATTCTGGAATAAAACCACCCCAATGCTGGATTTATCCAACAGGTTTCTCAAATCCAAATAATGAACAAATAAAGTGTAAGAAAACAGCAGGATGGAAAATTATCGATTTTTATAAAGCAAAGCAAGCTGAAAGCCTCTTACAGTATTTTATCTTCTTATGTAAAATTGAAGCCAAAAAAGAGCTAAAACTTATTCAAAGAAGATTAAATAATTCATATAATTCACAAAACCAAGCATTTTCTCTTAAGGAGGAATTGCGAAAGATTCCTCCAAGTAACTTAGGAGGTTTTAATGATCTATGGGATCACATAAGCCTTCTACCAGCAGAAGGGTTATCCTTACAAATGAAAAAATTTTGTGCTCACTATAATAAAAATTGCACGTATCTTGCAGATAATTTCATTAATTGTCCTAATATTTGCGAAGTGATATCGACTAAGTTAGTAGAATTTTTACATTATAATTTGTTTAACTATATTAAGGAAGAAGGCGCTGATGTAAGCGGTGAATACCCCTTGTATAAATTATTCAAATTCAAGAAATTCCCCTTTTTTCAGTAAAATTGTTTTTAAAAGATTTTTGTCGGTAAGTCCGAGGGCTGTAAATTTTTTTGTAATACGAGTATTCCAGTGATAATATCTATGTATTACTTATTTTTAAGATTGGTTTTCATGTCTATCTAAATAACACTTATATATTACTTAAGAAATATATTTATATAAAACTCAAAGTGATTTTATGGAATTAGGGGATAAAACCTTATCAGAGTTAACCGAAAAAGTATTTTCTGAGAAATACGATTTTATTGACGGTCCACAAAAATTAAAAGGGAGATCGGGAAAATTTTGGACATTTAATGCTGTTATTAGCGATAAAAAATACGGTAAATATGGAGTTTTCGTCCGAGACTGGAAAAGGGAAATTTCTATTACACAGTTGCGTCAACTTCATAAAGCTTGCGTTGATATCCCTGACATTGAAGGGGGGATTATGGTATGTAACATTGCCACCGATTTTTCTCGGGATTATAGTTCTCAATTTGGAATTCAGTTACTTTCAAGAGGACACCTAGTTTCTAAGCTCAGAAATAGAGAATATCAATTTTAAAATTTATTAATTCTTCTACATATTTTCGTAAGAACAAAAATTTATTTAATTCTTATTCTGTACAGTTAAGTGTACTATATAGGATAATTTTTAAATTTCCAAAGTGGACAAAATTGCTTACTAATAGAGTTAAAGGCGTTGAGTATGCGATAAGAGAAATCGCTGCTGTTGCTCATGAAGTAGCTAAAAGTGGTAAACAAGTATACCATTTAAATATTGGAGATCCCGTTTCTTATGACTTCCCTACCCCAGAATTTATATCTGAGGCGTTATTCAACGCAAGTAAAAAAGGTAAAAATTTTTATGTCAATTCACTAGGCGTTGTTGAACTAAGAGAAGAACTAAGTAAAAATCTTAAAAAAAATCAAAATCTCGATATTGGAGCTGATGACATTCTCGTTACTTCTGGAGTTACAGAAGGAATTAATTTTATTGTTTCAAGTTTAATAGAAAATGGTAGAGAATTACTAATACCAGGTCCTTCTTATCCCCTGTATATAAATTACACAAATTTTTACGATGGAAAGCCTGTAGAATACGAACTTGATGAGGATCAAGGTTGGGAACCTAATATTGAAGATTTGAGGAAAAAAATCACAGACAAAACGCAAGCAATTTTGATCTGTTCTCCTAATAACCCTACCGGTGTTCTTTATGGAGAACAAAAAATCAAAGAGATCATAGATTTAGCAGGAGAATATGATCTACCCGTTTTATCCGATGAGATTTACGACCAGATTACTTATGATAAACCGTATGTATGTCCTGCATCGCTAAGTAAAGATGTGCCCGTAATCGGATTGAATGGTTTTTCAAAAACTCATTTAGTAACGGGATGGAGGCTAGGATATCTCTATTATCACGATCCTGAAAATAAACTTGAAGAACTCAAGAATGGTATAGCCAAACTGGCAAGGGCTAGATTATCGTCCAGCTCAGTGGCTCAATTTGCCGCAGTGGATATTTTAAAGACGCCAAGCAATCACACTGTAGACATGGTAAGAAAATTAAAGGAACGACGAGATTATTCCTATGATAGACTCAGAAGAATTGAAGGAATCAGCTGTGTTAAGCCTAATGGGGCGTTTTATCTTTTTCCTAAATTAGATTTAACTGAATTAGGAAGATGGAAGACTGATAAGGAATTAGTTGTAGAATTGCTAAAGGAAACAGGTGTATGTGGTGTCTACGGTTCTGGTTTTGGAAACTACGGAAAGGGACATATGAGATTAACCTTCTTGCCTAAAAAAGAAATTCTTGAAACCGTTTACAACCTAATAGAAGATTTTCTACAGTAAAGCGTTTCTAACTTGGTTTTAAAAACTATTAAATTGCTAAAGTCCCACAAAATTAAAAAAGATAAAACCTAAATAATTTAAAAGAACAGAAAATCTCCTAACTAGGGATTAATAGCATTCTTTATTTATATAGATCGAATAATTATTATATTAATTAAAAATATAACTCGATGGTAAATTGCCATGATTATTAGAATCAACTCTATAGAAAGCACTATTGAAGTTTTTCACGAACATTACTTACATCTTCATGGGTTTTTAAAAATAAGTGCTGAAGATAAAAAAAATAACAAAGAGTATACGATTATTGTTCAAGTACTTAACGTGCAAACAATCTCAGATTACATCATGACGCGCCAACAATTAAGAAATGTAGAAATAAGTGACTATATCAAAGATTTATTGGAAATGGAATTACAATACATTATTCAAGGGCGTCCAATTGTTTGCATTGAAAAAGATACAATAACTAAGAAAGAGAGAGCGAATGTGATTAATGTCTTTTTCTTAATTGAAGATTTAATGGAAAAAGGGATATTAAAACCTCACACAATGGAAGTGTCAGCAGTACAAAGCGATAAAGCAGAGTATCTAAAAGCCATCTTTACTCCCGATGGAATTTTTATGGGCACTTTAGCTTCCGAAAGAAACGTTAATGTTTATTTTCCCTTTAAATTTCTAAATTATCACTTTTTCATAGCGGGAGCAACAGGATCCGGAAAGTCAAATTTAAACCAAGTTTTTATTGATGGATTGCTTCAGCATAACGCTAATGTCATTATGAGCGGAAAAGGTAATAGAGCTTCGATGTTAGCGATTGATGTGCACGATGAGTACGCTTTAGGGTGCGTAGAATATGGGATTTACGACATTTATAATGCGTCTGAAAATAATAAGCAATTATTTGGTAAATGGTTTTATTTATATCCTAACAAAGGAGAACCCCCCGCAGAACTTAAAAGCATGTCGGAACCGTGTATCATCAATCTTCAAGAGATTAAACCAGAGGATTTATTTTCTACTGGTACATTTAACGACCTACAAGTAGGTGCTGTCCATTCTGCCTATCGAGATAAAAAGGAAGACTTTATTGAAAATTTATTAGATGAGTTATATATTCCTCCAGGAAATCACAACGAAAGAACAATAGCTGCTGTACGAAGAAGATTACATTGGTTAACTTATTCAAACATGTTTCAGTCGAAAGCTAGCAGTAAATTGCCTAAGATTATTAAAAAACTAGAAAAAGGACAGTTAATCGTCTTTAACGTTTCAATGATTTCTGATCTTGAACAATTTCTTTTTAACAGCGTTTTAGCGAGAACATTGTTTGATATTAGAAAATCCTTAAAATCGTCAACAGATTTCACTTCCTTTGAGCACAAATTAGAACGGAATTTACCAAAGCCCTTCTACGATGTGTTTAAAAAAAATTTACCAAAGTTATATGTTAAAGCCGGAAACAAACTCAAAGACTCTTTAGATTTACCTATCGTAATTTTTACAATTGAAGAAGCTCCAAGCTTGTTAAGACCAGATATGATGAGATACAGTAATGTATTCAAAGACATATCCCGTCAAGGAAGAAAGTTCAATTTGGCTCTTGAAGTGATTTCTCAACAATATTCCCCTATAGATGATACGATCTTATCTAATATGAATACTGTCATAAATTTACCGCTCCGATCAGAAAAAGAAAAATCTCTTGCTGCAAAAACTTTGGGTGGGGGTATCCAACAATCAGATCTCGAATCGTTAACGGGGACGAGAGGAATAGGATTAATCTCTGCAATATGGTTGACAAATTTTCAAAAATTAAGAATTCCGTTGTATGATGAGTATTTTGAAGAAGTCTCAGAAAAATTTTACATAGATTTTGCTAATATAATGAAAAAGAAAAATCCATCTCCCCCACCAACAAGTTTGCCTTAAAAATTAAATCCGAGGTGTAACCGAATTTCTTTTGATTTTGAATTAATCTCATTGGATGATTCACTAAAGAAGAGACCAAAAACTTCACCCGATCAAATTATTAAAAGATTTAAGGAAAGTATGAAAGGGCGAATTACAAACTGGACTAAAGATGAAAAGGTTGAACTAGAAGCGGATAACCTTGATATTCCTCTGGAAAACTCTACTAAGTTATGTATTGATATGGCACACCAAATAGTAAAAGGAGATTTAAGCGATTACATAGATGACGACTTTAAAATTATAGGTTTTGATGAGAGTTCATATACTAATACAGGAACATATGGAAAAATCGCTGGTTTTAAATTTGGAGAATGTCAACTCAGCTATAAAAACGGAAAATACAAGAAAAATTTGATTATGTATAAGCCAATTTTTGCTTACATTGAAGACAACGTACATAAACTTGTTATTTATAGAGATGTTATTGAAAATTTCATTAAAAAATTGAAAGATGAATTTTATCATGGCAGTTTAAAATACAATATTGACGATATTGAAGATTGGTTTGAGAACACCTATAAGAAAAAAATTGATAAATACATTAATGAACACAATTACTATTATCCTTCACTAGGTCATGTTGTGGACAGAATTCGAACAGCAGATGAAGTATTAAAATCATTAATTCGTATAAAAGACGAATCCAATTGGGGAAAAAATAAAAAAGTCGTTTTCTTAGGCGATGGAATTCACATGTTCCGCCAACACATCTTTCCTCCCGAAAGCTTCATAAAATTTTTTTATAATTTCATACAAACATATGATATTAATTATTTTAGTTTTTCAAAAACGAGTCGCCTTAGGGATGCTCAAGGCAATTTCATTTTATTATATTGGGATGATAAAATAAAAACAGACCCTTATATCGTGGAACTACCAGAATTATCAAAATATACAAAAAGTTGGACTTATATTGTGAGACTTATTGAAGACAGTGCCTCCTTACGCTTTGACATTCCTGATTATTACGACACAAGCGACGCTAAAACATTTCTCAAAAGGCTAATCCCATTTTCGCCTTATGGCTACCCTTTAAGCTTAACGGGCGCTCATGAAGCAAGCACAATGCTTCCTGTAGAACAACATAACTTTGAGGCTCAATTTGTAACACTTCAACACGATCCTAACACAAAAAGATTTATGCAAGTTCGTAGACATAAAGTTATCCCCCCTAAATAATATTTTAAAATAAGGTGTAAATAAAGATGGTAAGAATTATACAAATGGCGGATACCCATCTAGGATATAGAGCACGAAGAGGTACTATAAATAAATGGGCAATACAGAATTACTCAAGGCCATACGAACAGGAGCTCTACGATACTTTTTTAAAAGTTATGGAAGATGTGTCGAGGGTTAAAGATTTAGATTTTTTAGTTCATTGTGGAGACATGTTTCATCACCCCTTTTTGTTTAGCTCGTATCCCCCTCCAGAACCTGCTAGAAGAACTTTTAAAAAAGGATTAGAAATATTTTTTAGGAATACTCATGGTCAAGTTCCACTTATCTATATCGAAGGAAATCATGGTATTTTCAGAGGATACGAATATACGCCATTTGAATCTCATATTAAAGAAGGGGAATTTCCGAATCTTTATTATTTTAAAGAGAGGGATTTGATTACTGCTATAAAAGAAGGAAAAGCTCTTGATTTAGAATTTCCTACTAAAAAAACTCGTTTCTATTTATTTCCATACTTTGAATTTAAAGGCTTTGAAATCTATCAGCAACAATATGACAATTGGATAGATAATCAACTCCCCCCGAAGGGAGATGGATTTATTAATATAGCTATTGCTCATGGCTCTGCAGGTGATGACACCTTGCATAATAAAGTTAATAGTGATGACTTAGGTTATGACTATGTAGCGTTGGGGCATGAACATGGCTTAAAAATGTTGTCTAAAAATCATTTTTATTCTGGAAGTTTACTGCCATTGAATTTTAAAGAAGCATACGAGAAACAAGGATATCTAATCATAGATATTGATGCTAAAACCAAAAGCTTGAATGTCGAAAAAGTGTTTACCAATGAATTATTACAACGAACCTTTACAATTATAACGATTGATGTTTATCCTAACCAACCCTCGATAGAATTAGAGAATAAAATAAAAACTGAATTAGATAGTTATGTAAATGATAAAGGTTTTAATCCAAAAACTGCTGCTAGATTAAAAATTAATTTTAGTGGAGAAATAACCTTTGAAAAAAATTGGCAGATAAACGAGATGATGTCCAGAATTAGAAGGGATTGTTTTTCTGAGCTTGATAAGTATAATATATTACAGTTATTATGGAATATTTTAGATATTTCTGAAAATCTTGAAGACGACATCAGTGCAGGTAGAATCCAAGATTATATATTAGAAAAACCAGATGAAGAGTTTAAAACATTTGTGAACGAGAAGCTAAACGAGGAACATAGTAATTTTAACGTAGATAAATTAACGCAGATTGGAATGAGAGCTTTGAAAAAGGCGCTAAGAACAATAGAGCGAGAAAAGGAGGTATAACTTATCAATGCAAATTACTAAGCTTGTTTTTAAAAATTTCATGGGTTACAAGCAATTAGAACTACCAAAGGCTAATGAGGAATTACCTAAAGGATTAGTACTTATTAGTGGGCAAAATTCTTATGGAAAATCTACAATCCTTGAGGGTGTTCTGTTTGCGTTTTTTGGTCCCAAAATCTTTAGCGGGAGAAATGCTTCTTCCTTTATTACTTATGGTGAGGCAAAAGCAGAAGTAACAATCTATTTTTCATTAGATAATAAAAAGTATAATATTTATCGTAAATGGAGCAGGACTGGGGCCACAACTACTAAATTATTCGAATGGATAAAAAATACTTATCGTGAAATCAAGAATTTTAATATTGAAAACTTTTTTGAAATTTCTACCGAACAGGCATTGAATACCGTTTTCGTAAGGCAAGGCGAGGTAGAAGAGTTAGCAAATAAAAAAGGCGCGGACTTAAGAGAGATGATAATTGATCTTTTTAGACTTAATATAATTGACGATGCTTTATCCTACCTCGATAATGAATCTAAAAATGAAAAATATCAAAAAGAAAAACTAGAAAAGAAGAGAATACCAAGTGAACGAATTGAAAAAGATATTAATACTGTCACAATCGAGAATTCAGAATTGGAAAAAGAATTAATTGAAATTAAAATAAAAAAAGAGCAACTTGAACAAAAAATCGCAACCCTTCCTTCAGATGAATTGATTTCTAATTTAGAAAAATTATACCGTCAAAAAGATAAATTAGAAGGATATATCCTCTCCAATAAAAATGATTTTCAAGCTAAAATTAAGAAAACCTCACTAAACATAAATGATTTTCAACCAATAGAAAACATTATCGAGAAAGTTGACCTTCTAAAGAAAAACAAGAATGATATGATAGTTAAAAAAAATGTGATTGAAGAAAGACGAGCTGCTACATTTAGAGGATTAGGAAAAACTAAGGGCCGTATTGATGATTCTAAAGCAAAAATAAAACAAATGGAAGATAGTTTAAATTTTACTTTAAAAGAAAATGGTATAAAGATAGCTCTCTGTCCTACATGCCAAAATGAGTTAACGAAAGAACACCATGATGAGATGGTTGCAAAATTTAATAAAGAAATCAAAATCAGTCAGGATAAAATTAAGAGTATTACTAAAATACTTGATAACTTGGATTCAGAAATTAAGTCATTTCAAACTAAACTAGATGCAATTAAAAATCGAATCACTATAATACAAGGATTAAAAGAAGATTATAACAATTATCAGAAATATGAAATAGGGCTTATAAAAGCTATTGAAGATATAAAGAGTTTCCTTAAAAAAAGTAATTTAAAATTTACAGATTATAGTGCTGAAAAGGTTAACCTACTTTCTATCGAAAAAAAAACACATACAATTGAATTACAAGCAAAAGAAAAAGAGTATATTGACAAACAAAAGAAATTTAAGATTAACCAAGATAAACTTGTTAATTTGGAAGAAGAGAAAAGACATATGAAAGAGTTACAAAAATCTATCGGAGAACTCGAAATTGAAATTGACCATATAAATAAAGCTAAAGAATTTGTCAGAAGGTTTGTGACTGAATACATGGTTGTAAAACGTTTAGTAAAAAACATCGCACTAACTACAAATAAGTACATAAAAGATTTTACTTCTGGCCAATATAGCGATTTACTTCTAGATCTATCAGGAACAAGAAAGACAGGACTATCTCTTAAAATTAAAGACAATTTTAATGGAGTTCATGAATCAATTGAGGTTCTCTCGGGAGGAGACAAAACTGCGTTAGGGATTGCTCTTCGATTAGCTATATCAGAATTGATGAGTAAAATTCGACCGATAAAAGAATCTCCTAAGAAAAATCCTAAGGTCGATATTTTACTATTAGACGAGCCCTTAGCCGCACTTGACGCAACTCGAAGAGAGAGAATTCTTAAACATTTAATAAAATCAAAAACATTTTCACAAATTTTTCTTATTACGCATACAGATATCCCCTCAGATATCAACGCGCATAAAATATTTGTGAGCAAGGACCATTCAACTGGTATAAGCACTGCAAATTTTAAGAGAGAAACTAAACCAATTAGTTCCTTGTTAAATCCTTAACATTTTAGATTTAGTTCAAATATTAAAAAAAAGAAAGATTGAAATTTTTTTAAAATTGTTTATAAATCTCGTGCTTTTACTGTTTTTCGACCGTTGCCCTTAGCGCGTTCGCAAGCTTTGTCAAGAATCCAAACGATCATTTCATTTAACGCTTCTCCGTCAAGAACACCAGAGCTTGTATTAAGATTGTTAGATTTAATATATTCCCGAACTTTAGATTTTACAAATAAGGGTTCTACCTTTTTCTTAGCCATTATTTTCTTCCTCTTCTTATACTTTTATTAAATTCTAGTGAAAAGTAGTAAAAAATCAGAATAAAATTGATTTTTTATTATTTAATATTATTACAATATGAGTTTTTAAATCTTATTACAAACCCTTAATAATTCTTCTATTTCTACCATCCTTGAACCTATTTGAAAGTCCAACCATTCATTTTAAATCTATAATTCTGTTGGCGTGGAGTTAATTAAAGAAAAATATCACATCCAATTAGAATAACCCAAGCAAAAACTTCAATAATAATTAAGAAAAAAAAGAGAGATTTTTTGTTTTAGCGAAGGGAAATTAAAGTTTAATTTCACTATTTATTTTGGTGGAGCAAGCACTATTTCAATACTTGAAACATTGTTGCTTTGTCCATTTTCTCCTTCAAGTTGTTCTGTGGAGAGCCTGATTTCTTTGTATTCAGTTCCTTTTAAGAATCGGTTTCTTAAAATTTCACACACATCAACTGCGTGGGAAATAGCTCTACCTCGGGCCTTGACGGTACAATCCTCACCCTTGTTAAGGATCATCATTGTAGCCATTACATAATTCATGGTAGGGCGTCGACCAACAAAAACACTATTTTCTTCTTTTGACCTACTTGCATCTTTTGCCATAATATTTACCTCTATGCTTTATTTTATGTTGTTTTAATTTTGTATATCTTGTTATACTGTATTGATGTTCTCTCGTAATTTTTTTATTACGATTTTATATTACATTTTTTTAAAATATTCTCTTTCATAAAAATATTATTGTCATCTTAATAACTTGATCTAATATTCTGTACTTAATTTAGATTTGTTACAAGTGAGTTTCTTCTAGAAATTTGTCTTAAAAAAAAAAATAATTAGTCCTACATACCTTTCATTCTTACGCCTAAAAACATCAGAAACCACGCAAGAAAAACACAGGTCATTCCAATAATTCCATACCATTCATCGGAACTGAATGTTCCAATAGCTATAGGTGGTAATATGCCAGTAAGGTGTCCAAATATAATATCAACTAAAAGAAACAAACCTATTGCTAAGAACAAGAATGATATTGTTACGGTAAATTTTGAAGGTGGAGTCCAAGCCATTTAATTTCACTAATTTCATTATTAAATTTGGTATCTAGGAAAAATGCATAATAACTATAAATACTTAATTTTAGAAGATAATTCTATTCCTCTTCTTGAGGTTGCGTATCAATATCTTTCTTATCTTTCTTATTATCTTTGACTTCTTCCTCGTGTTGCTCTTTGATAACATCGCTAACTATGCTAATAATAAGAAGTACTGAAATTACAACTAGTAATGGAATCAATAAACCAGATTCAGTTAAAAAGATTTTCACCCAACCTATATATGGTATACCTCCTATAACCACTCCTATTACTCGAGATTCTGGGATATCGACTGCATCCGGTAAGGAGTTAGCATCCCCTTTAGTTCTGAAATACCAGGTATCGCCTATCTGATACTTATCGATAACGCGATGAACAATAGGTTCTTGAGGAGCACCGGGCCACAAACCTCTAGCGTCAAACACTATCACATCTCCGTCTTTATCTACGGCAGTTCCATTTTTTATATCATCTGCGTCCATTCCCGCTACGAATAATAGGTCTCCTTTGTGGATATTAGGTTCCATTGAGCCACTAATTACTACTACAATAGGAGACTCCGTATTAAAAGAAACTTGTAAGATAAAATACACCAGATAAGAACCAAAGAACGCTGTAATTATCAATACTACTGCTATAATTATTTTTTTGTGAGGTATCGGTTTTTTAACTTTTTCGCTTGCGTTCTTCATGTATTACTCAATCGATTTTTACATATACTCTTTCTCTTGTCTAAATAAATAAATATGCTAATATAAATTTTGTTCTAACAAGCTGATAGGATTTGATATATTATGTTGGGAGAATAGAGTCGATTTTTGATCAAATAGGTGTCTAGTAAATTTTGAGATAGTATTTTATAGTATACCATCTTAATCTACTAGTATTGTTTTCGTAATAACACAATTATTAAGAACTTTATTGGGTGAGGTGTTTCTAGATGATTATGGAAGATCCTGTTTTAAAAGATTACATTATAGGAGATATTGTTAGAGAAGCTGAAGAAAAAGGATTAGTCATAGAAAAAGTTTTTGTCGAAAATTTTATAAGTAATTTCATTAATGAATACGAACGATTACCAAAAAAGAACGAAATTAAACCTATTGTTTCAAGTTACCTTAAAATGCTTGAATCTAGTTCACCTGTTACAGAGATTCACCACGAATCTACTGTTCTTAAAGACAATTCTACTGTGATCGATCCAGTTGTTAAAAAATTCATTCAGAAAAAGAACTTGATTAATTCTATCAAGAACGAAGGGCTCTTTACCCACTCAGGAGAAATTTTAACAGTCCCAAAACCAATAGGACGCCGGTTATGTCCAATATGTACCAACGAAAATTGGTACAAAATTCACGAATCGATTGATAAAAACGATATCATAAGTCACTTTCCGCGAGTATATGGCAAAATTTATACTTGCAGTGGCTGTGGTTGTGTATGGAAAGAAAGATGAATCCACGAATGTGAAGGATTCAATTTTTTACTCGTTCTATAAGGTTTTACTCATTACTTAATGAAAAATTTTAGTTAGGATTCCTATGTTTTTAAACTATAATTTTTAAATAGTTCTAGATTTAAAATTATAATATATTCAAATAAAGAAATTTAAGTATCAAGAATTAGGTGTATGAAATATGGAAGCCGATTATGCCATTATTCATAATCCCACTGCTGGGGGCTCAAACCAAGCAGTGAAAGATATGGAATATGCAAAAAAGTGTTTAGACGATCTTAAACTGTCCTACAAATTTTTTAAAACGGAATATGCTGGTCATGCAATAGAACTAGCGTCTCAATTAGCTAAGGAAGGATATCGAGTAATTGGTGCGGGAGGAGATGGAACATGTAATGAAGTCCTCCATGGAGCAATTAGCTCAAAATCCGGTGCTTTATGCGGTTTCATTCCTATGGGATCAGGAAATGATATTCCTGCAGTAATAGGAATAACTCCTGATATAAAGAGGGCTTGTGAAATAATTGCTGAAGGATATTCTAGTAAATCGGATATAGGATTCGCTAAGACTGATGAAGGTGTCGAAAGATACTTTCTAGGAGTTGGATCACAAGGTTTTGATGCTGAAGTGGCGAGAAGAGCAAATGAGAATCAAGAAAAAAATTATAATGCGATTGTTATCAAAACTTTATTCGCTTGGAAGAGTAGAGAAATTAAAGTTATAATGGATAACGATAGTTTTGAAGGAATGGCAAATCTAACTGCAGTAGGAAATGGAGGTGCGTATGGAGGGGGAATGTATGTGTGTCAAAAGGCAAGTATAGAAGACGGGTTATTTGATATAAGCGTAGTAGACATAGGAAAAATAAAGCTCCTCTTTCAATTTAAAAGAATGTATAGCGGCTCGCTATTACCCCATCCTGATGTTTATGAGTATCAGAGCAAAAAGGTTCGAATTGAGATGTTAAAATCTGAAGATAAGCCATATCTTTGCCAAGTTGATGGTGAAGTGTTAGGTAGTTTACCAGTTACTTACGAAACTATAAAAGATGGTTACGAATTTATTCGTCCAAAAATTAATGAAGTCGCAGAAGCTTTTAAAGAGAAGTATGGACACTATTATTACGAATGTGATCATTGAACTAAAAGCATTAACCTAAAGAGAATCATGCCTGACTGGGACGACATATTCGCTAAAAAAGGTAAATATTTCACAAAATCTCACCCCGATATGGAGAGAATAGCGAATATTTTTAGCGAAAATGGGATAAGACGAGTCTTAGATTTGGGTTGCGGAACTGGGAGGCATCTTTTATTTTTACTAAAAAAAGGGTTCGAAGTTTATGGTCTTGATGGGTCTCCGAGTGGTATAGAAATAGCAAAAAATTGGTTAGCTGAAGAGAATCTATCTTCGGAACTAGTTTGTCAAAAAATTGAACATAAATTTCCCTATATTGACGGGTTTTTTGATGCTGTAATCTCAATACAAGTAATGCACCATAATTTAATGAAGGATGTTCTGTTTACCGTCAATGAAATAATTCGCGTTTTAAAACCAGGCGGCCATATGTTTCTTACATTCCCACTACTTCAAGGCTTTTACATTAACAAGCAAGACATGAAAAGGGTTGAGACGAGAACTTATATTCCATTAACAGGTCAAGAAAAAGGACTTCCTCATCATTTTTTTACAGTTTCAGAAATAAAAAGAGTTTTTGGGGCTTTTCATCTATCGGAGATATACATTGATAAAACTAACCATCGCGCAATCTTAGGACAAAAAATTGAGACATAATATTTTTGGTCAATTAACGACTATTAATTTATTTAATATCTTTATTTGATCGCGAACGTAAATACAATACAACAACAGCTATACCTACTATTGGGATAATAATTATAACGAATATGAATAATTCAGAGTCTAAGAGGTCAAGATCACCGCTCCACGGAAAGCTCCCTTGAAATGGATTGGTCCCTTCATAGTAATTATTATAAATAAATTGTTCTACAGTTTTCCCAGTTATCTCTAGACTGGTACTTGAGATATGAGAGAGATCGTCGCCGGTAGTGTGATGATATGGCCATTCAGCCGGAGTGTCCCAAAATTTAATAATTAAATCAGCTGATGGAATCCCATAATCTACGAATGCTACATGGTCGTCATATATTCTGTTAACTGTAGGATAAGAAGGAAACGCACTTGTAAAGCCTAATTGCCTTCCAGTCTCAAATAGTTCATCTAACAGTGAGGATGTTGAATATGTCTCACTAATAAAACGGAGATTATCTCCTCCAACCATGTCTAATAAAATCATTGCATCAAAAGTTTCAGCAGAAGAATTATGAAAATTTTCTATATCTTGTACAAACTTACTAGAACCTTCACACCAATCCCAACCTGATAAACCAATACCAAAATCATAACCTTGATCCTCTGCATCAAAAAAGAGAAACCAAATTTGAACAGAAAGATTATGTCTTTTTTCATATAACACCCTGGCAAGTTCTATTAAAACTGCGCTTCCACTCGCCCCATCATTTGCTCCAGGTACGGGCAAATCAGGATTTGTCGAATCCTTAGTAGCTTTAGCCCTAGAATCATAGTGAGTGCCTAGGATTAGGATGTTTGAATAATTTTCGTTCATTTTAAACAGAACATTTTGACAACCGATGGATTGAACTGTAAAATTATGAAGCGTAAAACTAATCATAGGATCGATTAATTGAAATTTATTTATAAAATATTGAGCACAATCTTCCCTACCTTGAGTACCAGGTATTCTATAGTGTGTTGTGTTGATGTTTATTTGGTCGGCTACATAATTGTATGCAGTATCGCCATCGAATTGCAATTCAATATTAATATTTGTGATCTCATTATCGTTAAATAAAAGGAAAATTGGAACGGTGATAGGTATAACTACTGCTAACGCAATTAATGTGATTACAATTATTTTGTTAGATTTTTTTATTAAAACCACCAATACCATTTCGTGAAATTATTATATATTACCTGACAAAATTAAAATAAAAAAAAATAAAAAAATTGTGTTTAAGCGGGTTCGAAACCTAAATCAACTCTAGTTTCTCCTTTTAAATCTGTTTCAAGGAATTTAACTTTTACAGAAGTGCCAATTTTGATAGTTTCTGGATGCTTTTCGTCAACCCCAATCAATTGTCCAGAAATCATTGGTCCTTCGTCAAGTTTAATAACTGAAAAGCAATAAGGATTTTTAATAGAATATCCTTTATCAGACATAAAAGTTGCTCCTACACCAATGCAAGAAAAGGCGGCTAGTTTTCCGTTACCTGACATTTCTATCCATTCGAGATTCGTGGAATTGCATTTAATGCATAGCTTTCTTGAGGGTACATAAGTTTCACCACAATCCTTGCATTTCGAGCCCATTAGTTTTCTACTTTGTAAATATTCTAAATAACTTTCCATTGTAAACTCTTTTTCATTTTCTGACACGATATACACCTCTATTTTTGATAAATTGTCACCACGCAAGTCGCTCCACTACCACCTAAATTATGTGTGAGCGCTTTCTCTACATCAAATTTTACTTGACGATTTCTTTCAGCGATACCTCTCATTTGTTTGAATATTTCCACGGCTTGAGCTGCACCAGTGGCACCTACAGGATGTCCTTTAGATTTAAGCCCTCCGGAAGTGTTCAAGGGTAAGCGCCCATCCAATTTAGATTCACCGTCACGAACGGCATCAACCGCTTTACCTTTTTCATAGAAATCTAAATCTTCCATTGCTACCAATTCAGCAATTGTGAAGCAATCGTGTAATTCCGCAATCTGAATGTCTTTCGGACCAAGGTTTGCCATTTGATAAGCTTGTTTTGCAGCTTCTTTTGTTGCTACAAAACTCGTCAAACTATCTCGATCGTGTAAAGATAACGCAGCGCTGCCTTGACCTGTTCCAGTTATCCATATAGGTGTGTCGGTGAATTGTTTAGCTACTTCCTCTGCAGCTAAAAATACACAAGCGGCTCCATCGGTCACTAACGAACAGTCAAATAGTCTAAGCGGACTAGCGATCATAGGATTAGAAGAACTTTTGAGGAAATCGAATTCATCTTTCCAATCTGGAAGATCTTTACCCTGTTTTTCTAATTTAGCTAATTTATTATTCATTAAATCTTTTATAGATATTTGCATTTGAGCGAACGGATTCTGGGTTCCATTTTCATGATTTTTGATTCCAATTCTCATTAAATCTTCAGCAGTAGTTCCATATTTGTGGAAATGAGCCGAAGCGACAGCAGCATACAATCCCGGAAACGTTGCTCCAGCAGGATACTCAAATAAATTATCTGACGCTGTAGCTAAAGTATCCGTTACTAAGGTTGTAGATACCTCATTCATCGTTTCACACCCACCAACAGCGACTACATCATGAATTCCTGATGCTATTGCTAAAACTCCTTGTCTTAGAGCAATACCGCTACTAGCACATGCCCCTTCAAATCGAGATGCTGGTTTTGGAGATAATCCAACTAAATTTGCCATTTGGGGTGCGAGGTGTCCTTGATGGTTAAATAGATCTGAAGAATAGTTTCCGATATAGCACGCATCTACATTTTTAGGTTCAATTCCGTTATCTACCGTTTTGACCGCACTTAGCCAAGCATCGACCCACAAATCGGGATTTCTCTTAAGAGGGAACAGTTTTCCAAATTGTGACATTCCAGCCCCAACTATCGCGACTCTTTTTGATAATTTTCCCATTTTTTCATCCTTACTTTTATTTTATATAAATTGATTTGAATTCATAGAATTGAATTTTCGAAAAATTATATTTGTTATTGTTTTTAGAATAAATTAAATTATTCATCATGCCTTAGAATTTGTTAAGAGTGCTCTAATAAGATCATTAACATTTTTATCTATAACTTCATATAATAACTTATGTCAAATTTAGAGCCAGTTAAATACGAAGACTATAAGATTGGAGATTCGGCAAAATTTACAAAGACTATAACAGAGGAAGATGTAATGAAATTTGCTGAAGTTACAGGGGATTTTAATCCGATTCATGTAAATCCTGAATACGCAAAGACTCAAATGTTTGGAAAGCAAGTTGCCCATGGAGCATTGAGCTCAGGTTTAATCTCAGCTGTTCTAGGAACTAAATTATTTGGTCCGGGCATTCTATATGGTGGACAAACTGTCAAATTCATAAAACCCGTTTTTTTTGGTGATACATTAACAGCTATTGGTACTGTAAAAGAAAAATTTACTAAAAAAGATGGAAAATTAAAATTCATCATCGCTGAAACAATTGTAAAAAATCAGAATGATGAAGTTGTAACTTCGGGAGAAGGTACTATAGTATTCATTTAATTACTTTTTTTTTTTTCTACATAAGTTAGCTGATAATTACAATAATTATTATTAGTTAAATTTTGAACACAAAAGTTAACAAAAACAAGTTTAAATATTTGTAGAATATGTTTTTATTAATTGCTACAATGGTTAAAAGAAGATAATTGAAAATGGAAAATAAGGATAATAATTATCGTAGAGTAAAATGCGACCATTGTGGTTATACTTTTTACCCACCTTATCAAGATGACTGTACCTGCGGAAATTGTAAGCAATTTTCTAAAAACCTCTTTAAGCTCGTATATGGGAAAAACAATGTTACAAATAAAGTAGAAACTGAAGACACTAAAATCGAAACAACAAAGAAAACCAAAGGAACCGTTAAGAAAAAGATTCCTGATGAGCCTAAGAAGCTATTTTTTTACGGAATTGTTTCAAAGGAGAGAGTTCCAATATTTTATAACGATAAAAAATGCAAGTATATTTTAGCGTTAACAAATGATTTGGACATTATTTCTTCGAGTATTTTATCTGGAACACTTGATAAAATGTTGATTTTTTTAGGAAACGGGAAAGAAGAAGAAGAAGAAAAAAAGTTAATAGCTCATTTTCTTGAAAGAAATGGAGTCATTCACGTTCTCGTAGGTAACTTTTCAGATAAAGATAGCAGTTGGATATTTACTCAAGTTTCGATGTTTTTCGATGATATGTTAAAAAAAGATAAAATTAAAATCAAAAAATTGTCTGAATTTGAAAAGCGTGAGATTTCCATCAAAATGAATATATATTTAAACCATATTGAAAAAGCAGTTGAATTAAAAGTTAAATTCGAAAAACCAAATTTCAAATATATAGACAATTGGCTTAGATTACATTATGTAGGATTATCCTCTGAATCGGTTGGGGTTATTTCACTTCTTTTAGATAAAAAGAACATTCTAAAATTTGAAGAACAAAAACATTTTCAGCCGAATTCTGAACAACATATTTCTCGGATAGTTGAAGAAATTATTGATTTTAGCGAATCAGTCATGACTGCAAAAATTGAAGTGATTTTAGCGAGTATTCTTGGTAATATGAAAGGATATCCAAGATGGATTTCAATAAAATCAGGTTTTCAAAAATATTATTTCTTATCGTTTAAGAAACTCGATAATCAATACTTTTTATATTGTATTACAGAAGGAAATATTGAAAAACTGGAATCAATGGAATCACTTTTATATTTATATCTAAAAGACGGCGTATGCAATAAATTTGGTAGTTCACTAAAAATTTTTAACCAAATGAAAAATAAAATTCGAGACATCCTGGAACCTTTTCCAGAAAGAAAATTTTATTAAATTACCACGGAAAACACGAAATCCTTATAAATTTTATAGATAAAAGGTTATCCTATTATTCTCCGCCAATTTGAACTGATTTTGATATCTTCGATATCCTGAATCTGAATCGATGATGTCCACTTATAATTTTTTAACCACAATTTTCCAGGAAATGGTTGCCAACCTTTGGTTGGGGTAATAGAAAACTCAATAATATCTCTAGTACGAGCTAAATAGTATTCTCCGGCAAAAATCCCCTTTTTTTCATCGATTATACAGGAAAATCTACCTTTTATTTTCGTTTTACTTCTTAGAGAGAATAAATTCGGAACTGCTGGAGAAAACTCGAAAGAGATCGTGTGATCCTCTTCGTTTCTTCCGGAGATTTTATTTATCTCGTAATAACCAGAGTTATTTTTAAGGACAAAGTCAATGTTATTATCCGAAATCTTTAGGGATGGTGCATTTATTATTATTGGATCTATACTCCCGGTAAAGACGTTATTCCAATTACTAATTATCGTTTGTAAAGAATAATGAGCGGTATAAACGTCTCTTCCATTGATTTGAACGGGCATTTCTGTTGTGTTTCGTGCAACTCCATGAATTTTAACAGAAATTTCTGTATTTCTTTTTATGACCATACCGAACTTATTGAGGAAAACGATAGGGAAGTATTCAGGTTCCTTACTTGTTGCACTCATAGGAGCCAAAATCGAAGCTAATTCTCTCCCAGGTCTATTTTCTTTAATTTTTAATTCAATTTCTTGTTCTAACTTATCTTCTAACAAGAGAAAGGCATTCAAACCCGTATCATCAAATTGGAATGTAAATTCAATTTCTTCAAGCTGATTAAAAGAAGCATTTACAAATAAATCGGTGAGCATCTTTTTTCGATTTGATATTACAACCTCGTTAGTATAATAAACATCCACCATATTATCCTTTCGATACAAAATCACAAGTGGATAATCAGTGTCTAATTTATGAAATATTTGGAGTTCTACACGGTAATAAATAGGATCGTCTTCAAAACTAACGACAAATAATCGATCAATGGCATCAAATATCAGATTAAAGGGTGATAAAATCAAGCTTCTCGGTGGAGGGTCATAAATCTTGAGCGAATTTTCGTATTTGCCGAGATATTTATAATGATCTATGAAGATGTTTTTAATTTTAACATTCTTAATTCCCATACTTAAGTTCACTATATTTCGTTAATATTCAATGCCAAAACGAGCTTTAATACCCTTTGAGGAATAATAGTGTTTTATCATTCTCATTTCAGTGAGCAAATCTGCTCGTTCCTTTATTTTTGGATGCATCTTAGGTCCTCCAGTGATAATTAGTTCGACTTTTTCTGGCTTATTGTCTATTAGTTTTAATACATCGTCGATGTTTACAATCCCGTACTCAACTGCTACGCCAATTTCATCAAGAATTACTATATCATATTCGTCATTCATAATGATTTCCTCCGCGAACTCCATGCCTTTCCTTCCTTCTTCGAAATCAATTTCTCCAGCAGTAGCTATTAAGTCTGACGTGCCAAACTGTTTCAAATAAAAGTTGGGCGTGTTCTCTATCGCCTTAACTTCACCATATTGAGGATATCCTTTCATGAATTGAATCATAAATACTTTAAATCCGTGTCCCGTGGCTCGAAAACCTTGTCCTAAGGCTGCTGTGGTCTTGCCTATAAGCACTACTATCATTTATATAGTAATTTTGCCCCGACCAAAATAGACTTGCACAAGTCCTTGTTCTAACCTTTTTCTCATGATACATAACCTCTAAGCTTGATATAATATGATTTAATACTTGGTCAATTAAAAACCATCATAATAAATCTATCTTATTGAAATTATTTATAAGAAGTTATCGACAATTAATTACATGAATCTAAGAAAGATAATCAAATATAAATAATACTTTGGTAGAAAAAATTTGAGTAAATATAAAGAATTGGATGGCCAATTAAACAAATATCTTCGGTTAGCTACTTTTCCCGTTGCTGTAAAGTTACTTGCTAATCCCGAAGAATTAAATGATATTAAATTTCTGAAAAAGCCAGAAACAAAATTAGCCCTATGCCAAATATTTAGTTATGCTAGGTACTACGGGTGGACAATGGGGTGTGAACGAGAGGATAACGTGTGCCCTTTAGCGGGAATTTCCCTCGGTTTTGAAAGATCAAACAAACTTTTTGAAGAGGGCGCTTTTTTCGTTGGTAGATACAATGAAACAAAAGAAGCTGCTAAAAAAACCACAGCCACAATGCCAAAATTACCATTCGAACAATATAATGCCATAGTTTCAGGTGCTTTAAACCGAATTGATTTCCAACCAGATTTAATTCTAATTTGGGGTAATTCTGCCCAAATTATGAGAATTATTCAGGGTTCTTTATGGAAACTAGGAGGGAGAATTTCAATATCAACATTTTGTGATGGAGTTTGCGCTGATACGATTTCAAATGCTATACTTACTAAGGAACTACAGATCGCTTTCCCGTGCCTCGGTGATCGTCGTTATGGTAAAGCAGCTGACACCGATTTAATTGCTTCAATTCCAATGGGAATTATAGATGAAATAATAGAGGGTATGGAAAAAACTCACAAAGCAGGAACCAGGTACCCTATCCCGTATCAAATCTCGACTCCAGAATACTTTGTAAAATTAAAGAAACAATTAGAAAAAGTAGAAAAAAATTAAGATTAATTGATTAAAGATAATTAGAAGTATCACTTTCTTCTTACAAAAGACCCTATTACTATAAGAGCGGCTCCAATAAACGGTCCAATTACACCAAAAAATGGTGTATATCCTCCTCCAGTAGTTACCCAGTGATTATATCCCGCTTCATTATAGAATGACTCCATCATGATAATCCAGTATAAAGTAGAAATAATCACTAATACTGCAAAAATTATCGTCTTCCATTGTAGTTTTTTAAATGGTATTGAATTTCTAATGTACATACTAGTAAGTGTAATTGTCATGAGAGCGCTTGAAAAAATAATTAAGGCAAGTATCGTAGAAATCGTGACTAACTCCAAATCTGTTCTCAAAAGATATATATCTAGGGGATCAATATCTACTCCTATTTGATTCATCCAAACGTAATAGAATGTTGAAGTTGTATCATTATAACTGGTTGGAGTTATAATCGATATTATTATAATTATAGCGCCAACAAGATTCAGAATCCAAAGATATTTTCTAATTTTCATAAAAGTTCATATTATACTTATGGTTATTATGTTATCATCTTACAAGCAGCGTCAATTGATAAGCTTTTTGATCTAATCTAATTTAGCTTTGATAAGTGAGTTTTTTTTTCCTTATTATTAGAGTTTTTAACATAACAAAAATTGTTGCTACCTATATTATTTGATTATGTTTATTTTGCATCAAGTGAGGAGAATATAAATTCGCGAGAGTAAAGTAATACCATTAGAGGAAGCAATCTCCACATATGTTCATGATGGTGATCTGGTCGGAATTGGAGGGCTCTCCTTTTGGAGAAAGCCTATGAGCGCATGTAGAGAGATTATCAGACAAAAGAAAAAGAACTTGTCAATTTGCACTTTCGTAGGGGGCATTGAAGTAGATATGCTTGTTGCGGCTAATTGTGTCTCAGAAGTTAGAGCTTGTTTCGTAGGAATGGAAATTTTTGGTATGGCACCTCATTATCGTAAAGCTGCTGAATCAGGTTTAATTAAGGTATCTGAAGAGAGCGAAGCATCAATAGCCTTAGGATTGAAAAGCTCATATTTAAAAGTCCCTTTTATGCCTTTGAAGGGAATGGTCGGAACGGATTTTCCCAAAGTGCGGAAGGATATAAAACAATTTGAAGATCCTTTAGGTTCTGGAACTCAGTTGATGGCTTTACCTAAAATCGACTTAGATGTTGCAATCTTACACGTCCCTTTTGCAGATGAATCTGGTAATGCGAATATAACAGGGGCAGTTTGGTTGGATGATGATATGGCCAAGACTGCTAAAAAAACGATAATTACATGCGAGAAATTAGTTGAAACAGAAGATATCAGATATTTAATAGGGAAAGCGCAATTACCTATGCAAACTAGTAACGCTGTTATTAAAATACCATTTGGAGCTCATCCCACTTCGTGCTACGATCGCTATACATTTGATGCACTTCATATCCAAGAATATATTAAAATGAATTTTGAAGAATACAAACATAAATTCATTGATGTAAAATCGAATGCGGAATATTTAGATAGTGCAGGTGGCGCAGAAATGATATTAAACATTTTATTATAAAACTATGGCCTAATCTTAAGCTACTGGATATAATTCATAGGAGATTAACTAATTGTTCAAGCCTTTCTATTCCAGATTATTCGTAGAAAAATTAAAAAGTGTACTTTGATACTGTAATTGTACACAAAATGGATTATTATCAATAATATTTACCGTTGAATATATTACTCAAAAAAATTAGGATCTATATCAAAAATGATTTATTTAGAAGTCAAATTACCAGATATTCCCGGAAGTTTAATAGAATTGATTAGACCAGTCTCCCAGCATGGGGGAAATATCTATGGTGTTTTACACCATCATGATAAAAAAGTTAAGAACATGATCCCAGTAGATATTTGGTTTGAACTTAGCGAGGAACTAATTCAAATATCGCTAGAGAACATAAAAAAAGATTTAATTGAAAAAAATATTCAAATTACTAAAATTTCTGTGGGCTCTAAAAATAAAATCTTGACTTTTATATTAACTGGACATGTTTTCGACACAGACATAACTGACACAATTAAACGCTTGGACGCAAAGAACATTAAGGTTCTTGAATTACACGCTAAATTTACCGAAGTTGATGAAATAAGTAGCGTTATAATGAAAGTAGAATTTCCTGAAGTTATGACGAAATTCGAGTTAGTTAATGAAATAGAAAAAATATGTGAAGAGAAGAAACTCTTTTTGATACGATCCTAACAAATAATTAATGTGTAAAGGTATGGAAGTAAAAATCTGCTTAATTGGAATGGGAAATGTTGGATCTAGTTTTCTTAAACTCTTGAAGGAAAAACGAGAGAATATTATAGATAAATTCAATTTTAACACCAAGTTAGTAGCGATTTTCGAACACGACGGTGCCCTGATTAATAGTAATGGAATAGATATAGACAACCTTTTAATGGATCACTCTAATTTGAGGAAAAATAAGTATTGGATAAGCAATGTAAAAGCTCAGGATTTAATTTCTACTTTAGAGATAGATATTTGTATTGAAGCAACGCCAACAAATCCAGAAACTGGAGAACCCGGTTTAACCCATATATTAGAAGCTTTAAGTAATAACATCGATGTAATTTCATCTAATAAAGCACCTTTTTATTTGCAGTATAATAAAATTAAAAATTTAGCTGATAAGAATGGTTGTTTGGTGAAGTTTGAAGCTACGGTTGCAAGTTGTGTTCCCGCTTTATCTATAAGACATAATCTTATAGGAAACACTATCTCTCGAATTAGAGCAATATTAACTGGTACAAGTAATTACATTCTAAGCCGTATGACGGCTGAGGGAGTCTCTTTTTCAGTAGCATTAAAGGAAGCACAAGAATTAGGATATGCAGAGACGGATCCAACTTTAGATATTAATGGTTATGACACAGCGGGAAAACTAGTAATTCTCTCCAACGAATTATTAGGATGGTCAAAATCTATTGAAGATGTAAGTATTAAAGGAATTACTGAAATCACGCCACACGCATTAGAATTAGCTAAATTAGATGGTTATGTAATAAAGCATCTAGCTATTGCTGAAAATGATAATTTACTCGTAGAACCAAGGTTGGTTAAAAGAGAATCACCCTTGAACGTTCAGGGAACTTTAAACATTATTGAACTACAAACGAAATACGCAGGATCAATAGTAATAATGGGAAAAGGAGCTGGTGGTTTTGAAGCAGGTGCTGCGATCTTAAACGACCTTATTAGCATAGTTAAAGAAAGAGAAAATTTATATAATTAAAGAAGTTAAAAGTAGAGGTTTTTGATACGAGTTTTCATTCCACAAATCATAATTCATCAGATGTAGATTTCAAAACTGCTATTTTACAAGGTCAAGCCTTAGATAAAGGGTTATATATGTTAAAAGAAATTCCATTACTCAAGAGTGAAACGATTGATTCGTTCAAAAATATGGACTTTGCTGACATTGCCGTTAATATCATTTCAAAATTTATTGGAGACCTTATATCGGGAGAGAAAATTCAACAAATCGTTAATAATGCTTTAAATTTTGAAGTACCTATAGAAAGAATTTCTGATAATGATTATTTGTGCTATTTAGATCGCGGCCCAACATGTAGCTTCAAAGATTTTGGAGCAAGAATGTTAGCTAGAATCATGGAACATTTTCTCGAAATCGATAACAAGAACATCACAATATTAACGGCAACCTCGGGAGATACAGGAGGAGCTGTTGCTCAAGCGTTTTATAAAATGTCTAGAATTAAAGTTATAGTTTTGTTTCCAAAGAACGAAATCAGTGATCTACAAAGAAAACAAATGACAACGCTTGGTGAAAACATAACTGCCTTTGGAATAAACGGCAAATTTGACGATTGTCAAAAGCTAGTAAAAACTGCTTTCGCTGATAAGGAATTACGTCATAAAAACTTATCATCTGCAAATTCTATAAATTTTGGTCGTTTGATACCTCAAACCCTTTATTATTTCTGGAGTTACTCCAGAATTACAACTGAAAAGCACGAAAAAGTTATTTTTTCTGTCCCTTCAGGTAATTTCGGAAATTTAACCGGAGGTCTAATTGCTAAAAAAATGGGACTTCCCATTATGAGATTTATTTCAGCTGTAAATGAAAATAACGAATTTCCGACATTTCTAATAACGGAGATTTATACGAAAGTCGAACCTTCGATAAACTGTATCTCAAATGCTATGAATGTCGGTCACCCTTCCAATTTAGCAAGAATATTTGATCTCTACGAAGGACAAATTGATGAAAAAGGAATAATACAAAAGATACCAAATATGGAAGATCTTCGCAATGACATCATATCATATTCCATAAGCGATGAAGGAACTAAAGAAACAATTGTAAAGTTTTATAAGAAATATGATAAAATCATAGAACCCCACGGAGCTGTTGGATGGGCTGCACTCCAGAAATATCGTAATGCTTATCCGAAATATAATGATGTGAAATCAATCACTTTTGAAACTGCTAACCCTTCAAAGTTTCCCGAAGAAATTATCAACCTAATCGATATCGTTCCAGAAATGCCACACTCGCTAAAGTTAATACAAGATAAGCCTGAATTTCCAAATCCAAAAGAAATCAACACTTATTCAGATTTTAAAGGATTTTTACTAGAAGAATTTCAAGATTAGAGTTCTATTATATAAGTAATCCTAAAGCTCTAAATATTTTGAAATCAGTACTTTTAATTCTTCATATTCACTAACAACAGGAAGTTCTGGAAATTGCTCAACAACATTTTTTGGCGGTCTGAACAGAATGCCATGTTTTGCTTCCAATAGCATGGCTACATCGTTGTATGAATCCCCTGCAGCAATCACTTCGTAATTTAGTTTTTTTAAAGCCAAAACAGTTTTTTTTTTCATCTCGCTCGTACGAATTTTATAATCAGTAATTATACCTTCCTCATTAGTTTCGAGATTGTGGCAAAAGCATAGAGGGAATCCTAGTTTTTCCATAAAAGGCATAACAAATTCAATAAAGCTGTCAGTTACGATCACTACCTGTGATACGGAACGAATATAATCTAAAAAATCTCTCGCACCGTAAAGTATATCCATATTTGATATAATTTCCTGGATGCGTTTAAGGGTAATGTTATTTTTTTTTAATATTGCGATTCGATTCTTCATCAGGACATCGTAATCAGAAATATCTCGTGTAGTTAGCTTAAGATCATTGATTTCAGTAGCTTTACTTACCGCTATCCATACTTCTGGAGTAAAAACGCCCTCTAAATCAAAACAGACAATGTACATAAGTACTATGATAAATATCAAATAATTTTTCAATTTTTACTTTTTTTAACACATTTATGATTGTTTTAAGGTTGGACTCTTAGAAAATCTTAAATGTTTTCTTTTTACCAAATAAATATACTACTAAAATTCTCGATTAAAAATATATAACATCCCAATATAAGTGGAGAAATTATGGCTAATTCTTCCAAAGATTATACTATAGATGAAATGATTACAGTTTTAATGGCAAGAGAAGTTCGAAATAATGACGTCATGATCGTTGGAGTTGCGACTCCTTGCGTATGGGCGGCTTTTACATTAGCAAAAATGACGCACGCACCAGACTCAATATTTCATTATATTATGGGGAATACTTTTGTGGACGAACCTCGCCAAGTTTCTTTACTCTATCTAGAAATGAATACCGCTAGGGCTTATCGCTTTCAGAATTCGGGAGAATGTACGTTAGAATCTCTTCCTTCGGATAAGCTTACTACAATTGAATTTTTTAGACCTGCGCAAGTAGATCAATACGGCAACACGAATAATATTTGTATTGGAGATTATAATAAACCGAAAATAAGACTACCGGGCTGTGCCGGGATAGCTGATTTCAGTATGTTCTACGCCCGTGGATCTTTCCTATATACACCTCGCCACGATTCACGAACATTTGTTCCAACCGAAAAATTAGATTTTATTTCCGGAGTTGGTTTTCCTGAAGGTAATCCCTCTATATGTGGTGGAGCAGGACCACAAAGCGTAATTACAAATTTAGCGTATATGGATTTTGATGAAAAAACTAAATGTATGAGGTTAGGTTCAATACATCCTGGTGTAGATATCGATCATGTTAAAAAATCAACAGGGTTTGAATTAATCATTCCTCAAAAAGTCCAAGAAACCAATCCTCCATCTGTAGAAGAAATTAAGGTTTTGAGAGAAAAAGTAGATCCCTTAAAAATAAGAAAGTTGGAAATACTATCTGGTAAAGAACGTGAAGAGCTACTAGATGATATAATTCAAAAGGAATTGGCAAAACAAAATAAATTTCCAAGCTTACTAATTTAAGATTTGTATAAATTTAACAATCTATTTCTATTATTGTTAAGCACAAAAGGGGCATAGAAAATGAATTCACGTGAAAGAGTAATAGTTACCCTAAATCATACAGAACCTGACAAGGTTCCTATTGACTTGGGTGATTACGTAACTGGAATTCATATGGTTGCCTATCGAAAGAGATGTAATTCCCTTTTTTTAAAAATTTAATAAACCTAACTTTAGATTAAATAATTTCTTTTATCTTTTTCCTTCTCCTTTTTTAACTAAAATTTAGAAATGATACTTTATTATTATTCTAAAATTTAGTGAAACATACATAAAGGAGTAATATAAAATATGTCAAAAATTTCAGATCCAATTACTATAAGAGATATGGAGGTTAAAAACAGATTTGGTTACCCTCCCATGTTGTCTGGTTCGCATGACACAGAAGGACGCCCTACTGAAAAGACTTTCACACAATACGAGCAGAAAGCGAAAGGGGGAGTAGGGATAATGACTTATGAGGCAACTATGGTCGACCCCTGGTTAAAGGGTCCAGGAATGACTGGTTCCAATATTGGAATAACAGAAAATATACCCGCATTCAGAAAAATGACCGATCTCATCCACAAGCATAATGTAAAATTCGGAATGCAGATAAATAAAGTCGCTATGATAACTTATACATTCATGGGGTTGGTAAATTACTTTGGTATCCCAAGTAACATAGGACCATCAAGTATTGATGTAGAACATGCATCTTCAGCTTGGGCATTGATGGTACCAAGTTGGCTTGATTCGATTAAAAAGAATAACCTTAAAATTAAGGAATTATCAATTGCAGAAATTGAACAAATTCAAGATCTGTATGCTTCTGGAGCAAAAAATGCGATTGAAGCGGGATTTGATTTTGTAACTATCCATTCCGGTCATGGAACTTTTCCCCAATCATTTCTTACGCCTTACTTTAACAAGAGAACTGATAAATATGGAGGTTCAGTTGAAAAGAGATGTACATTTATAAAAGAAACTGTTGCGAAAATTAGAGAAAGTATTGGGGCCAAAGCTCCAATAATAGTCCGATTTTCTGCCGATGAACTTGTTCACGATGGAAATAAAATCGAACAATCTATAGAGATCGCTAAAATTCTTGAAAAAGCTGGAGTAGATTGTCTTGATATAACTCAAGGAATAATCATCAGAAGCCCGTATGGTATTACAATACCGAGTTATTGTAAACCAGGATGTTTTATCCACCTTCCGGAAGAGATTAAAAAGCATGTTAATATTCCAGTTATGGGTGTTGGAGGAATAAATGACCCAAGGATGGCTGCGGAATTTATTGAACAAGGAAAAGCGGATATAATTAATATGGGACGACAGTTAATATGTGATGCTGAGACACCTAAAAAATATTTTGAGGGTCGAATTGATGATATTAAACATTGTCTTGGATGCTTACAAAGCTGTGGAACTTGTGTATACGATGCGTATAGCGGTTTAAACTATCAAGAACTAACTCCATCGACTGAACCTAAGAAGATCGTAATATTAGGAGCAGGAATTGCGGGAATGGAAGCGGCTAGAGTTGCAAAACTAAGAGGTCATGAAGTTGATATATATGAGAAATCTGCAAAGGTCGGAGGGTTAGTGGAATTACTTGCCAAAGAATTCGGTAAGGAACGATTTATGAACATGGTGACTTTTCTGAGTACCCAATTAAAGAAACTAAACATTCCTGTTCACTTTAATAGAGAATTGACAAAAGATGAAATCGCAGCTTTAAATCCAGATATCTTGGTTCTCGCTACCGGCTCTGAAGCGACAATTCCAGTAAACCTAAAAGGAAAACCAAATGTAATAACTCAGGACGAATCAATTCTAAAAAGTAAAGATATAGGAAAAGATATTGTAGTTTGGGGATTAAATGCTTACTGGAGAGGAGGATTGGAATCAGTAGTATCTCTTGCAGAGGAAGGCTATAATATTAAGGCTTTTGTGGGATCAGAAGCAGAAGTTGGGCAAGTAATCGCTGGAAACGCTGGTCGACGTTTTTGGATATCTAGCTGGTTGAGAGATTCGAAAATTCCCATATATACGAGTGCTAAACTCTTAGATGTCACATCAGAAGGAGTTACATTTCTTGACAAAGATGAAAATGAACAATTTATCGAAGCAGATAGTTTAGTTTATTGTGGTTCCCGAATTACTAATGGAAAAGCATTAAGAGAAAATTTTGAGGGAACAGCTTCTGAAATCAAACTAATAGGAGATTGTAGAAAACCACGAGATATACAAGCTGCCATGACAGACGCACAAAAGTTTATCCGAAGTTTGAAATGAATTGTTAAATATATTTTGAAAAATTCTTAAAATTAACTGAATTTTTTTTATGTATATTTGAACTTATTCAATTTAGATTTAGATATAATAAGACTCTCGCAAAGTCTTTCAAGTTATATTCCTTTAAAAATATATAAAAAATAGCCAAAATAAACTAATTTAATAAATTAATTATTACGTGGGGGAAGCATTCTTACCATTCTCGGACCTTCAATAAGAGAGATTGCGTTTTCAGGGCAATGATAAGCACACACACCACATCCAACACAGAACTCTTCCTCTCTTTCCGCTTTAATGTCATCGTTCAATTTAATAGCTTTATTATAACACAAGTCTACACAGGTACCACATCCTGTACATAAATCTTGATCGATACTAGCTACATAATTTGTTTCATTGACTACGGGAAAAATTAAGCAATCTCGAGCAGTCATACAACAACAGTTACAACAATTACAGATTGCCACTTCTTCGGCTGATGAATTACCGTATTTATGATAGGCTTTATGAACTAATCCCGCATCTTCACATTTTTTTAGGATTTCCAATGCTTCTTCTTTAGACACTAATTTAGAGAAACCGTGATTAGAAGTATGCCTTGCCGATTTCCCTAAGGTCATACAGCTTGGTGTAATTTCGATCATCTTACATGGATTGCCCAATAATTCCTGATGGTTACGACAATAACAATTTCCTACAGCGATATCATCATACTTTTCAATAAGTTCTCTAATTTGTTGAGTCGGTAATATTTTTTCTGTGGGCACTTCCAGTTCTTCATTTACGATAACATTAATCTCTTCGCCTGTTTCCAAATTTTTCAATATTGGAACTGTACGATCCATTGGTGGCATACGTTTCAATGCAGCACTAAATCCATCATATTGAGCTTGAACCTCATCTCTATGTTCTTCATTCAATTTACCGAATAACCGTGCTAACTTAAGAATATCCTCCGTTTTTTCAAGGTTTCGCATAAAAATATATTCAAATTGCCTATGAAGGGGGAATAATTGATATACCATTATACCACTACGATTAGGTTGATTGATTATAACACCCATTTTTGCTAATTCATCTGCTTTCTTTAAGATCTCATCTTCAGATAATCCACTGCTCTCCTTCAATTGTTCCATTGTTTGAGAAGTCTTTTCTCCAAAGGCCAAAAGTAAGTCGAGATTTTCATCTTTGACCGTTATTTTTAGAATTTCATGAACAGTTTCTGAAAAAGGGAATTGAAATCCTCCTGCCTTAAATAAAGTTTTAAGAGCTTTTTGATAGTTTGCTTCACTCATTTTTTTTCATCAAATAAAATTTTTTAATAGGTCATAATATATTCAATATTTTATTAAAATTGAGATGATAATAAAATTCTCATTATTTTTTTAATTTGAAAAACCTTAACCAACGAAAATTCGATTTCATGTTAAGGATAAGTTAAGTATAATTCGTTAACTCGTCCTTTCTTCTCTAACCTTATATAGTGTTTTTCTAACAGCTTATCAATATGATGTTTGACTGAGTTACGAGAAAGATTTAGAATGCGCGAAATTTCAGTAGAATTAATTCCAGGATTATTTTTAACAGTATTCAATACTTCTAAAGTTGTTTTTGATTTAGCAAATTGATTCTTAAATGTTTCAATCGCTTCTGCTGAAGTTGTTATAGGAAAATAAATAGTGTATTGCCCATAATTTTCCTTTTTTATAATGCTATGCTTTAATAACGTATCTAAATGCCATTGCAATTGACCTTTTTTTAAGTCACAGCTTCGAAGTAATTCGTTGTGATGAATGCCAGGATTATTAAGGATTTGAGTTAGGAGGTTTAAGCGATTTTCGTTTTGAAATATATCTGCAAGAGATAGATAGGACCTCCCTTCTTTAATATAGCTCCGTCTAATAAAATAATTTCTATATTCTTTTACTGTGATAGCTGTAAGGGTTAAAACGAATGCAAGGGTTGGTACTAAAAGAATAAATAAAATCGAATTGAGAACTATTATATCAGGATCGAATACTGGTTTTTCATTCAATTTAATTAACAAGTACGATATAGCTGATAATAAAGCAAGAGAAAAAATAAAAAGGATAATTTTAGTTATAAAATCGCGTCTGTACTTTTCCGATTGTATAGTAATACTCGACATCTCTATTAATATGATAAATTACGCTTTATCTAATTTTTTAACAGGTAATTTTAAGAATGGAATAATAAATGCCACTTTATTTCTGTACTCTAGGAAGTCATCTCCGTATTTAGCTTTTAATGCAACTTCTTCGATCTTCCCCAATAAAATGTAAGCTAATACTTCAACGATCCAGATTAAAAATAATATGCTAAATCGATTTTCGTAGGGAACTGAGATTTCAAAAATTGGAGATGTTTGAAATGCCACTACTGTCATCCCTAATGTCATAATAATAAAGGCAAGATATTGGGGATGTCTCATTATCCTATATGGCCCTTTTGTAATTAGTTGCCCTCTGTGCGATAATTGATAGATTAAACTGTATATGTATAATATTAATCCGAATAATACAACATAGAATCCTTGGGCCCCGATTAAGAATCTCAGGTCATATAATAGAATGTTTGGATATTGAAAAAAGAATACTAAATATGATATTAATGGAACACTCATTATACCAAACCATATTGCCGTACAAGGGACATATTGAAAAATTGGAATTAAGAAAGAAGAAATACTAGTAAATATTGAAGTTATTTTACTTTTATTGTCACTACTCTTAAGACTCGTCTACATTCACCTCTTAATTTTTATTTATTTCTACAAAATAAGAAAAAATTTTACTTTTAAAGGTTTAAGGTGCACTTTTCTAACAATAAATAAAATAAAAAAATTTAATCAAAAACAGAATTTAAAATTAAATATAACTTATTCCAATTCATCTAATCCTTTAATCTTTAGAGATGGACGGGGTGGTACCCGGAAAAAATTTTGAGCGGGATAACCGATCGTTATAACACCCCAAACATAACCATTGATACCCATAATATTTTCCCGCACTTCTTTACTTGTCGCTAAAACGCCACGAGCTAACCCTATCCAGCATGTCCCTAATCCCAAAGATTGCGCAGCAAACATCCCATATGTAAGAGCTATAGTAGCATTCAAACTATCGTTTGGGTTGGAGGAATGAATAATCATGACATGAGGTGCATTATAAAATATCATATCAAAGCCGGATTTTCTTGCCATTTTAGCACCTTCACTGTATCCTGGGCTATTTGTAGCAATTAATGCATCAATAACTGATTCTGACAACTTCTTAATGATAACTTTATCTGAAAGTATGGTACATTCTAAAGTTCGGACGTTAGCACCTGTGGGAGCATACTTCATAGAATCTAAGACTTTTTCCATTAAATCTCTCGGGATTTTCTTGGTTTTAAATCCTCTTACAGACCTTTTAGAGCTCATGAATTTATGCAGAGTTTCATATGGGACTAACGCACTAGGGTTTTGAGCTTCTTTAAAAGTTAAAACATCCCCAATATCTTCGTAAAGAATAGCATCTGTAGGACACATAGCAATACAACGCCCACATAAATTGCACTCATTTTGTGAGTCTTCAAATACTATTTTATCCTGTTCTTTATCTACGCTAAAGTATCTTGGGCATGTATATACGCAAATTTTGCACTTGTTGCATTTTTCGTAATCGATTCCTATTATTGGCATAATTTTTCAATTTTTCTTTATATCAAAATTTATTTCGTCAAAGTTATTAATGAACATAGTCCATTAAATTTTAATTTTTTGATTAAGACAATTTAGAACTGTTTCCTTAATCTTTTTAACAATGAACGATATGAAATAATGTAGAATTTACAATGAATGAGAAAAAACGAAAAAATCAAACATTGGAGTTAATAAAAAATAGGAGAACGATACGCGCGTACGATCCTAAACCTCTTTCTCAAGAAGATGTTGATACCATCATTCAAGGAGCAATGAGGGCTCCTACAGCAGGAAATTTGATGATGTATTCAATTATTCAGGTAAGTGATCAAGAATTAAAGAATAAACTAGTAAAAACTTGCGATAATCAACCCCTTATAGCTAAAGCGCCTTTAGTTCTATTGTTTTTAGCTGATGTGCAAAGATGGTGGGATTATTTTAAAGTGAGTAAAGTCGGGGAGAAATGTAAAGAAATAGGCAAAGAGTTCCAAACGCCTCAAGAGTCGGACCTTCTTCTTGCTTGTTGCGACGCATTAATAGCGGCTCAGAATTCCGTAATCACCGCAGAAGCTTTAAGCATTGGCTCTTGCTATATTGGAGATATCATGGAGAATTATGAAATTCATCGTGAGATGTTTAACCTTCCTAAATGGGTATTCCCGATAACTATGTTATGCTATGGAGTCCCAAAAGGAGATAAGTACAAAATTCCTCTTACAACCCGGTTTCCTAAAAACTACATCCAATTTACAAACCAGTATTCAAGGCTATCTGAAAATGATTTCAAAGATATGCTTAAAAACGACCCCCGAAAAATGATAGTAAAAGAAGCAGAAAATATGGGGCAACAATTATATTTAGGTAAGTTAGGAGCAGAATTTACAGTGGAAATGCGTCGATCTGTTAAGGTCGCACTTAGAGAATGGCTTAAAAAAGATTAAGAATAAAAAAATAGTGAAAAAAATTGTATAAAACTTATCTAAATATATCGTTCCAAGCAGCTCGTTCTTTATCTAGAAATTTCTCAGCTACTTTAAATTCCTTGTTGATTAACATGGTTGATCTCTTTTCTATGTCATAAGAGGGCCAGTTTGGGATACCATCGTGGTTTGGATTTCCGGAACGGGCAAATGCAATCCACGCATCCATCATTTTATGACTGATACCATCTAAATCAGGGCTTTTCCCGATAAAATCTTTAAACGCTGGATTAGTAAGCGTGTTAAAAACGAAGGGCAATTCAAGCGCATGACAAGCACCTAAATTTCCCTTAAATGCAGGAGATGGCCATGTAAACAAGTAATTATACGTGTTGGGTTGATATTTGCTTTGTGCTTCAAGCAAACGTATTGTAGAGATACGGAAAAGGTTGTCCGTGAGAAGAGCATTCATTATTTCCTTAGCGTCGGTGGAATAATTACCTTCTCTCGCCTGCTTGTATATATCGATCATTGTATTACTTTTATTGTTATCTATACCTAATCTACCCAAAAAACCCATTAAGAGCTTATCTCCTTCAATTTTATCTAAATTTGCTAGGTCCGGACTAAGAGCAGTAAATAGCTTTGCTTCGTCTAGATTAGTACCAATCATAAAATCAATATTCTTACAATCACCATTTTGAAACGCTTCTAAAGGATGTATTGGTAATGTCTCACCGTCGATAAGAGGTCGAAAAGCAAGAAGATTCAAAGTATCTTCTTCCATGAACTCATTCTGTGCAGTGATTATCTTTTCGGGAGATACTTTACGCAACGCGTTAATATCACCTGTATCAACACCCAGCATACGCATTACTTTTTTTGTAGGTTTCTTGGTAACCTTTGGATCAATTGCTGGAGCGCTTTGTGCTATAATACGATGAAACAATCCTTTAGCAGCGGGCATGGCTGCTAAAGCAACTACTGAATAACCTCCAGCAGATTCCCCAAATATCGTTACATTATTTGGGTCACCTCCAAATCGTTCAATATTGTCATGAACCCATTTAAGCGCTAAGATTTGATCGAGATGCCCCGCATTGACTGTCACACCTGGAATATATGAATAACCTAACACGCCTAGCCGATAATTTATAGTGACTACCACAACATCACCACGACGGACTAAAGCTGAACCATCGTACATAGTATCAACTCCACTTCCCATAATAAATGCACCCCCATGAATCCAAAACATTACTGGACGCTTCTTATTATCTATATTTGGGGTCCAAATATTAAGGTTCAAACAGTCTTCACCTTCGGGTTGGAGTTTACCTGTAAAATCCTCAAGTAGAGTATATCCTTGGTATGAGCATGCTCCATACTTAGTAGCTTCAAGCACACCATCCCATCTTTTTTTTGGAACGGGAGGAGAAAATCGTAATTCGTCTATTGGAGGTTCTGCATAAGGAATTCCCTTAAAAATTACCAAATCGTCCTCCTTATAACCTTGCATCTGTCCAGAAGTAGTATCAATTACATCTGATTTATTCATTTTTATCGTTCTTATTTTATAATTATTTGATATTAATTGTTACTATAAAAGTGTGGTTTTTTAAAGAAGTAATCGCTATTTACTCCTCTTAAATTGACAAAAATATTAAAAAAAAAGATAAAAAAGATATTTATTGATAAATTGTATTATCCGGAATTTTATATTCCCAATTCAGCTAGCTTCTCTTTGTTTTCCTTTACTTTCTCAGGCGTTATTTTAAAAAATTTCCAAAGAATTATAGTCGCAATAAACATTAAGATCATAGGTACTATTGAAAAATGTATTCGAATTCCCCATACAGCTTCAATTGGCTGGGGTGGAAGTGGATCACCAGGAATTCCTGAACCAGGGACGAAATTTGTAACAGTATGAATAATATAGAAAGTAAGGGCTTGAAAAATTAATGCCGCTCTGCTAACAAAGGTTTGAAAGCCTTGATATATTCCCTCTCTTCTTCGACCGGAGATAACTACGGCTTCATCGATTGTAATTGAAAAAACGGGCGATAACATTACCCAATACCCACCTTCACAAAAACCCCAGATGAATATAAAGATCATCATTATGTAATAATCGGTAATGAAGAATAGAGGTAAGGTTCCAATCGTTAATACAGCAGCAGCAATAACCATCGTTTTTCGATCGTTATTTGTTTTATCCGCAATTTTTCCCCAAATAGGCATCGAAACAAACATTCCTATGAGAAGAACCGCCATTATTAGGGTGACATCGCTTGCATTCACACCTAACACAGATTCGGCAACATATGCGATGGATCCAATCATTATTGCTACTAAGGATTGATAAAACATAAAGGAAATTACATAAGCCATAAAGTTTTTATGTTTTAGGACGCTTTTAAATTCTTTAAAAAACGGTTCTCTATCCATACCCTCTTCACAGCTCTCGAGATAACAGTCAATACGCTCTTGATCCTCGCGACTCCCAGGGATTGCGAGTGCTAAAGCAATCATGCAAATAATAACAACTACCCCTGCTTGAAGCACATATGAGCTTCTTTGATACCATACTATAAATATACTTGGAATAATAGAACCAAAGGCAGTCCCAACAGCTCCGACTAAAGTACTTAAAATAGAAGCAGTCCTACGTTCAGTATCACCACGAAACTTGTCTGGAAAGATTGAGTAAAAATTAACTCCAAATATCGATGCAAAAGTATCGTATAAACATGTGAAGATTACAATCCACGCAAATAAAATTAAAGCACCGTCAGTTGGATCTACAACGGGAGGTGTAAATATGAGCAAGTAGCTTAATATCCAAGGAACTCCTCCTATTAAAACCCATGGAAGACGTCGTCCCCACTTTTTTGTAAATTTAAACGGTCGATTAGTCAACCAACCTACTAATGGGTCGTTCACCGCATTCCATACAGCAAAAATGATAAATCCCATACTCGTAAACAAACCATCTAAACCTACCACCCGTTCGTAAAAGAAGAACACATACGCACCAAAGCACATATTAAAGAATTCAGTAATGAACTTCCCGAATCCATAAGAAACCATAGTTCTTTTCGAGTGTTTAATTTCTATTGTTTCTTTTTCCATTTGTATTACCTTGTGTATATTTTGGTTGTTTTGTTTTTATTAAATTTTTTAAATAAATTACTTTACGTTTGGAACTAATTTAAAGTTATATTATAAAGTAGAAAATCGTAATTAATCAGTGATGGCGAAAATGACTTTACCCGTTCAAAATCATTTCTGAATAGTGCTCGACTAGTAAATTAATGATCAATTCTCCTAACTCCTTAAAAACCATCACTCTTCCATGGTCTAATCTGCGTAAAGTTTTCATACATTTCCATAACCCAAATTTATCGTTATCTCTAGTACCTAAAGCCTCTGTATACACCCTTCCAGCGAGTAAGAATCCCCCTAAACCTCCAAGTGGAGGCCACTTGTTAAGAGCAGCTTCGAAATCTCTTTCTAACTCATTGTTCATAACATTTAGTTTTTTTTCGTCTAACACTCCTAACGCTGCACCAAGTGAATGCTCAAAATGCCCAGCATGAGCATTACTAAGCAAAATCTGTATGAGGGTTCTTCTGATTTTTGTTGGATTTTCCTTATTTTCTACGATTTCTTTCGAGAGCTCATCTAATTCTTCTATTATTCTATCTACATGTTGTTCAGCGATACCTTCTGTCGTAGAAATAATTAGCTTTTCTAAGTTAAGAGCATCCAGAATTTCTTTCTCATAACGAACAAGGGGATTATTTCCACCGTGTCCAGAATAAATTAAAACTTTTGATGTTGGCAAGTCCATTTTCTTATAAATATCAATGTGGAATCTTATGAAATTAATTATGTTTCCAACGAGTTCTTCGACTGGTATGGATTTGGGCGCCCAATCTTTTGCGATTGAAGTAAAATTATCCGTTGCCCATGGTATGTGAGCGACATATCGTGCTCCAGTTCTACACGAGATAAGATGAGCGATTCGTTGGGAATGTAAATCGTCGATGTTTCTCGGTAACGCATACCCATGACCTTCTACCGGATTACCAATAGAAAAAACCAACCATTTCCCTTCGTTTATACCAAATGGACCCCAATCGTCCATTTTCCCCTCAAGCGAAATTCTTTTATTTTTCTGGGACATAGTCAAGATTTAGAAAAAAGTTTTAAAAATTTTATCTATTATTTTTTAAGATAACTACACTTAATTAAAAAGTAGAATGAGAAAGGAATCGGACTGTAAAATCACTCCTCTTCTTTTACCTCTAAATTCATTACTTCAAACTTATTATGAATTATTTCGTAAATCTTGAATTTTCCATCGTCCATTGCGTGCTGGATTAATTCTGTGATTTTTCCCTGGTTAAAGAAACTTTTTTTAACAATTTGCTCCACTTTAGAATAGATTAATTCAGTTATTTTGTAATTGAATCTATTCTTCTTCTTTTCCTTCAAAAGTTCGGATAACTCAAGGTGTTCTTTGTGATCCCAAATATATTGCAGAAGTTCATCGATACCTTCACCGTTAATAGCGTCAGTTAATACTACGGGTGGTCTATAACCACTTTGAAAGATAGTATCGTCAAGCATCATTTCAATTTGCACCGCTACATCTTCTCCACCTAAATCTTTCTTGTTTACATTGTATATGTCTCCTATCTCGATGATTCCGGCTTTTTGCATCTGAATAACATCACCGTAACCAGGTACTAGAATAACCACGACCGTGTATGCTAAGTTATAAATATCAAATTCAGCTTGTCCGACCCCAACAGTTTCAATAATAATTATATCTATTCCAAATGCTTCGTACAACATACTTATGTCGAAAACTGCTCTTGATATTCCCCCTTTATATCCTCTTGACGCAAGACTCCGCATAAAGACATTAGGATGCAAGGAAATATTGGTCATACGGACTCTATCACCTAAAAATGCCCCTCCACTAAAAGGACTCGTTGGATCTACCGATATGATCCCAACAGATTTTCCCTTGTCTAACATTTTTTGAGCTAACGCCCCCGTTAAAGTGCTTTTGCCAACTCCCGGAGAACCAGTTAACCCAATGATATAAGAGTCATGGTTTATATCTTCAAAATGCTTAAAAACCTCGTGAGCTCGTTCAGGTTCGTTTTCGATAATTGTGATTAACCTTGCTAATGCTATCTTGTCTTTTTTTTTAAAATTAGTTATTAAAGTTCCTAAATCATAACTCCTCATGAAAAAATGGCTTCCTCAGTATAGTAGTTGATTAAATAAATAACTTAGATAGAAAAATATTAGATCTGTTTTTTAGTTTTTGACATAAACTCGTTTAAGAAAAAAAAGTATCAGAATTAGTTCTGATATTTAAAGCTATAAACTTATGATAATAACAACTAGAACTGCTACAATCAATATCTCGAGGAATGAAATACAAAGTATTGTATTTTTCTTTTTATTATAAGATCCACTTCTTCCAGATGAGCCCGAACTTTGGATACCCTTTTGCATCGCTGCTAGATCGCCCCTCGTGCGTTCGTCATCCCTATCCCTTTTTTCACCGTAAGAACTCATTTATTATTACCTCCAAAAAGCGAAATATTATTATCTTGATCTTAGCTAAAAATATGATAAACTGTTTTATAAAGATTCACTTGCTATTCTATACATCTTTTAACTTACAGAATAACTCTGCAAAAATTGAATCTTTTCGATAAAAAACCGGAGGCTGACCTATAGGAGCTTTGACTTTTTTAACACCTTTTTTAAATTCCTCCCCTGACCAGATATGAATCCATACATCGTCCGGAAAATACACTTCCCCTTCGCTTGAATTCGGTTTTATTATAGGTGCTACCAACAAATCTTGACCGAAAAGATATTGATACTTGAGTTTGTGAAGTTCAGGATCGTTTTCGTAATGAAGATAACAAGCTCTAATAGGTGGAAATCCCTTTTCGACATACTCATTTGATAAATGTTGCATGTAAGGTTTAAGATGAGTAAATCTCTGACTCATTTTCGCAAAGAATTCAAGAGTTTCGTCATCAGAATCAAATTGCCAATTACCGACGGGTCTGATGCTTTCGTGAGTTCGCATTGTCGTTGTAAATACCGCCATTTCAGCCCATCTCATGAAAATCTCTTTATCTCTAGAGATATGCTCCAATGCGTGGAAACCACCAATATCGTAATGAAAATATCCAATTCCACAAATTCCTAAGGATATTCCCGCAGCAATTACCGTTGCTATTCCATCATGAACGCTCCAATTAACAAGTTGATCTCCAGCCCATACTTGTGTCGTATAACGCGATATATGAGAATACCCTGCTCTACTGAAAAAGACTATATCACCTAATCTCCCCGCCTCCTCTACTGCCTCTAAATTAGCTTGTGCGAAGATTACAGGGTATTTATTGTGAAACTCCTTGGGGTCTTCTCCAGAGTGCAGCGCTACATAAGTAGGAAGATATTCTCCGTAGTCAGCCATCCAGCCAGATAATCCGATATTTATCATATTCTCCTTTATTACGCTTTTTAACCACTCAATAGTATCAGGATTGCTGAGATCTAGCATAATTTTATCTCCACTATCAGTTACGATAATAAAGGTATCTCCATTTTGTTCCTTTACGCATAAACCTTTTTCAATAGCTTCTCCGTATTGATTTCCGTTAGGAGCAAGCATAGAATTAATATATCCCAGAAATTTAACCCCCTCGCTATTAAGTGTTCTTATAAACGACGGTAAATCAGGATATAACGTATCATCGTATTTCCAGTTCCATAATAGCCTTTTAGTCGGACCAATTATGTTCACTCCTTGCCAGTCTTGGCACCATACGGCCCCAACATTAACTCCTTTCTCTAAACATTTTTTTACTTTTTCCATAACAACATTCTTTCCACCTTGTATACCTAACCAAACTCCATCGTAAACCCATTCAGGTAATTTTGGTTGCCTCCCTAAATAATTTGAAAGGCGAGATACGGTATCAAGAGCAGTTTGGTACTTACCAATTATAATTATATCCGGAATATTCCAGAAGTATAATTCGTGGTAATCAGGATGAGTGAAATCAAATATTGCGTAGCACAAACTTTCACTATGGAGGTAATAGTTTTCTGAGGATACAAAGGTTGGTTGAGGAAAATAAGTAGTATACCAATCTCCCGTAATTGGAGGATCACCTCGTCCCACACCTTGCTCTTCAACCCATAAAGGGACTTTTTTTCCTTTTAAATTTACCTCAGAAAATTGTTCTCCACATCCATATATTGCTTCGCTTTTATTTGCTCGTATTTTAAGCCAAAATCTATTGATGTCCGTATTTTCAGATGAAAATTTAATTTCAAGGTGGTCATCCACTATGTTACATGAGACTTTTAGTAAATCCTTTTGCGTTCCGAGCGTTATTTCGATTTTGTTGTCTTCTTGACTCAAAATTTCGTACTCTCGAAGTTCTCTTTCAGTCACATCTTTTTCTTTTATTTTAAAATGACCGTGATGTGATTTGAACTTTCCTTTCCCACTCCCAACTTTTACACACGAATTTTGGCGGGAATGCTCCAAAATAAAATAGTCCTTATAATACAGCCTAAAACCGCTATCTATTGATTCAATTTTTAACATTTACCAATAACCAGAATATAGTTTATTATCGAATTACATTCCATCCTTTAATTTTAGCGAAAATTTCTAAGGGTCGTATATAATCATCGTACACGACAGATATGTGGTGAGCTATTCCATTATCAATTATTTTCTTTAATACATCTTTTACATGATCTTCAAAAACTGCTTTAGCGTAGGTACCCTTCAATTTTTTTTCCATTGGAATAACATTTCCCTTCTGTAAAAAGAGACGGTACTCTCCCGGAGCGTAATCGATTCTTAAAAACGACACTTGCCCAGATTTCATAACAAAATCTGCAGTCACTCCTTTTCCTCCAGCAAAATAAGGTTCCAATGATCGATTACATTTTTCATCCCAGAGATTACAAGGAGCCACGCCGCAATGCCATAATAAAGCAAAATTTTCTTTTAAATCTACTTGAGAAAAATCCGCCAAGTAGGGAGTTTTTGCTCCAATTGCAGAGTGTGCAACCATGGATAGGCTTCCAAGTATATCCCCTTCGCATGTGAGTATTTTTCCTTCAGCTTGTAATACGGACATTGCCGCGCAAGGAGCAATACCGAAATCGGTGGCAAATTCGGGCCAACACCTTATAGCGAGAGCATCTAATTGATTAGAATTCATAAATTCATTAAATTTACTCGTAAGCTCTGCAACCTTACTTAATTGTTCTTCAGAAATTGATGATACATCGAAGATTTTCTTAATCTGTTCTTCTCTTTCTTTACTCTTAGTTGTCTCAACTTCAAATTTATAAATTTCATTTAATTCGAAATGATCTATGAGAAGTCCAAGCTCTCTATATAAATCCAATTCATCTACATCAAGATTAAAAAAGCCCTTAGCCCGGTATCCTATAATCCCTATACGTTTAGTCGCAAAAGCTTTTATTATGCGTAGCGAATCCAACCAGTCCTCATCGATCCGATCTCCAATTACTACATGATAATTTTTTACACCCGCTTTATATAAATTGCTTGAATTTAAATTTATGCCACATACCGAGTTAAGGCGGATTTTTCCCCCATCGTACGGTAATTCATCCAAACCCCATAGCAAAATCGGTTTTTGAATTACTTTGTTTAATTCTAAAATCAAGTGGCCTAAAGCAAAAGTTCCGCTAATACAAACTAATCCATCAATACCTTTAGATTTTAATTCTTGGGCTGCCGTTTGTGCGTCCTTGATTTCAATTACTAACTCTGAACTGATTTCCCAATCGATATTTTCAATCTTTTTTAATTCGACTTGAATTTTTTTAAAAATATCTTCAGCAGCAATATAATCGAACGTCTTCCTCGCTATACAAACAACTCCAACTTTAATTTTTTCCTTCATAAATTATCACCAAGATGGTAATTTTAAATAACTTTAACAGCTATACAGATCTACTCAAGGAGACGAATTTGAGTTATAAAGATCCTAACTCCGTATCATCCCACGCGTCTGTGAATATCTTTAATCCTCTATCAGTGAAGGGATGGTAAAAACTGTCCTTATAAACTTCAAACCCGGCAGTCACTATATCAGCCCCAATTACAGCAGCATCTACGATTTGTTTTCCATTCCTAACTGCGGCAACGATTATCTCTGTTTCGAAACCATAATTCTGATACATTGTTTTTATATCACCTATTAAACTATAACAATCTACTCCAGCACTTTCTTGCCATCCGATAAATGGCGAACAATACGCGGCTCCTAATCGGCCTACCTGAAGAGCTTGGGATGCCGTAAACACTAATGTTACGTTTACTTTTACTCCCTTCTCAACAAGAGTTTTTGCTGCAACCAATCCCTGCTCAGTACAAGGAATTTTGATCACGAAATTTTTCGATAAACACGCAATCTCAGTTGCACCCTTTATCATATCCTTCGCTTCTTTCAAATGAGGATCAATCTCAACAGAGATCGGGAAATCGATATCTTTAAAATCCTCCGCAAATTCTTTTACAACCGTAAAAAAAGGTTTACCCGAACTCTTAATATGTTTTGGATTGGAAGTAACTCCATCTATTTTCCAATTTTCCAAGGCATATTTAATCTCGTCTATTTTAGCACTATCCAAGAAATATTTCATTTTATACTCTTCCTATCTTTTATTGCTTTCTATTTTTTATAATTATATAACGATTATAAATTCTCCATAAGAATTACTCACTAAATTTTACATCTTTAAGAAATAAGGAGAGAAGGAACGATACTAATGAAAAAATCGATAATATGATTAGTGCGGGTAAATAATCTCCCGACGGGGTAGTAAATCCTTCAAATCCTAAAATAAATAATATACCGCTAATCGAACCTATTACCATTAACATTCCATTCGAACTTGCTTCCGGAACAGGAACCGTAACATCGACGGTATATTCCAATAGAACAGGCCCAACAGATAATAAACCGAAGCCTAATAAAAATCCGGTAATGTATAGGAGAAACGTCGTATTCGCAAACGAGATAATAAAAAACGAAACAACGGTGATAAGTGAAGAGATTTTTATTAACAACGCTCTTTTCCGCAATCTATCTGCTATGGTTGACATCACAGTCGCTCCTATTATACCGCCTAGAATCAACAACCCCCCCATATTTCCAACTTCGACTGCCGTTAAACCACGCGGCGCAACTATTAGCTCAATATAAGTTGAAATCATATTAAACGCTCCCAGACCAACGAAAAATATCATACCTACAATCCCAAAATACTTGTTAAGGAACAACAGTTTTAATCCTCCTTTTATTACTGTATCCTCTTTTTTAATCCTTATCGATGGTGGGGTGGGAGGTTCGTCTCGAGTAAATATTACAAAAACAATTCCAATGATTAATGCATATAACCCATAAATAAACAACATAACCTCTATGTTATACAACATTACTAAAATTGGCGTTAAAAACATTCCAATAGCAATGCCCAACAGTTGAGAGATTATTGAAAGCCCAGTTGCCTTATTTCGCTCCGATTCCGGAAACCAATTTTTAGAAAATAACGAAACGCTATTTAGGAAAAATGGTTGACTTAAGGAAATCATGATCTGAACGAATAAAACTAAAAAATAGTCTGGTCCAACTAATACTCTTAGGAACCCAAAAACGCCATTAACCATAGCCCCCAACCCTACACCGATTCTAAACCCGAATTTATTAATAAACCAAGTCGCAAAAAATGATACCGGGATATATGTAATCATGAAAATCGTAGATAAAAAAAGAATCTCAAATTCGCCTACAGCATAAAAAACGGCTGCCTCGAGTGTTACCGTAGCGTACGATATCCACAAAATCTGGAGCGATATATTAGCTAACATAAAAATGACTAATAGCACCCAGCGATACCCGTAAACCTGTAACTTTTCTCCAGTCATCTTCTCATAAGATACCCTTATTGAAAAAATTCTATGAACTCCGAAGCAACCATCTGAGGGTCTTCCTTCTGCGCCGAATGTCCTAATTCATCCGGCCGGATAATCTTTAAATCCTCAACATAGTTTTCCAATCCATCTAACACCACGGGCAGTATCGCGCCATCTTTCATCCCGTGGATCACCAGCGTAGGTATTTTTATAACACCCGTCCAATCTTCGTGGTCCATGTTAGCCCTGTAATAGTTAATCCCGCTAACAATGGCTCTCGGTTGAGACCAAGCTGCTAAGTATTTGTCTCCGTCTTCTATAAGGTCCGGACGTAATACTTGAAAATTGTTCGCTAATATAACCTTTTCGCTACCAGGTTGAATGAACCGGGAGATGTACGAACTCGCCTTTTTTTGAGCCTCGTTGTTTTTAAGCTTATCTTGGAATATCTTCATGTGAGGGGCGTTTATGATTGCTAACTTCTTAATTTTTTCAGGGTGTTTCTCAGCAATAAACCAAGAGAGCACACCACCCCAATCGTGACCCGCCAAATAAACGCTTTTAAAACCGAAGTGATCGATTAAACCACGAATATCCTCTATCAACAGCTCAATATGATAATTTTCTACTCCCTCTGGCTTATCAGATAAATTATACCCACGCATATCTGGGATTATTAATTGAAACCTGTCTTTTATCAAAGGAATAAGCTTCTTCCAGCCAAACCAAAAATCTGGAAATCCGTGAAGCAAGACTAATGGTTCCCCGCTCCCAATAACTATAGTATGCAGCGAAATTCCATTAGTTTTAATATACTTCTCCTCTATATCTTCAATCCATTCCATAATCCATTTTTCCTCAATTATTCATAAATTGTCTATGGGAATTTAAGTCCCAAATCTAATATAAAATTACTGTTATCGTAACATTCTGTATTGATATGTAATGAAATATTATAATTATACTAAAGAATGATTAACTATATTATAAACTAATCATTAATTTTTATGAATTTATAAATTGAATGGAGAAAAACAAAATGGTAGAAGCGAAAAAAATAGCAAATGTATTCGAAGATATCGATAGCGAATTACCCAAAGAACAATTGGGTAAATTGTTTTTAGAAGCAATAATGGAAAAAACCGTTGATGTCTCGGATCCGATATATAAAATTAGCTTTCAGAGAACATATAAGGTAAATCTGGATATTTTGGGACATATAGGCTATCAAATTTATGAACCGACTAATTATAGTTATAAATACGGTGAATTTATTGATGATCCGGATTTTACGATAACTTATAAAGATGTTGAATTTATTAGAGAAAGACTCCGGGGTGATAGAACCCGCACCGCCATAGGACTAAACTCAAAGGAAGTCCTCCAGGTATGTAGAAAAGAAGATCTATTCACGACATACACAAAAGCAAAGGTAGGTAATGCCCAATTATTTATAGCTAGAATCCCCTTCTTTGAGGAAATCGTCGAAAATTTAGGGGCGAGTCAACAGACCTTCCCACTCCGTGATGAGCCCGACACACCCATCACTCCCGTCAAAGAGGGTGAACTTGCGTCCCTTATGAAAGATATGTTAATTGAGACAGGGAATATGCCTGAAGAACTTTACCAAAAGAATTTCCAAGGGCAACCAATGAAAATCAATTGGGAAATTGATGACAACATCGCATATCAACATTTTGCTGAGAACGGGTATAAGTACGAATTTGGGAAACACATTGAGGATGCAGACGTAACTCTAAAGTTTCATAATCCATTGCATACCAAACGATTTCTCTCCAAGATTACTGGAAATTACGCCGCTAGAATTGTCGATAAAAATCTTAATTTCTATTATAAAAATCCGGTTTTAAGCGTGAACTTTAAAGATAAGGAAGCCTCCGCATTATCTCTCTTGAGACTACCCTTTTACCGTGAATTAAATAGACCAATAGTTGAGCCAACGGTAGAGGACGAAGAAAAAGATACACGAGAGAATTATGGACATTATATCCCTGTTAATCTTCCCCTCGGTGATTTTGAAAATGTGCCAGTCCCATACAAAGTATTTGAACACTTCATCAATAAAGCGAGTAATATAGTTCTCCGTACATGTGGTTGCCGTGAACGGTGGCAGTGCAAAAATCACTCCATCGATTTGGGCTGCATCTTTATGGGAGACGACACCAAAAACATGGTGCTTCCACCTGAGCAAGGTTACCATGCAACAAAAGAACAAGCTCTTGAACATTTGACAAAAGCGATGGCCGAAGGATTGGTACCACTAATTGGGAGAAATGTTGCAGAAGCAGAAGGAGGCCATGGAGTAGAAGACACGGGTAAATTTTTATCTGGATGCTTCTGCTGCGAATGTTGCTGTATTGGCGCTAAAGCCGCCAAATATGGTATTCGTACGGGGGCAAGCATGGCTGGGGAAAATACCGGTCTTCTGAAAGGTTGGACGATTACGGTTGATGAAGAGAAATGTACCGGCTGTGGGATATGTGTCGATGAGTGTCCCTTCAAATTGAGAATTCTTAAAGATGGAAAATCATCCGTAAATCCGAGAATCTGTGTAGGATGTGGAAGATGCTTGAAAGTATGCCCCGAAGAAGCTATTTCATTTGAAGTAGAGGATCCAGAAGTAATCGATAAATTTATCGCGAAGATAGAGTCTATAGTCGATGTTACAGATAACTCTCTGAAAGCGGAATAATAGAACACCTCTTCTTCTAAAGATAAATAACATTTTTTTTAAAAAAATCATAAATTAGAAATAAACTAAAAATAAAAATAAAAAAGAGATAAAATTATGTCTGAAACTGATAAAGAGTTAGAAACACTCTTCAAAAAAATGCTCAAAGACCAAGAAGAAGTCACTCAGAATGACCAAATCTATAAAGAGGATATCAAAAACTCCCCACTGAAAGTACAATGGGATACGCAAGGAATCCTAGCTTACCAAATCTTTGAGAAAGATAATTACTCATATAAATTTGGCGAAGAATTGGAAAATCCTGACCTAACTATAACATTTAATGACGCTGAAGCTGCTAAAACGTTTTTGAAGGGAGAAATTATAGACTATGCGCCTATACCAAAAAAAGAATACGAAGGAATCTTTAAGTTGAATTACAATGCAGGATGGATTCCTTTAGAACCTAGTGAAAAAAGGAATCGAAAACCTACTGAACGAATTGTGAAACCTTTTTTAACCGTTACATTTGATAAAGAAAAGAAATATCACCCATTTATCCTCGTAAAAATGCCGATGTTTCGTAATATTCTTGCAAGGGGAGAAGGAGAGGGTAATTATGGTGTTTATGTCCCAATCAATCAATCATTAGGAACATATGAAAACCAAATTATTCCGTTTAAAATTTTTAAACACTTCATTGATAAAGCAAGTCATATCGTAATGGAGGATCTTTGCGGTTGTAGATTAATAAAAGAATGTCAACATCATGATGTTTCACTTGGCTGTATGCATCTTGGAAGCGATCTGAAAAATATTGATTTGGAGGATTTAGAACGAGACGTTCCACAAAATATCCCTGGACGAGTCGCTACCAGAGAAGAAGCACTAGAACGAGTTCAATTAGCGTATGATAACGGTTTAATTCCTTTACTTGGACGTTCTCGAAGGGAAGCAATGGTAAGTGGGGTATCAGATACCGGAAAGATTATGTCTATGTGCTTCTGCTGCTCATGTTGCTGCGTGAACGGAAATTTAATGAGATATGGCTCACCCAGTCTCTCAAGTCTTCGTCGAATAGATGGATTAAAAGTAGAAGTGGATGAAGAGAAGTGCGTTGGATGTGGAGATTGTCTCGAAGTGTGCGTGTTTAAAGGAATGGAAATGCACGACGACAAGGCTGTAGTTAACCAAGACTACTGTTTAGGTTGCGGAAGATGTGAGGATATATGCCCTAATGGAGCCATTTCGATTACTATTGATGATACAACGTATGTGGATGAGTTAATTGAAGTTCTCGAATCTTACGCAGATGTTAGCTAACTCACCAATAATTATTAATTATTTATTATAAATTTGAATCAATAAAAACAAAATTGTGAGTAATGCAAATGGAAAAGAAAGATAAAGAATTTCGTAGTAGCCATTTTGCGAGGTTACCAGTAAAATATTTACCTCCAGAAGATAAGTATATTTTTGCCCCTCCAAACCCTAAATATAAATTCAACTTAATAGGCACAGGTATGATGGGATTAGAGCATCTGAGAGTAACTTATTTGGAAGGAAGGGCAACTATACATGGGATTTACGATCCTAATCCTCAAAGCGTTGCAGCAGCTCAAGGAGTTTTGTCTCAAATCGATTCTAATTTAAAATTAAAAGTGTACGACGATCTTGAATCGGCCTGTATGGACCCTGAAGTCGATGGATTAATTATTTCGACACCCAATTTTTCTCACATTTCAGTTATCAGAGAAGCCGTAAAATCAAAAAAACACATTTTACTTGAAAAACCTATGGCAACAACTATTCCAGATGCCCACGAAATTTATTCTATTGCCAAAAATTATCCCGCAGTATTTCAGATCGGCCTTCAATATCGTTATAAAGCAATGTATGTTGACGCTATACAAGAAGCTCTTAATCACCGAAAATTAGGTGATATCAAAATGATTCACATATTAGAGCATAGAATCCCATTTTTAGATAAAGTAAAACAGTGGAATAAATTTAACCAATACTCCGGAGGGACATTGGTAGAGAAATGTTGTCATTACTTCGATCTAATGAACTTATTTGCACAATCTCGCCCCAAAAAAGTCTATGCAACTGGAAGTATGGCAGTTAATTTTAGGTCCTTTGAATATAACGGAAGAAAATCTGACATCCTTGACAATGCCGTTGTAAGTGTTGATTACGAAAATGGTGTGAGAGCTGGTTTCACATTATGTATGTTCTCTCCCCAATTTTACGAGGAATTAATGCTTTGTGGTGACGAAGGTCATCTTCGAACCTATGAAAGTGTTGATTTTTTACCCGGACCTAAACAAAAAACATCTCTAGAAATAAAAGTAGGGGAAAACTCAACCTCGCGAATATCGCAGCCTTGCTATCCCACATATATTGAGCAGTCGGGGCATAGCGGAGCAACTTTTTTCGAGCACAAATATTTCATTGATACAATAGAAGGGAGCAAGAGTTCAGTCGCTACGGCAGAAGAAGGTTTTTGGTCTATTGTTGTAGGATATGCAGCTCAAAAGTCTATTGAATTAGGCGGTCCTATTAAAATCAATGAACTTCTACAAGAATACTCTATTAATCTGTAATGATTCAGAGTTTATATTAAATAAATTTGATTTTACTAAAATATATCAAAAATACAACTTTAAGGATAAGAAGATGAATAAAAACTCATATATCGTAAATGTAAAATGCACAAATTGCGGAAAAGAATTTAATGCAGACCAAAAAAATGGATTATGTACTTCGTGCGGAAAAGTATTGTACCCAAGATACGATTTAGAGAAAGCGAAAGAAACCCTTTCAAAACAAAACATTCAAAATCGGAAAGTGTACAATATTTGGCGTCTACACGAAATTATGCCCGTGAAAGAGGATAAACATCGTATAACGCTTGGAGAAGGATGGACTCCCAATGTAAAACTTAACAATTTTGGCGCAAAATTGAATCTGAACGATGTGTACATTAAAGACGAAGGACAAAATCCCACCGGTACGTTTAAAAGTCGGGGTTTATGCGCCGCAGTTTCAAAAGCTTTGGAACTAGGCGTCCAAGATTTTGTTATGCCTAGCGCTGGAAACGCGGGTGCCGCGTTGTCTGCCTATACGGCTCACGCTGGAGTTAAAGCTCACATTTTTGTACCGAAAGACACCCCTGAACTTATTCAAAAAGAAATTAAGCGTATGGGGGGAGAATTAACTTTAATTGAAGGTTTGATAAGCGATGCGGGTCGAGTTGCTAAAGAAGAAGGAATTAAAAATAATTGGTTTTCAGTTTCTACACTTAAAGAGCCTTATCGAGTTGAGGGAAAAAAGACCATGGGAACTGAATTAGCGGAACAATTCGACTGGACTTTACCAGATATGATCATATATCCAACCGGAGGGGGAACTGGAATTGTTGGTATGTGGAAAGCGTTCGAAGAAATGGAAACCTTAGGATTAATAGGAAGCGAACGCCCAAAAATGGTCTCAGTTCAACCAACAGGATGTCAACCAATCGTTAGAGCCTTTAACAACGGCGATAAATTCGCAACTCCTTGGGAAAACGCTCAATCTTTTGCTTCTGGTATTCGGGTCCCAGGAGCTATTGGAGATTATCTTATTTTAAACGCTGTTAGAGATTCCAACGGAACTGCGGTCGCTGTTGATGACACCGAAATAAAGGATGCAATGTATTCGTTTGCTAAAACTGAAGGGATCATGGTTTGTCCAGAAGCGGCTGCGACTGTTGCTGCTACCGAAAAACTGACTAACGAAGGATTCATTGATAAAAACGATAGTGTTGTGCTATTTATTACCGGATCAGGATTAACCACTCCAAACGATTGGTAACGCAGAAAATTTTTTATAATTATAGTGATAATTTCATGAGTAGAGAAGAAGAAAAGTTAAAAGCAAAGCCCGAAAAAGACCCAGCGAAAGAAATGAGTTACATCGAGAGGAGTCTCTTTGGAGTTCGTTATTCTAAGCTTCACACCATAATTCCCGGTTTAGCAATTGTTATTGGGTTAGCATTCTTTAGCATGTGGTTGAGCGATATTATAGGTAAAGATTTAATGGGATTTGAAAAATCGCCCATCTCAGCCGTAATGATATGTCTAATCTTAGGTTTGATAATAAACAATGTGTTCAAATTACCCAATCTTCTAAGTATTGGGTTTAAATTTGTAGTTAAAAAATTGTTAAGACTTGGTATCATATTACTAGGCGTTCGGTTGAGCATATTCAGCGTATTTGAGCTAGGATTAATCGGGATTCCAATAGTATTAATATGTATCGCTAGCGCTCTGATTATTACCACTTTTCTAAATAAAAAGCTAAAGCAACCAAAACGTTTGGGAACGCTCATTGCGGTTGGGACCTCAATCTGTGGTGTCTCTGCCATAGTGGCAACGAGTCCCGTGATAGAAGCCAAAGAGGAGGAAACTGCTTACGCAGTTGCTGTCATCACGGTGTTTGGTTTAATTGCCACGATAGGCTATCCCTTTCTAGTCTATTTTCTATTTGGCGGGGACGCAACAAAAGCAGGTCTCTGGTTGGGAACTTCGATCCACGATACCTCTCAAGTCACCGGAGCAGCTTTAGTATTTGCAGATTTCTGGAATTTACCCATAGGACTTGATGTTGCCACTGTTACTAAGCTAGTAAGGAATGTATTCATGATCTTAGTTATTCCTCTAATGTCGTTTCTATATATTAAAAATCAAGTGAAAGAAACAAAAGAATCAAGCGAAACCACTTCTAGCGTGAAATCAAGAGTAAATTTTAAAAAACTCATTCCTGTCTTTGTCATTGGATTTCTACTCGTATCAGTTTTTCGCTCAATCGGTGATGTTGGTATCAATACAACGAGTTTAGCGTTTGGTTTCCTAGTAAATGATTCATGGGACGGCTTTATAAAAATTGTTAAAGATTTCGCTACGATTCTATTTGTTATCGCGTTGGGTGGAGTAGGACTTTCGACCGATTTTAGCAAATTTAAAGGACTTGGAATCAAACCGTTCTTAGTAGGTCTATTTGCGGCTCTCACGATCGGAATCGTGAGTTTTGCGTCAGTCTCCCTTCTAGGAGGATTAATAATATTTTAACTTAATTTTTCTTATAATTAACTTACCTTATATATTCTAAGTTGATTCCATAACAAAGGCTTTTAAGCAACCTTATCTTCCTTAATTTTAAATTCAATGACATAAAAAAGGAATAATATGTCTAATTCCACTTCTGAGAAACTAACATCAGTGAAGAAACTCATTAACGAATTTAAATTAGAAGAAGCACTTCAACAGGTTAAAGATATCGAACAGAGGGAAAATCTCACTCAAGAAGAAGCCCTCAAAGTACTAAGATATAAAGGCGATCTTTATATATTTTTAGGGCAGTTCGAAAATGCCATTCAAATAGCTGAAGAACTTTTCCAAAAGAGTCAAGAAATGAAAAAATATCTCTTCTCTTTAGACGCTTTATATATTAAAGGATTCAGTTTGTATTTCCAACAAAGAGTTGAAGAATCTTTTAAAATTATCGAACAACACGAAAATTTATTGAATTCCATTCCACGAGATGAATCGTTAGAGTTTCTAGAAAGAGAAGAACATTTGTTTAGATTGAACAATTATTCATTCCATATATTCCAATTAGTGCAGGATAACCTATATGATACCATTCCATCGAACTTTCGGGATCCTTTGCGTGGTTTAATGTTTCTACTCCAACCCAGCCTATTGAATTATCTGCATTCTGAGCGATTATTGGATGATCTTGTGCTTGATCGAAGACTCCTAAAGCAGTACATTCTTGATTCGAAGTTGTTTTAAATATATCCTTTAATTTGCGCAAATTTACTTTACTTGCACGCAGGATCCAATACCATGACATTTCTCCGATTAACTGTCTGACAAAAATGCTATTAAAATCAAATTTCGCCCCATCAGCAATTCCTTGTATTTCATCAACCAAATCTGGAGTCCATTTTTTGGCAGCCGAGAGAAAATTCGTCTCGTCTAAAGTATCTTTGGCGAAGAGATCATATGACTTGTAACCAAAATGACGAGTGATTTCCTTAAACATCATTCTAGGAATATGTTCCTTAAGCGCTTCTCCGTGGATTTTCCCTCTCTCATAAGCAGATCCTTCTGTTTCTAAATAAATCATTATTAGTAAGAATTGAATTCGCGTATTTAACATTTGTGTCATAAGCCTTATAAGTATTCTACAATTATACTACATAAGGGGCATTCTTAGAAGATTTAAGTAATAGCTTTTCATAATTATGATTAATTTCATATTTAATTCTATTTAAAGTTCAAAAGTCAATTTCCTTTGAAATTTGATTGGAAGGTAAATTCAGATTTCAAATCAATCACTATCTATACTTTTTTGACTGAATTTTAATAGTCCTTATCAATTGTGATAAGTTATATAAGTATCATTATTTCATATTTGAGTATAAAACAAATGTTTCAAAAAATTAAGAAAAAATGGAAAAGAGGAGTATAGTAGCCATGGAAGAGAAAGAAGCCAAAGTAAGAGAGCTCTTCGTGAAAATGTTGGAGGATGCTGCAAAATATGCAGTGGAGTATGAGTTCTACGAAGAGGACATGAAGGATTACCACGAAATAGTGCAATGGAAGTTCGGATCTATCAGAGGATATCAAATATTCGACGAGACAGAGTATTCTTTCAAGATCGACGAAGAGGCTGAAGATCCGACCCTGACACTAGGGACCCCTGATCTTGATCTTGCCTACCAGTTCCTCAACGACGAATTCGATCATTGGCCGGCCTTTACGGGGAGTAAATTCTTGGTTGGCATGAAAGGCCCCAATGGGAAATATAAGGAAAAGAGAATAGGAAAACTAACTGGTTTTGCCCCCGGCAGTGCCCCTAAGACCAGTTCTTCAAAAGAAAATGCCCCTCCCAAGCAAAGACGCGTGTCTGCTCGTCTGGTGAGAATACCCGTGTTTCGGCCGATCATGGAGCGGACCTCAGATCCCGAGAACTCGAACACCGTTCGCATTCCAATCAATGAGTCCTTGGGTACCTACGAAAATGAGTCGATACCTCTCGCAGTACTCGAATACTTCATAAACAAAGCAAGCCACGTCTATGTATTCCAGCAGTGCCCGTGTCGAGCGCTCGCCGATTGCAAGAATTACGACCAATCCCTCGGATGCTTGGCTCTGGGTAATGGTGTTCTGAGGATGAAGACCTTTGGGAGGATTGGTACCAAAGAAGAGGCATTGGAACGATCACGAAAAGCTGTTGCTGCTGGTCTCCTACCTTCTCTGGGGAGAGTCAAAGGCGATACAATCGTCTATCATGCTCTGCCTGAACAGGGAGATCTGATGCATATCTGTTTCTGTTGCCCCTGTTGCTGTGTTGAGGCCTTTGGTAAGGACTCGCCGATGTATTTGAAGGGGAAGTATCCAAAGATGGAGGGTACAAACATCACGATAAATGAAGATCTCTGTGATGGATGCGAGAAAGAGGAAATTCCTCTCTGTCTCGAGGTGTGTATATATGGTGGAATGGAAGTCATCGATGGCGTAGCCGTGAATGACCGGGAGGGCAAGAATCGCTGTAAAGCCTGCGGAAGATGCGAGAGAGTATGCCCCAAGGGAGCGATAACTATTACCATCGAGGAGGATTCTGTGAAAAGAATGATCGCTCGCATAGAAACCAGCGTTGATGTCTCAGAAAATTTTATAAAAAGGTAAATTCAGCGTCTGATTTCAATGAAAATTCCTTTGAAATAACCTTATTATTTTTTAAGGATTATTGCTGAAATGATAGTCGGCAAAATCGAGGTATCTTTCCCAGTCATATTTGAGAATATCATGTTCTCCCTCACGGATATGATATCCTATGGTAGATAGTATTGGTTGATTAATCTCTGGCATCTCAACTGCTTTAAGACCTTCAGTCCCCATCATTTTATATACGGGATCTGCGTGTTTGGCAGAGAGAAATTCACCTCGTGGGTCAGACCAAAGATCCTTTTCAGCACTACCAATATAAACAGGTCGTGGGGCTATTAAAGAGATTATCATATGCTGGTCTATAGGGAGTTCATATTCTTTATCGTTATATTTCTTAAAATTCTCACAGAACCAATGAGGAAATTGATAATTTATATGCGAAATTGTTTCACCAAATTTACGACGAAATAATGCGGCACCTCCACATCCTGATTCATTAGAAATTACTATTGCAAACCGTGGATCAGCTGCTCCGGCCCATAATGCAGCTTTACCAAGACGTGAATGCCCCATTACAACTACACGGTTATTATCTATATCCTTATCTGTCTCAAAATAATCCATTGCTCGACTTAAGCCCCAAGCCCATGCTCCGATAGAACCCCATTCATCAGGAGCTGGTTTGGTCTGTCCTTTTTTATAAAATAATGGATGTGCCCCATTTTGAAATCCATCATCAAAATCCGGATCGATATCACCACTGTATATTGTGGATAAGGCATAACCACGGTCAATAATAAATTCAACTGGGCATTTAGAGGAGTTCATACCTCGCGACTTTTCTGTTGCTCGATGTTTAAATATTCCATACCCAATTTTTTTTGGTATCCACTGCTTTGATAGCATGATATTTGGATCTTGATGAATTGAATGGTTTCCATAAAAATTTAAAAATATGAAATTAGCAATAGGTTTTGGTTGAAAATTAGGAAGATAAATAAGGATGTCCAATTTTGCTTCACTTTGGTTTTTTTCTATAATGACAGAGATTTCCTTTCGTGTTGCTATTCCTTTAAGTGCATTTTTATTAATTGATCTAATTTCAAATGACATTTTTTCAGATTTTCCGGGCATTTTACCATATATATGGTGCTCAAATAGGTCAAAAATTTCACGTCGTCGTTTCTGAAACCATTGATTTTTATCCGTAACTTTTGTCCCATCAAGGCAAATAAGAGGATCTGGAAGATTATATTCTGGAACTTTGGTTTCTTTAAAATTAATTTTTAAATCCAATTTAAAACCCCAAATTTAGCAACAAATAAATAATTTTATTACCCTAGCAATTCTCATATAAACTTTTTAATAATTGTTTTTATTCGAATTATTTTAAAAGGCTTGTTATCACAATAATCTAACCAAATTTCCTTTAAAATTGGAATGGAAAAGTAAATTCAGAGCTAGATTTCAATAAAGATCCCTTTAAAACGATTATTCTTAATTGTTTTCGTACCAATACTTCTTTGAATTAACTAAAAATCCATGCTCGTCGAATTGTAGCGATTCTGCATCTCCAAGAAAGTTTAGATTATCTCGAGATTCAATTTGATTGAAGAAATATTCTGAAACGAATATTTTCTCTAACTCTAAAGTATTCTTGATCCAAATCATACGAAAAGTGGAACGCTCCTGCTCACTCAACATATCAAAAATAGCGTTCATAACCTCTTTATCGTTCCGTAGAAAAATAGGAAGCTTACACGAGTCAGTGCGACGAGCGGTAAGAGCATTAGTATACATTTTATCGTAATCTATCTTATCAACCAGCTTTTTGGTAGTAAAATCTGCCAACCCTACCCCCTGCGAATTCCCATGGGATTCTTTAGTCAAATCCCTAACAAATACCCATCGAACTTGTATCGAGGATCCTTCTTTTACACCAATAATGTTAGTATCCATTCCAGCCCCAAATATGTTTTTTCCCATCTCGTCCACTATAAGTAAATCTACCTCTTTAAAAGGAAGGTGCTCTGTATTCTCTTTATAGTTCTTTAATAATACAGGTTCTTTGGTGGAAAATTCTTCCGGACGCAAAACATATAGCTGTGACGGTTGATTATTTATATTTTGAACGATGAGAACTCCGCAAACGATAGGAGTGTTTTCAAGAACGACCTTCAATAATGATTTGCTCACTCGAGGCCAACCATACTGATCGATAAGACGATGATAGGTTTTTGCCCCCTCGTGTTTCCCAAGCCCTATTAGACACATTTTACTTACACCACTCTCAAATTCCCCGATAAACTCAGAATGGCTATTAATCTTATTTATTACAATTATTTTATCCGCTAAAGAAGCGTACTTATCCAAATAAACAGGAGTTCCAAATTCGCTCTCGCCTATCTTAACAACGTCCATACTTGCTTTTATAGGACAACCTACGGCTTCCTCTGTTATCCCGTAATCCGTGAGAATTTGTAATTGCCCTTTTGTAGTTCCACCTCCATGACTCCCCATAGCAGGGATTATAAAAGGAGATGTATTTAATTCTTTTAAATACTCGACTAATGTCCTCAACATCGTGCTAAGTTTGTTAATGCCTCTTGAGCCAGCGGTTATTGCGATAGTGTCGTTAGGTTTTAGTAATTTCTTGAGATTGAATTCATCTAACTTTGCTCTCAATTCGCTCTCTATATCTGAGATAGGAGGATTTTTTACACTATGATGAACGCGTCGGATCAAAGGAAAATCCCTTTTTGTTCCACTCATCTTTAATCTATCTTCATTAGTTGTAAATTTTATATTATTTTAAGAAATCTTTAAGTTTTAATTCCAATAATTTATCTTCCGTGGGAATCCCTATAGAATCCCAACCCATTACATTATAATAATCGTCCAATAAAGCATCCAATTCTACTATTTGTTCTCTGCTTTCTCCGCTAGGGAGAGTTTCTTCTAGAAAGCGTTTTGGAAGAGTATCGTGACTACGATCCAGCCCAAGATTTACGTTATACATCCGCTCCAGGTTAATAATTCTTTCGGCAGCCTTGAGGAACGACGCAATGTCGTGTTCGATTCCCGTAACGGTCGTGTAAGCCTTAAGCAAGTTGTCGAGAGGTATTCCCGCACGCATCGTAGAACATAAAGCTATAGAGTCTACAATAGCCATACTGAACTGATGGTCCCTCTCTAAATTTCCTTTTCCTTCTACCTGAAACCTAGTACCACTAGATAATTCCGCGCCAAAAGTAGTGGCAAGCATATGATGAGCCCCTTTTGGTGAAGTTGCATATGTTAAAGCCATTCCTTTTGCCCCTCTCGGATCGTATACCGGAAACGATTGACCTTTCGAATGAATAGCAAGTCCCTCAATCTTTAGTATTTTTTCGGCTTCAGCAGGTCCCTTAGCTAAAATGTCACCAATACCTTCTCTTTTTCCAATCTTTTCCAGAATTTGTAGTAATGCATTATCGTTTCCAAACAACATCTTGATACCATCAGTATCGTCTAAAGTAAGCCTTCCTGTCTCGAATCCTTCCATTACCATTGAAACACACGCTCCGGCGTTTATTGTGTCAAAACCGTATGTATCGCAAATCTTTGATGCCTTTAAAAGGGTCTCCCAACTACTAATCTCACAATTTGAGCCCAACATTCCTACGGTCTCAAATTCTGGACCTTCCATAACATATTCTTCATTGTCTTTCGTTTTTACATAGGTCCGTTTACCACATCCTATCGGGCATCCAAAACAAGAACTATCCCCGATAATTATCTCTTCTCGCATCTGTTTGCCCTCAAGTTTATAACCCTCTTCAAAATAACCTTCCGTGAAGTTTCGTGTCACCCAGAACCCCGCGTTATTTATTCGTTCCACCAATTCCATTGTACCATATTGTCTTCTAACTTTGCCACCACGCGACTCCCTTAAATCTGATATAAGGTCCTTACTTAATTCGATTATTTCTTCGGGCTTAGCTACATTTACGTCAGTGGAACCTGTAATGGCGATCCCCTTAAGGTTTTTAGATCCCATCACAGCACCGGCACCACCCCTTCCGAATTCTCGGTACTGACCAGCAGTTATGCATGCGTAGTTCACCAACTTCTCTCCCGCGGGACCGATCAAGGCAATCTGGACCCTATCACCCTCGCCAATCTCTTCTCGAAGTAATTCATCGCTTTCAGGAATTAAGTTGCCCCATATTTTCTCGGCTGATCTGATTTTAACATCGTTGTTGTTAATTGAGATGTAAACTGGTTTCTCTGCCTTTCCCTCGATTATTAACCCGTCATATCCCGCAAACTTTAATTCCGGCCCCCAATGACCACCACATAATGAATACGAATATGTATTTGTCAAGGGCGATTTAAACGTTACGCAAATCTTATTATTACCAGGGATTAAAGTGCCCGCTAAAGGACCATTCATGAAAATCAGCTTACTATCCGGGCTTAAAGGTCCTACATTTGGTGGAACTTCCTTCGTTAAATAATACGCCCCCAATCCACGACCACCTATAAATAATTCCCAGAGTTTAGAGTCAATAGCTTCTATTTTCGATTCTTCAGTTGTAAGGTTGACTCGTAATAGCTTTCCCGTCATTCCACTATATGACATCGTTTTATTTCCCCTCCTGAGCTGTTGTTATTGCGCCCTCGGGACAAATGTCCACGCAAGCTGGATTACCTCCACAAAAATCGCAAATTAAAACGTAATCCTCAGTAGGATGCATAACTGGATGATCGTAAGGACATTCCTCAATACACTTTCTACACGCTACGCAATCTTCCTCGCTCACAAGAATCGTATTAGTGTCAGAGTCTCTAGAAAGTGCATCGAACTCACATGCTTCAATGCACTTCGCTTCTACGCACGAATGACAATAAATAGCGGAATCTAACTGCTTCTCATCATCTCGAACAATGCGAATACGCGTTTTTGCTGGGTTTGTAACTTGAAAATGGGTAGCTGAACACATCAGTTCGCAAAGGCGGCATCCTATACACTTTTTAAGTTCAAATACAAGTACTTTATGATTCATAATTTATCCTAAATTTTATTGTAAATGATAATTAAAACATAAGCCTAAGAAAATTAATATTTCTTCTTAAATTCGTCAATAACGTCTTCATAAAACTCTTGAAATAGTCTTACTTGTGTGAAATTTCCACTAATACCAAGCTTTCCAAGAGGAGCTACTATATTAGCGTCAGTCTCTCCAAAAAACAATCCCAAACCGATATCCTTGGAAGATGTGATTGTAAAGGATGGCGATTCAAGCTTTCCTTTGTCATATTCAACATTTCCTTTACTCACTTTTATCCAATATTCTTTTTCTAAATCAGAAAAAACTACTTGGCATGTATAATCACTTTCCTCAACGTCGGCTTTTAAATAATCAACTTCTTTGGACATCTGTTTAATTAATTCAAAAGATTTTAATACATCATCAGCCTCCGAAGCAGAAGCACCAGATTTTATCTTATTTTTCATTTCTTCAACTAACGATTTATCAACCATTTCTTATCAACACCATTTTCCGAATTATTTATTCAATTTTGTGTTTTTTAGTTTGTATTATATTAATAAGCCTATTTTTGATTTTATAATTATTATTATAATTTTAAATTGTCTATGGAAATTTATTTTCCAGTTCTAATAGAAAATTACGGGTATCGTGAGATTTTGTATTGTTATGTAGTGAAATATTACAAAATATAAATGGACAGTGGTAACTTTTTTATAATGTGTTAAACAATATTAAGTTAAAAAGCTAATTAAGGGGTATCTATTAGATATTGACTACTCAAAATACCGAGCTTGGAACTTATTTTATAAAGATGTTAGACGACATTGACGATTTACTAAAAGTTGATGAAGTCTTGAAAAAGGACTTGAAAGATCTTAAAATATCCATTCAATGGTTTGTCAACGGAATCAAGGGATATCAAATATTTGACAACGGAAAATATACTCATAGGTTTGGAGAAGAAATAGAAAACGCTGATTTAACAATTAAATTCGCAGATGAAGAGATAGCCTTGAGGTTTTTGAAAGGAAATTTAGAAAGGCACACGTATGTGTATTATAGGCGCAAATTTAAGTTATACTCAATCGAAAAAGAGGAAAAGATCGAAAAAGATTCGAAGTCCGTAACAATACGCCATAGAAGACTTTTTTTAACAGCTTATTTTACCAAGAGTATCTTTTATCATCCGTCATTTTTAACCAGATTTCCTCTTTTTAGAGAAATTGCTACAAGGCATTCAGAACCAGAAAATTCGTTCGGTTCTTACATTCCCATAAATGCATCCTTAGGTAAATTTGAAAATCAATTAATGCCTGAAAAAATGCTTGAACACTTTATTAAAAAAGCCAAACATTTTTACGTCCAAAACGCATGTGGGTGTAGAGTTTTTCACGATTGCCAAGATCACGATAAAAAATTTGCGTGTATGTACATAGGCGACGATGTCCCTACAATAAAACTACCTCCATCAATGGGGCACTCTATTACTCAAGAAGAAGCGTTAACTTACGCAAAAGATGCTATAAAAAACGGATTAGTTCCTACTTTTGGTAGAGCTCCTGGTGAAACAAATGCGATAGGCGCGGTAGATACGGGACACATTATGTCTATATGTTATTGCTGCCCATGTTGCTGTCTTAACGGAAAGATCGCTAAATATGCTACTCGAGAAATTCAGATGTTCACCAGAATGGAGGGTTTGACAGTTGAAGTTGACCCAAGTATATGTAATGGCTGTGGAACTTGCTTAGATGTCTGTGTTTTCGTCGGCAGAGATGTAATCAACGGTAAGGCAGTCATTGACCAAGAACGGTGCCTAGGTTGTGGCCGTTGCGAACAAGTATGTCCTAACGACGCAATAACGATTAAGATTGACGATCCAAAAAGAGTTGTCGAACATATACAGAGACTAGAAGAAAGTGTAGATGTCTCTTAAAATTAACAATCGAAATTTTTAATTACAGAAATTAAATCATAATAGGAGAAAAAAAATGAAGAAAAAAAATAGTGAAATTGAGAAATTAATTAAAAAAATATTAGTAGATTTAGAGGATTTTACTAAGACTGATGAGTTTTATAAAGAAGATATGAAAGATATGTCGTTTCGAATCCAGTGGAAAATCTGTGGATATGATTTCTATCAGATATTCGAGAAGGACCGGTATGAACATAAATTTGGGGGCATTCTGCCCGACCCAGATTTTTCACTAACCATCAGAAACGAGGAATCTGCGATTAAATTCTTAAAAGGAGAATTGTTAGGCGGGAGATATGCTTCCCGTAAAGACTATAATGGCAGGTTTAAATTCGTTGAAAGATTAGGATGGGCCACGATCAAAACAGAGGATGGAGAAAAAAAGAGACCTGTAGAAAAATATTTCATGACTGCAAAATTTGATCCAGAAAAAAAATACCATCCGCTTACTCTAACAAAAATACCAACCTTTCGACTCTATAGACAATCGAAAAGTTCTCCTAGGCCTGAACGCGTAGGTAATGCAGCCTACATCCCTATTAATAAATTTGTGGGTGAGCACGAAAATACAATAATCCCTCTAAAAGTGTTTGAACATTTTTTAAGCAAAGCTTCTGTCATTGTTATGGAGGATATTTGCGGATGTCGACATTATAGAGAGTGCGAAAATCACGATGTTTCTATTGGATGTATGCATATTGGACAAGACATGCTGAAACGCGATCTTCAAGATTTAGAGCCGGGTATGCCAGAAGACGTACCAGGAAGATTAGCAACAAAAGAGGAAGCTATAGAACGTGTACGACTTGCCTACGAAAATGGATTAATGCCATTACTAGGGAAGGGTGGAATGGAGGGGCAAGGCGGTCCGAATACAGGCAAACTAATGTCAATGTGTTTTTGCTGTCCCTGCTGTTGTGTAAATGGTATTGTTACGAGGAATGCAACTTCAGCTCTTAAATTATTTAATCGGATGGAAGGTTTGCATGTTGAAGTCGACAGAGATGTCTGCGTGGGATGCGGAGAATGCGTGGAAGTCTGTGCGTTTATGGGAATGGATATGATAGATGGAAAAGCAGAAGTTAACCAAAGACGCTGCCTAGGGTGTGGTAAATGCGAAATTGCATGTCCAAATGACGCCATTTCAATATATTTCGACGATCCAAGTCGCGTTGACGATTTTATCAACACATTAGACTCTGTTGTTGATGTTTCGTAAGAGGATAAATGTATGTATCAAAAAATTAACAAAAAGATTTTTTTTGTTTAAACTATAAAATTGTGTTAGTAGGAAATAAAAATTAAAAAAAACATATGGGTTAGTTTATGGAGCTAATAGAATTAGAATTAAAGGCTGCCTTTCAAGAAATGGTAGAAAATGCGGAAAAACTCTTAAGAAATAACGAGAATACCCGCCGCGATTTGAAAGATTTCAAACTAAGCGTTCAATGGAATGTAGGCTCATTAAATGGGTATCAAATCTTTAACAAGGGGGAATACCTCTATAAAATAGACGAAGAACTGGATAAACCCAATCTCTTAATTACATTTGAATCTACTGAGATTGCAAAAAAACTATTTGAGGGTAAATTACGCGATTTTAGGCAGATGAAGGATGGCTTGATCCATCGGTTTCGATTTGTAGAAAACGAAGATAATATGAATATTATAGAGCCTAAAGTCCCATTTGAAGATTTTGAGTATGATATGCAACTAAAATTTTCAAAGAAGCGATACGATTTACCTCTTATGTTCTTAGCTAAAATCCCCGTATTCAATACATTATACCTTAATCACTGGGATGCTGAGCATGTAAGTGGTGGACCGATACCAATAAATCAATCGCTTGGTACTTATGAGAACCAAATAATACCATTAGTGGTTTTAGAACATTTTCTCAAAAAAGCTAAATTTATATATTTAGTAGATTGTGGTTGTCGTATTGCCCGAAAATGTGAAAACCACGATTATAGGTTAGGTTGTATGTATTTAGGTCAACCCGCTGCTAATATTGACCTTACCGCTCCCTGGAGAATAGAGAAGCATGGTCATTACGCTACTTTTGAAGATGCCATGGATCAGGCTCGTAGAGCTATTGAAGATGGATTAGTTCCCACGTTAGGACGCCTTAGAGGAGATGTTATAGCGTTAGGAATCTTACCGGATGACGGTCATTTGATGAGCATTTGTTTCTGTTGTTCTTGCTGTTGTGCGTTCAATAGTTTAAAATATGCTACTTCTGATTTAAGGAACCTCTTTACGAGAATGGAAGGTGTGAAGGTTGAAATAGACATAGATATGTGTAGTGGTTGCGGAACTTGTGTTAATAATTGTATGTATGGGGCGGTAAAAATAATTGATGGAAAAGCACAAATTAATCAAGATTTCTGTTTAGGATGCGGACGGTGCGAAACGAACTGTCCCGATGGTGCAGTATCGATTTCGATAGAGAATGTTAATAAGGTTGAGGAGTTAATTGCACGCCTTGAGTCTTATATTGATGTAAGTTAAGGTGAATTAGAATAGAAAAACTAGATTTGGATTTAAAGAAGTTATTTTACAAGATGCTTGAAGGAGTGGAGGATCTCGCAAACACTAATACAGAGATTAAAGAAGATTTGAAATCTTTGAAGTTGATAGTCCAATGGAAGATCGACTCGTTAAATGGGTATCAAATTTTCGATAATGGCAAATATGTATACAAACAAGGAGGAGTTCATCCTAATCCTGATTTAGTATGCATTTTCATAAATAAAGAGACTGTAAAAAAGCTATTTGAAGGAAAATTACGCGATTTTAGAATGAAGGTAGAAGGAAAAAAATACCGAATTCGATTCATTGAGAAAGAAGAGGACATGAATAAAGTGATACTAGACGTTCCATTCGAGGATTTTGATTACGATTTAGAAGTGGAATTTTCTGCTGATAGGGATCAAAGACTTATTTTTTTATCTCGAATCCCAGTCTTTAACACGCTATTTAAAAATCATTACGATCCAGATCACTCTCGGGGGTCAGCTATACCTATAAATGTAAAGCTGGGAACGTACGAAAACCAGATGGTACCAATGGTAGTTTTGGAGCATTTTCTTAAAAAAGCTAATTTAAGATATTTAGTAGATTGTGGATGCCGAATAGGTAAAAACTGTAAAGATTACGATTACAGAACAGGTTGTATGTATTTAGGAAAGGGAGTAGAAAAGCTTGCTCTTGATCTTCCTTGGAGAATTGAGAAACATGCACATCTCGCTACTTATGAGGAAGCTATAGCACAAGCTCGGAAAGCTGTTGAAAGCGGTCTAGTTCCTGTAATGGGGAGATACAGAGCTGAAGCAGCAGTAATGTATGCCTTACCTGATGAAGGAAATATGTTAACCATTTGCTATTGTTGTCCTTGTTGTTGTGTACAAGGAGTTTATAAATATGGTTCTGCTACCGTTAGAAAAATCTTTCAAAGAATGGAAGGTCTGGAAGTAATTTTCGATAAAGAGCTCTGTGTTGGATGTGGGGAATGCCTTGATGTTTGTATTTATGATGGGATTCAAATGGTTGATAATAAAGCACAAAAAATTAGAGAAAACTGCTTAGGATGTGGAAGATGCGAACGAGTCTGTCAGAATGGCGCTATAAAGATTACTATTGATGATCCTAAGCGACTTGATGAGTTTATTAAAACTATTGAAGAATATGTTAATGTTCTATAATAACATAAATAAGTAGCTATGAATATGGGTGGTTGTTGAAAGTGTTTGATTTTGAGGAATTTGAAATTATTGATATCTCTCATACTGTGATCCCAGGGGAAAATCCTGATCGTCCTTTTGCAATTCAAAAGGCGCTGCTGGATGATTTAACTTTTCGTTACGACATTCTCAAAACCCATTCTCACGTAGGAACTCACGTTGAAGTGGGAGCACATTTCTACGAAGAAGGAAAATCCATAACAGATTATCCTCTGGAACGGTTTCACGGCACTGGAGTGTTACTCTCGGTAAAAGAAATGGTTGTTACCGCGGAAGTATGTGAAGAAGCGCTTGGTAGCATCATACAGGAAGGAGACAGTATCGTAATTAGGAACGACACCGGAATTAAGTTAACAAAGCAGCAATTATATATGGAAGGAGAAGATAGATTACCTAAATTGACTCCAAGTGCGGCAAAATGGATGGCAAAATACAATCCTAAACTCATCGTGTTAGATTACATTCGTTTTGGGGAAGATATTGACGAAACTCGAGAGTTTCACGATATCCTTATGAGTAAAGACGCGAATTTTGTAGAATTTGTTGATAATTTAGACAAAATCACTCAACCACGCTTTTACGTAATGGCATTACCCTACAAAGTACTTGGTCTTGATAGCAGTTTTTGTAGGGCGATCATCATTCAAAATAAAAAATAATCATTTATTTTTCAATCAAATTATTAATAATTCTAAATAGAGATTATATTATGGTCGAAATAAAAAATATTGAACATGTAATGGTTTACAAGGATCCCGAGCTAGCTCATGCCTGTAACCAAGTTAGTATTGTCTTGTTACAGAATGGTGAACTCTTTTTAGGATTCAACGAGGAGAGGTATCCCGTTCACGCAGATAGTGGTCAGTCGTGTTTTATTAAATCGACAGATGGAGGAAAAACCTGGGATTCCTCTACCAAGAGAGTCATATGGCCTTATACTGATAATAAAGGTAATTGGGATTGTGCGTTTGCTCAGATCTCTGATGGTACCATCTTGATGCACACTCGAGTTTGTAATTTCATCGCTCCAAGAGGTATCCATTCCGAAGGAGATCAAACGCTTGGAATGCCTCCACCGGGGATGCCTGAAAGACTCAAAAGGCAAACCGGGTATGCTATACTTAAATCCAAAGATGGTGGTAAAACATGGACCGAACCTCTTGAGGTTAACACCAGTCCTATAGCGAGTTCTGCTTTAGGACCCTATGCTTGTGGAGGATCGGGAGCAGGACATATTATTGAGCTTCCCGATGGTGGTTTATTAATGCCTTTAGACGGTACGATTTCGACGAGAGATGTCACAACTTTGGAAAGCGAGCCATCTCGTTGTTTCACGTTACGATCAGATGATGGTGGTGATAATTGGGAATACTGGTCAACCGTTGCTTACGATCCCGCTGGAATTATCAACTTCCTGGAACCTGGTATGACAAGGCTCAAGAACGGCAGGCTCGTGTGTCTATTAAGAACATCCCACAGACCAAATCGACAAGATAATATGTGGTTCACTTGGTCTGATGATGATGGAATCACGTGGAGACCGCCAAAAAGAACCTCTCTCTGGGGGTACCCCGCTGCCATGAAAGAACTTAGGAACGGTCGAGTTTTAGCTGTTTACGGATATAGAAAAGCACCATGGGGTGTCCGTGGATGTGTATCTTATGACGGTGTGACTTGGGATATTGAAAACGAGTTTATTATTAACATAGGAGGTGTCCCAATACCAAAAACAGGTGAAGGCCCCCGAACACTTCAAGATATGTTGATCTTTGGCCAATACTGGCACATTGGTTATCCTAGCGTGACCCAACTAGAAGATGGCACCATTATTGCTGCCTACCACGAATATAGCGATGATGATCAGCCCATCCATTACTTATTGTGCACTCGCTTCAAATTAGAATAAAAAAAAATTCATAAAAAATGGGAAGAACATGGTTGGAAAAGAAAAACTTGAACCTAAGTTTAAGAAAATGCTTGAAGATATTGAAAATTCTCTAAGTGAAGATACTGTTCTCCAAGAAGATTTGAAGGATTTATTACTTGATATTCAATGGGATATTTGTGGTATCAAAGGATATCAGAAATTTAATAACGGAGAGTATTCTTTTAAATTCGGGGGAGAACTTGATAATCCAGACATAACAATGGAAATTGATGATGATGACACTGCTTTAAAACTACTTAATGGTGAAATAGATAGTTTCGAATACCGTTTTTATAAGCGGAAAGCTAAAATCTATTATATAGAAAAGTGGGAGAAAGAAAAGGTGGGAGAAGAGATTCTAAAAAAAAAGTATTTTAAATTGATTTTAACTATGCGATATACCAAAGGTATATTTATCCACCCCTATACTATAACTCGACTCCCGATTTTTCGAGACATAATTGATAAATGGTATGATCCTAAGACCGCTGATGCTTCTTATATCCCAATTAACGATTCATTAGGAACATATGAGGATAAAGTATTACCTTTGAAAGTCCTCGAGCATTTTATTAATAAAGCGGAGCATTTGCTAATAACTCACGGTTGTGGTTGTAGAATTTATAACCAATGCCAAGATCATGATCATTCAATTGGTTGCTTGTACATAGGTGCAGATACCGTAGATGTAAAAGAAGTTTTTCCTAAAAAAATCCCGGGGAGTTCTCATTTCGGGACTAAGGAAGAGGCCTTAGAAAGAGTAAAAGAAGCTTATGACAATGGATTAATTACTGTTATTGGCAGACTAAAATGGGATGCTGAAGCCATGGGAGTTTCAGACAGAGGACATTTTATGACCGTATGTTTCTGTTGCCCATGTTGTTGTATAGCTGGTAAAAGGATGTATGGAACGATAGAACTTCAAAACTTGATGCAAAGAATCGAGGGCGTTAGTGTTTCGGTTGATGAGGACTTATGTATTGGATGCGAGGATTGTATGGAAGTTTGCGTGTTTGAAGGGATGGAAATGATTGATGGTAAAGCTAAAGTTAATCAAGAAAAATGCCTTGGTTGTGGCCGATGCGAACGAGTATGTCAGAACAAGGCTATATCAATAACAATCGATGATCCTAAGAGACTCGACGAGTTTATACGAAGGATAGAAGCTAAAGTTGATGTCTCATAAAACAGTTTACTTAACTTAGTAATCAGAGATATAATTACGAGAACTAAGGATAAATAGGTAAGTTCTTTATTGATCTTTAGTTTTTAATTTTAAGGTGATAGTATGGCAGAAAAAAAAGAAGAAATCGAATTCTTATTCAAGAAAATGATGAAAGACTTCGAAAAAATCAGTCAGAACGATGTAATTTATCAGCAAGATATACGAGAACTTGGAGATTTAAAAATTCAATGGAAAATCTGCGGAATCTTCGGTTATCAGATTCTAGAACAAGATAACTACTCCTATGCGTTTGGAGAGCAATTAGATGACCCCAATATCACATTTACTTGGAGAGATCCTGACGAAGCGATCAAATTTTTAAAAGGTATGCCATTTGAAGGATTTTCTAAAATTCCTCTTAAAGAATATAAATATATGTTTAGATATCGTTATGTTACAGGTAACACAGTTGCTGATCGAGGAAATGGAGAGAGAAGAGTAAGAATATTTAAAACAATTATGTCTGCTCGTTTTAAGAAAGAAAAACCTTATCACCCTTATATGATAACAAAATTGCCGATGTTTCGAAACGTTAGAAAACTCGCTGATTTAGAACCTGGAAAGAATAGAGAAAACTACGGGTCGTACATCCCTATTAATCAATCTCTTGGAACGTTTGAAAACGAGATTCTTCCGATAAAAGTTTTAGAACACTTTTTTGAAAAGGCGAGTAACATTGTTATTCTAAATAAATGTGATTGTAGAATAGTTAATGATTGTCAAGATCACGAGAAATCAATTGGATGCATGTTTTTAGGCGATGATTCGTTAAACATGTTGATTACTGAGGAACGGGGGCGCGTCATCACACCTGAGGAAGCCTTAGAGATTACAAAAAATGCTGTTGAGGGTGGTTTAATTCCATTAATTGGAAAAGCTAGGGGGGATGCTGTGAGGTTTAGTATTGAAGACACTGGCCATTTCATGACTATGTGCTTCTGTTGTAGCTGCTGTTGCATTAACGCGAAGGTTACAACACACGGCTCTGTTGCCATTGCAAACCTGGGAGGTAATAATAGGATGAGGGGCCTCACGGTTAAAGTTGATGAAGAAATCTGCGTTGGTTGCGAAGAATGCCTTAAAGTCTGTAAATTTAGGAGTATGGAAATGCACGACGGAATAGCAAGGGTTAACCAAAATCGATGTTTAGGTTGTGGAAGATGCGAGCAAGTCTGTCCTAACGATGCGATTTCAATCATAATTGACGAGAATAGTCGTGTTGATGAATTAATTGCTAAACTCGAATCTTACGTTGATGTAGCTCCGCAATGAAACTCTTTTTTATATTTTATATCCACTGTTTTATACTAAGATTTATTTTTTCGTCCTTATAAGCAATAAGAATATCATCGCTTCCAAAAGGAGTATTACTTGTAATATTGTCATAGCGCATATATTTATCGGTCCCAATAACCGATCCATTTACTCTCAGTTTTTTATTCCAACCGACGGACATTTCTCCAATGGAAGGTGATTTATATTTAACGCTCAATCTTTTGTAGCAGAGTTCAGATTCGCTAACTTTATCGATAAAATTCTCGAAAGAATGATATTGATTCTTATTACCCATCTCGACAATCCAAATATTCTTTCTACCTTTAGAAAGCACCTCACTCTCTTTATACACTCCTTTATTTTGCCAAAAATATTCTTTCATTGATCGAAGTGCGATATATCCCTCGTTTTTTACTCCGAATATCCAGCCATTTTTCTCAATAACATTGTCGAATCTTTGTTTTGGGAAAAATGCGTGTGTAAAGTCAAGAATTTTCTTAATTAGTATTTTAGGTACTTTAGGAGTTTTATAAATAATGATCCCGACATTTTTATGTTGAATGGCTTTCGGTAGGAAACCGTTTCCGTGCCAGTACGCATCGGGTGAAACTTCACCATAACCTCCAGGATGAGTAGTAAAACATACAGCCTCATCGTCCAGAGTAGCTTTCCAGATATGGTGTTGGTCACCGCCATAGCTTTTACGATAATTTTGAGATGTGCTTAAGATATAATCCTTGGTTCTATATGTATAAATATTATTTTCTTCACGAACATTCCTTGAAACATCCTTCTTAAACACTAAAGATATCAGATTAGTTAACTTAATGTACCTACCAATCTTAATTATTTTTTTTAATCCTAGAAATTCGCGAAAGAAGTCATTAGTCCACCAGTTAAACTTATCAAGCATTAAAACCATGTGATTAATTGTCCTAGGATGTGCATACCCCCCAAATGACAATAAACCCATGGCGCTCTCTAAATTTAGTTTCCCATAACCCCATTTTTTGGCATCTTTAAACTTGATACTAACCCTTTGTTTATTTATCCACTCAAGGTTGTTAGTATCAGTAGCAATATCAAAAATAACTTTATGGAGCTCATACTTCTTGCTTAACGTAAAAACAACGGTGCTCATATTTTCCTGTTTTGTGAATCTACCCATGCCAAACATAAGTTTTGATATATCAATTGTCGCGTCTTGATATGGATTTAGCTTTGGTTTGGTGTAAGTTCTCCCGTGCGTACAAGACAACATCCCATAATAACTGTTTATAGCCATATCGTAAAGCATCAAATCAATTACAACTTTTGACTTATTTGCTAGTATTGTATCCTCAGAAAAATCTAATAAGTTAAGTAAGGGAGGAAAATCCTCTTCATAATAGACGTTAGAGAGCCACTCGTTAAATCCAGTATAAAATCTTAAATAAAGCCACTTATCAATTCTTTTCTTTGCCTTAACCATTTTCTCTTTACCTGTCATTCCGGAATTAGTAAAAATTTCATCTTTGAACAGTTGTCCTACTAAATACTCACAGGAACTAAAGAGAATATGGTGGTTCTCGGTCCAATAACACATAGAATCGATTCCTGGCTCGTCGGGCCAATATTTAAAACCTAAAATTGTTTGTTTAGCAGCTTCTTTAAACTCATCGCTAAGTAAATTACTATCAATCAATTGGTAATACAATCTAATAATTCCTGTTAGAACGAAATCAGCACAATCATAACGAGAGTTGATAAATTCTAGCGCAGAGAAAAGAATTTTCATGTGAATTGGCCCCCTATTTTCGCTAATTCGAATTAGCTCATAATAGAATCCTTTTAAATTCTCACTCGATGGATTCATTAACACATGCTTTATAAAAAGCTGCTTTCTATCCTCATAACTAAGGGAAGTTAAATCTCTTGTATACGAATCTTCTACAACTACTTTGGGATATCCTTCAGGAAGATCATTTAATCCTTCTAATTTGGAGATTTGAACGCTAGATTCTTTAGGAGTCTCTGGTTTTATTTCATCTTTTTTCATCTATTTACTTAGTTGATGAGAAAATATAATTTTTTCCTCAATAGTTAAGTTCTTAATTAATCTGATGTTCTTAATTTTTACACTCTCTAAAATAACTAAAAAAGTGAGAAATTATGTCTCAAGATGATCAAATTTACCGTAATTTGCAGATACATCTAAATAAAATGCCGATCGGATTTCCTCCCAGCGAAACTGGCACCGATATAAAGGTTTTAAAAGCGTTTTTCACGTCAGATGAAGCTTTACTAGCAACTTTTTTGGACTATAATCCTATTTCCCTAAGGAAAATTCACCAAAGAGCTAAAAATCTAGGTATGACAATGGAGCAAGTTGAACAAGAGTTGGACTCCATGGTTCAAAAAAAAATTATCTATGTGGATGTTAATCCCCAGACAGGTAAAAAATTTTACGGGAACTTACCGTACGCTATAGGATTCTTTGAAACTCACATCAATAGACTTACCAAAGAGATGGCAGAGGCTTTTGACGAATACAATCTACCTTTTATCAAGGAGTTTTTGGGTGAGAAGACGGGATTGCCTCAAATGAGGACGGTTCCCATTAATGCCTCAATAACTCATGAGAATAACGTAATGAGTTATGATAATGCCCGAGACATTCTCGAGAATGTAGAGGGTCCATACGCGGTTGCACCGTGCGTGTGCGTTCAAGCGAGGGAGATTATAGGAAAAAAATGCGAACATGATATGATTGAAAGATGCATGGTGAATAGTCAATCATACATCGATAGTGGGGACGCTAGAGAAATAACTAAAGCAGAAGCAGTAGAAATTTTGCAAAAAGCTGAGGAAAAAGGACTTGTAATCCAGCCAACAAATAACAAAGCCACTGGAGGTTTTTGTCTTTGCTGTGGTTGTTGCTGTGGTATTTTGTCTAATGGTAAATTGCTCGAAAAACCAGCTGAACTATTCGCAACAAATTATTATTCAGAAGTAGACGATGAAGAATGTACTGGCTGTCGTACGTGTGAAGAAGTGTGTCCTATGGATGCTATTACTGTTAACGAAGTGTCTCATATTAATCTAGAGCGGTGTATTGGATGTGGTGTGTGTGTTTCTAAATGTCCTTCCGAAGCAATCCACCTTCGAGATAAAGAAGAGAAAATCGTACCTCCAGAAGATGGAGCTGATTTAATCGCGAAAATAACGAAGAAAAAATTAGAGTTAAACCAATAAAATCTTAAATTTTCATTTTAACAATAATTATTCTCTGACAAAGTTCTCCGAGCGTGACCCAATTGGAAGATGGCACCATTGTTGCTGCTTATCACGAATATAGCGACGACGAACAACCTATCCACTATTTGATGTGCACTCGTTTTAAATTGTGCATGGAGCTAAAAAAAATTCAGTTCTTTAAGCAAGAAATGTTTATAAGAAAATAAAATGGAGAAAATTAAAAATATGAACGAAACAGAAAAAAATACGAACTTGTTTACAGCTTACGTGTTCTCATCTTATCATATGTTATTGCATTTATTATAGCTATTCTCGTAGGTATAATTTTTAGTTTCTTGCATCCACTTCTCATGATTTTACTTGCGGATCTAGCAGCAACAATCGTAATATTCATCATCAGCACAATCGTAAAAAACACAAGTTTGTACGATCCTTATTGGAATACAGTTCCTTTAATAATTGCTTTATAATATTTGTTATTTCCTCAGCTAATTAACCGGAATATTGTAGATGTAATAGTTGTTTTTGTGCTAGTATCTATTTATTCAGTACGCCTTATTCATAACTGGGTAAAACAGTGGAGAGGATTAGGGCATGAAGATTGGAGATATACCAATTACAGGCTAAAAATGGGTAATAAATTCTGGGTTATCAACCTTACAGGATTACAATTAATGCCAACAATAATGGTCTATTTGGGATCAATATCTTTATACCCCGTTCTTTCTTTGAGAACGAGTTCACTCGGACTTTTAGATATTATTGCTATAATTGTAACCGCTACTGCTATTACTTTGGAAGCATTGGCTGATCAGCAATCATATAAGTTCAGAAGGAATCGTGAAAATTCTCAAGAATTTATTACAACAGGTTTATGGAAATTTTCAAGACACCCTAATTATCTTGGAGAGGTAATGTTCTGGTGGGGATTGTATATTTTTTCTTTAGCTGCCAATATTTTGTATTTCTGGGCGATAATTGGGCCAATTGCAATGACTATACTTTTTTATGTAGTGAGTATTCCTCCAATGGAGAAGCGAAACCTGGAAAGGAAACCAGATTATCCGGAATATAAGAAAAACACTTCAAAGTTAATACTTTGGTTTCCAAAGAAAAGAAATTAGCATTTAATAATTTCATAATATTATTTGATGAAAATGATGGGATCCAAAGAGGATAGAGGAGTTAATCAGTCGAACTGAAGCGAGTGTTGATGTTTCATAACTATATACTAGTAAATTTTATAATCAAAAGATTAAATAAAAAAAATTATTGATATACGCCTTTATGAGCGTAAACCGTTTCAAGAATGCGTTCAAACCGTTTCAAATCTTGAACAGGTTTTTTAATCATTTTTAGGCAATATTCCATTTGTTTCTCGTTAGTCATAGGTTTCGAATATAATTTTGTGGCAAACAATGAAAAATCACGAATCAAGCAATCAAAAATTTGTTCGATTAGATCATCATCCTCTCCATAAATCTCAGCATTTTCAAGTATTAGCTGTCCATAGACTGCGAGAGTAAATAACTCTCCAGTAATCAACACAAAATCGATATCTCTTCCCTGTTCTGGGGTAGCAGGGGCCTTAATACACATTTCCTTAAAAATGTCGATTTGTTCTTTCAATATGTTAACATTTGGGAGATTATATTTATTGTATGCAATATGGTAATCATGGAAAGTGATTTTGCCTAAATCTTGAGCAGATCCTTGATTAAACAGAAAAGAATCGTTTCTATCATCTATGATCTTCGGAACATCTGGATATTCTTGGTTAGGAACACTTAGACCAAAGTAGTTGGGGAGGAATTTTACAATGAGTGCCATATTTACGTGTGCTGTTCCCTCTAGCTTTGGATTAGCAGCGATATACATCATTGCGCCATTAAAGAATGTGTCCTTCTCATATCCTTTTGCAGCAATAATATCATGTAGTAAATTCATAACTACTACACCCTCAGTAGTGACCTTCATTTTAATAATGGGATTATATAATAAATACCGTCTATCACTTAGTGATGCTGTACGAATATAATCTTTCGATCTTAAAGAAACAAGTTTCATTGCTATTAATCTGCAGTAGGAATCAACGAAAAATTGTTTTATATGAGAAAACTCAGTTACCGCGTGATTATACAATATTCTATTTGATGCATGGTTGATAGCCTCATAGAACGCATGCTCACATATTCCAATACTTGACCATCCAAGCTGGTATTTCCCTACATTGACTGCGTTTAACGCCATATCCCAAGCTTCTTGGCCTTTAGCTAATATCTCATTCTCGGTTACTGGATAATCTTTTAGGGCGTATTCAGCAACATAATTTTGATTGTGCGTTATATTTTTGATGGTTTCATATCCCTCAATTTCAAAATTTGCTGCAAAAAAAACATAACTGCTTTTATCTTTCCGTGATTCTGGATATTGAAGAATATTTCCCTCTTTATCAGAAATTTTTCCGAAAGTTGAGGTGAATGCAGCAGTTTGACCATTTCCAATGTAATATTTACTTCCATTGGCTCTATAAGTTCCATCTTCTTGAGGGATTAACCTCATTTCAGAGGAGTATAAATCTGCACCGTGTTCTTTTTCGGAAAGTCCAAATGCAAAGATTCCACCATCAATCAAAGCTTGAGCAGTCCGCTTTTTTATTATCTCATTTTTACTCATCCAAAGAGGCCCAAGACCCAAAATACTCACTTGCCATGTATACCAATAGGGTGGACCATAAAAACTAGTAATTTCATTAAAATAGCAATTACGATTAGTATCCCAGTGAGCATCTGGATTGCCTTCCAACGCATATTCTGAGGGAGTTAAAAGAGACGAAAAGATCTTTTCTTTCTTTTGAAACTCAATAAAATCTTCATACCATACACACGCATGGTCATCTTCAAGAATTTTCTCCAAACCTTTATTTTCAAAGAAGTTTATGGTTTTTAACATGATTTCCTTTGATTTTTCATCAAGTTCCGAAAAATCAGGATTTTTTGGATTAAATAATTTTATCATTGTTTTCATTACCTTTTGAATCTATAAAAAATTAAATTAAAGATAAAATATATTTTTTCTTGAAAAATGTTCTAATGCTCTACTAATAAAAATTCTTCAATAAATCATAGAAAGAAATGGCTAGCAATGCACTCAATAATTAGATTTCAGATTAATTCTATAAGAAAAACATACACTAAAAATCTTCGACAAGCGCTTTAATCTCCTCGATTAAAAAAAACTCTTTTTTCGGTTAAGGATTAATTATTATTTTTACGCGCTCTGGTGTTTTCATTGTTTTCATAGCTTCGTGAATATCATCCAGTTTGAATTTATGTGTTATAATTTTATTTGGATCGACAAATCCTTTCTCCATTAACCTAATTGAACTCTGCATAACTTTTGGATACACCGAAAATGATGCATCTACACGTGTTTCTTTCCAATGAACATCAGCGGGAGAAATTGCGATTGTCCCTTCCGTAGTAACTCCAAATTCGTTTACCCGAGTTCCGCGCCTACATAAATCAAACGCTAGTTGGGCGGCTGCTAAAGGTCCTGCGGCTTCAAAAACAATATCAGGTCCATTTGGGAGGATCTCATATACTGCTTTAATCGCGTCTGTTTTTTGAGAGTTTATTAAATGAGTAGCACCACATTTTTTTGAAAATTCTAGGCGCCAATCTTCAATATCAATCATAATTATGCTCGCTGCTCCCGCTCTTTCCGCTATCATGGAAGCAAGTAAACCCATAGCTCCCGCACCAATAATAACGAGATCTTCAGAAATTCTCAATTCTGAATATTCGATCATTCCCTTGTACGAGCCTGCGAGAGGTTCCGCTAACGCAGCAGCATCAAAAGTAATATTTTTTGGTTTTTGATAAAGAGAATTCTCCGGAACAAGAACGTACTCGGCAAACGCACCGTCAATGATTGTATCCATGCCGTCTCCACCAATGACAGCGCCATTTTTGCAATACTGCGCGAATCCTCTCCTACAATCTTCGCATATTCCACAGTTAGAAACAGGAGAAGCAATGATTTCATCGTATGGCTTAAAAAACTTTACATTATCACCAACTTGTTCAACTACTCCTGAGAATTCGTGCCCGCATATAGTTGGAAAGTTCACATTTGTTCGCTCCCCTGAATACGCCTTGTGATCGGTCATACAAATCCCACACGCTTTCACTCTAACAAGAGCCATATCTTTCGTGGGAATCGGTGTTGGGATTTCTTTTACTACTAAATTCTTTACGCCTTCTAATACGGCAGCTTTCATGAGTATATGAATTGTTTCTTTCTAATGAATTTTATGTTTCAGGATTCACTAGACGAGTTAAAGAAAAAAAAATAATGTTATTTCCTTAAATCACGGCAAGATATTATGATCTGAGATTACAAGTTAAGTAGCTATTCTTAACCAGTATAATATTATAAAATAAGAATATAATTATTATTCAAGATTACGATAATTCGAAACCAATGGAAATAAATGTTCAAGGATTATTTTAACTAAGGCTAAATCAGTCTACTGTAACGTGAGACTCTAATTCTTCAATTAACGCATCAACATTGCTTAAATCATTAAATGTTATAGAGATTGCATCGCTAGGGCAGGCTTCCACACACCTTCCACAACCAATACATCGATCTGTAATATGTGCTTTACCATCTATCATTTCATTCCCGTTCCAAACACAAGCTTCAATACAATCTTCACATCCAACACATGCGTCTTCGTCAACCACTACATTAAGCCCTTCTATTTTATGTATAAATTTAAGCCTACTTGAGGCATGTTTCAGAATTGGAATATCTACGCAGCAGCAAGGACAACAAAAACATGCCGACATGAATTTTCCTGTATCTTCAATACCCGCCCCTACAGCCTCATCCATGGCTCTTCCGAGGAGTGGAATCAAACCATCGTCAATAGCTCTTTTCACTAGTTCCAAGGCTTCTTCCTTTGTTGCAACATGCTTTCTATCTTCATCTATCGGCAAATTTAATGTATCATCGCCCATGTTTAAGCATCCTATTGAATGATCGTGTTTTTGACAGTTATTACTGACCCTGCAGCCACATTTATTCAAAATGACGATATTGCTCGCTTTATCAATAAAGTGTTTAAACACAGCATAAGGAATAACTTGATTTTCATATGTCCCAAGAGATTGATTGATTGGGATGAAAAATCCAATATCCTCATCAGACATTCGTGTTGCCACCAATTTTCGCAAGATGGGTAATTTAGATAGCATGTAAGGATGATACTCTTTCTCTCTATTAAATCGAGCATTTATGAATGGTTTATTGTTTCTTACTCGCTTTTCCCCTGTTTCAGTTTTGATTGTCTTCCAGGAATCCGTGTAATTTATTCTAAACGCTCCTTTATAACCCGGACCGTAGTTAAACTCAAAGACTTCCCCTTTTAAGAATCGAAGGGCTAACTCTTTATTCCTTATTACCAAAGATATATCGGGATTTTCTAAAATTTCACCGAACTTGTAAGGTATTGAATCTTTCTTAAAGGTTTGAGATCCCCGAATTTTAAAAGGTAATTTCCATTGAACGTGTAATTCTTCAATAGTTTCCATATCTTTCTCATAAATTTTGTCATTCGGTGCTGCTTTCTCTTGATCCTTCAACATTTCTAGAAATGCTGATTCGAGTTCTTGTTTATCTACCATAATATCACTTAATATAGTTTTAAAAATTGTTAATTTAATTATTTACTTCAACTAAATTGAATTTTTCGAATGTAAAAAATGTTTTTCTTTATTGAAAAAAAGGGATTTCAGAATACACAGAAAACTCAAATGAACCATCATCAACTTCATGAACATGTGCAATCTTTTGATGGATTTGAAAATATTGCAATAATTCCTTAAAAAATATAAAACTAATCATATTAGATTTAATTATTATGTCAATTATTGGTATTGATAAAGAGAAATGTTCCAACTGTAACCAATGTATCCAAGAATGTGGTCGCGGATACTTCTCTGTTGGTGAAGATGGTCAAGTGCTTTTTAACGACAATTCAATCGGGTGTAACATATGCGGTCACTGCATTGCAATCTGTCCTGAAGATGCGATTGAAACGAAAAATCTCGATAACGTTGAAAGTTACTCTGGGACTGATTCACCTGAAAATTTTGTAGATAGTGATAAACTACTTAAGTTTCTTCGAGCTAAACGATCAATTAGACGCTATAAGAATAAAAAGGTTCCAAAAGAATTACTTGAAAAGGTATTTGAAGCAATGAGATATGCTCCAAGTGCGGGAAATGCTCGAGCATGGCGTTATCTAATTGTATCTGATCCTGAAAAAATAAAAAAATTGGACGAAGAAATTATTAAAGTCAATTATGAATATTTGGGATTTCAATCGGCAGAACAAGCCCTCGAGTATATGAAATCTTCAGGAAGGACTCTCTTCTATGATGCCCCCCATTTAATTGTCCTATATTATAGGACTGTTGAAAAACACACTGTAATGGTCGGATTACGCGCAAACGATGCGGGGATCGCTTTGACTTATGGGATGTTGGAAGCTGAAAGCCTCGGCCTCGGAACTTGCTGGATAGGAATGGTTCAAGGGGCAGTTGCAAGGAATAAGGAGATATTAAAAATATTGGGAATAAAGGGAATGGTACTTGGAGCTTTTACATTGGGGTATCCCGCAGTGAAATACCGAAGGGCAGTTCCTCGTCCACCACTCAAAATAAAGGGATTAGATTAAGTTCAATCAAAGAATTTAATTCTTTTTATTATTTTTAACTCTTACTTCCCTAATACGAAAAAGGAACATAAAATCGAATAATAAGCGACAGCTTCCAGATATTAAAAATAATGTCTCGTATACGCTTATGAAGATAATAGGTACAATTTGTAGTAGAACACTCCCCAATAATCCTCCACACAGCACGCCCATTCCTAGAAAAAAGTTATAATACGCAATGTAAAAACCTCTCTGCTGTTTAGGGATGTTGTCGTAAATAAAGTTGGAGGCAGATAAGTTCATTCCTGTCCATGCGAACGCGGAAATCAATTGAGGGATTAGAATTAATTGGAGAGGAGTATTAAAGAATATCCATAAAATCGGAAGTGAAGGGAGTAAAAAACCACAAATCCTCAACACTAAAGTATTACCATATTTATCTGAAAGGTGTCCTAATAAGGGGAAAAAGGCAAGGCTTATGAGTGGGGTTGACAAGTTTACCGCTACATATTCGATATAGTTGAAACTTAACTCTTCTAACATGTAATATGCCATATATGGAACTCCAATATTTACAGAGAATGTGATAAAAGTCATATATAGCGTAAAAAGCCCAAAATTACTATTGGGAATTTTTTTGACAAAATTTTTGAAACTTAAATACGAGTGTTTTTCAATTTTAAACGGAGGGTAGTAGTGTCTTGCGAGGTAAGACCAAGATATACCCCTGCTCAAAAAAGCGACAAGAAATATAATTAAATAACCGAATAACACGCCATCTAAAATCCTGAATTGTTCAAGTAGAATCGATGCCAAGACACTTAAAGTTATAGAAAGTCCGGTTATAAAAAAACTTCGCTTCGAAAAGTAGCGCCCTCGATAATCCTCGGGAACTATATCTCCCATTAATGAAAACCAGCTAGGACCTGTTGTAGAACCAAAAAAAGAATAGAGTATGTAAAAGGTCATCAAAAAAAAAGGAATTATTGACGGAAACCAATCGTTTAGCGCAAAAAATCCTAAAAGTATTATCAATGGCCACATTAGAAGTTGGAAGAAGATTCCCTTTAGAACGATGCTTCTTCTCGATCTATGTTTCATTCGATTTGAACCGATTATCTGCCCGATTGGAGAAAGGAACCCAAGAAACGATCGTAAAATTCCCATTTGAGTCGGGCTCACATTTAAACTAATTGCATAGGGTGTCATAAATTGATCTGTTAATGTCTGAGCAAGCCCTCCAAAATAGCCCTCTCTTATTGAAAGCGCCATAGTCTGTATTTTGCGCTTTTTATCTTCCGATTCCGATAATACAGGAACTTCGGTTTTGTTCTTTGCTTTGCTTTTACTATTCTTATAGCGTAATTTTAACTGTATAATAACCAACTAGTTCTTATTTCTTTTGTTTAGTCATCTCTGACTCATTAGTTTTAACAATTTCGATTGTCAGTTCAACACCCTTTAGTCCTGGGGAAGATAATATAATTGTCCCTCTTCCAGTTCGATCGAGCGCTTGGATATATGCGAGTAATCTGCCCTTGAAGGAATTTTGCTCGGAATCCTTATAATCTTCGGTATTTTCTGGGTTCGCGTCTTCCATACCTAACAATTGAATGGGTCCGTTAACTTGACAGTTAATTCTGTTGTTAGCTGAATAAACCGGGATGCCCTCTTTATCAGCAATGAGAACATCAATGTGGGCAATATCTTCTTTATTAGCCCTAAGCTCCTTTTTATCGATCTCAGCTAATAAATATGTAGGTTCTCCTGATGTTTGAAGCTTAAACGATGCAGCTTTCTTGCCTTGGTTTCTTGCCACGGCCGATAATTCACCCTCTTCGAAGGGAATTTGCCAAGTAAGTTCCTTATCAGTAGAGTCCTTCATTTGTTTGCTTCCAATGGATTTTTCGTTTAAAAACAGTTCCACTTCTTCGCAGTTAGAAAAAACCGTTATCTTAACATCCTGCCCTTTGTTCCAGTTCCAATGTGGCTGAAGTAAATAATGAGCCCACCAACTTTTCGTCCTTTTTTGATTTTTACTAGGTTTTGAAACGCCAATAAAAACCATAGGTTCGTCGTTCCATAAACTCTGGCGAAAATAAAACTCTGGCTTTTTTTGTCCAGCTAAGTCGATCACACCACTCCTTGCGTGTCGAACGGGATACTTACCTGCTTCACCGAGATATTCGATACCAGTCCACAGGAATTGCCCCATGATAAAATTGTTTTCGGCAACCGATTGCCACGCTTTGAGCGCCATGCCGTTCTCACTCCCATACAAAATTCGGTCTGGGTACCTAGCATGGTCACCATCGTAACGGAACTCTTGATAATTGTATCCTACCACATCTAAAGCATCCGCGTATCCAACTTCATTACTCATAAGAGCTGAAGCTAAACCAGCTGTAACAGGTCTGGTTGTGTCGTGTTGTTTAACGACACATACAAGTTCTCTTGAGATTTCACCAAGACGGTCAGCATACGGTAGATTTTTATCAAACTTTGCATGTGTTTGAGGATTTTCTTCCGTGTTCAGAACTTCGTGGCTATAAGGATCGTTAGGATAATCGACTTCGTTCCCAATACTCCACATGATAATACAAGGGTGATTACGATCGCGAAGAATTTGGTCTCTTAGGTCAAATTTAGCCCATTCTTCAAAATATTCGGCATATCCGTCTTTACTCGGTGTTCCGATGTTCCAACCTTCGACCCATTTTTTCTTTGGCAGCTCCCACTCGTCAAAAACCTCGTCAATCACTAAAAATCCTTTTTTATCGCATAAATCGTAAAATCCTGGAGAAAACGCGTTGTGACTGGTACGAATAGCATTGCATCCCAATTCTTTGAGAATTTCCAAGCGTCGGTCAAGAACATCAATAGGAACTGCCGCACCCAAGCAACCCGCATCGTGGTGCATACATATACCCTTGAACTTCATATTTTTGTTGTTTAAAAAGAACCCTAAATTTGCGTCGAATCGAATTTTCCTGAATCCAATATTGGTCTTTACGCTGTCTATGATTTTTTCTCCATTTTCAACATAGCTAACGAGAACATACAACTCTGGATTGTTCACATCCCATAAATTTGGTTTTAGAACTTCAATGTTTCCTCGAACAATCGATTCGCTTTCTTTATCAAGCGTGACCTTCTGTTCCGACTTACCAACAATCCTCCCGTCGCAAAAAAGTTCGCACTTTACTACCACTTTCGAAATAGTTGAGGTATCGTTTACTACGGTAACTTCTGCATCCAGCAATCCGCGTTCCAATTCTTCTACGCTAGCCCGGGTATAAACACCCCACGGTTTAATGTAAAGAGGCTCAGTTATAATTAACTTGACATTTCTATATATCCCAGAACCAGTGTACCATCGGGAATCAGCATATTTGGTATGATCAACTTTGACTGCTATAACATTATCGCTCCCGAAGCGAATGTGCTCGCTCATGTCATAATAAAACGAGATATAGCCGTTAGGTCGTTTACCGAGGTTTATACCGTTGATCCACACTTCGCTATTGTTATACACTCCTTCAAAGTATACAAATACCTTTTTCGCTTTGTAAACTTTATCTAGGGTGAAATGTTTGCGATACCATCCGATCCCCCCTGGAAGATAACCCGTACCGCTTGCCCATTTAGAGTCAAACAGACCCTCTATGCTCCAATCGTGTGGTAGATCAACATTGCGCCAATTATCATCTCCAAAGTTAATCTGATCCGCATTAGTAGCATCTCTATTCAAAAATTTCCAACTAGAGTTGAAATTCTTGACATTTCTTAACAATTTTTCAGAGGATGTGTTCAATGCAAATCACTAATAATTCCTGTTCTTAACAAAAAATAGCTTAATTTGGAAAAGGAATAGTCCTAAAAAAATGTAATGTCCAATGTCCATTAAAAAAATATGTGAAAAATGATAATTAATATAAACTAGCAAGAAACTTTGCGGCTTTCTCGAATGCTTCCATGCTCTCTGGAAGATCATCTCCAAAAGATTGAAATACATGAGTCATTTTATCGTAAACTTCAAGAGTAACCTTAACTCCTGCGGATTTTGCATTTTCAGCTAACTTCACCGAATCGTCTAGCAGACCTTCAATACTCCCTACTTGGATGAGAATAGGCGGTAATCCTGTTAAATCAGCAAAAACTGGTGAGACAAAAGGATTTCTATAAGATTTGTTTGGGACATAAAGTTTTGCCATGTTTGCTGTTCCTTCAGCCATTTCTGGATCATATTTCTTATTATATTCAAGAGACTTTGCTTCTCCAGTAAGATCCGCCCACGGGGACATTACTATTGCTCCTTTAGGGTAGGGTATTTGCAGTTCTCTTAACTTTAACAATGTCGCAATCGTTAATCCACCACCGGCTGACTGTCCTCCAATAATTATATTCGAAGGATCATAATTCTTAGATAATAACCATTTATAACTCTTAACTGCATCTTCCAAAGCAGCGGGAAATGGATGTTCTGGCGCTAAACGATATTCAATGTTTAAAGATCGAAGATTTGTAGCTCGCGACATTAAATACGATGTCCAACGACGCGATTTAAGGTTTCCTAGGACGTAACCTCCTCCGAACAAATTCAAGTAAACCTTTTCTTTACTAGCTCCGGGAACGCTAATCCATTCTGCTGGGATATCGTCAATAGTTAGACTTTCTATTATCACATCCTCCGGAATTTCTTGTGATTTCCGAATCCCTGATGCTTCGGAAAGATATCTACCAAATTCGAGTGCTATCTCTGGAGTTACTTTTCCACTTAATATATCCCGCAATGCGATATTTTTACTTGACGCAAATTCTCTCGCCCATTTTCTATTAAATTCATAGCCTTCTTGCATTAACAATCCAAGTTTTTCATGAACTTTTCCTATTTCTTCGTAAAACATGTTTTGTACCATTCTCAATCTCCTACGATAATAATCCTTCATAAACTAATTTTCTAATTCTCATTGTATAACTTTCTGTTAAATTAAAGTCTGGAAAATGCTGAGTTAAAAAAATACACACTGAGTTATTTTTGGGATCAACCAAATAATTCGTGCCGAAAGCACCTCCCCATCCGTGACACCCTGCCGGAAATGCCCCGTCTTCTAATTGAATTTTTACCCCTAAACCAAATCCCGTTCCCTCTGCGACTTCTAACATAAGTTTTACTAAGTGTTTTGGGAGTAATCTAAAAGAATCTTCATTAACATATGGTATATCTCTTGAGATTACATAGTCACTGGTCATCAAACGAATAGTTTCTTCTTTTAATAGCCTGGTCTCTTTAAATCTTCCATTGTTCAATAGCATCACTGTAAATTTAAGATAATCTGATAAAGTTGACACTAATCCACCTCCACCCGAAAAAATTCTTGGTTTTTCAAATGAATTCCAAACTCCAAAAGATTGCTGTGTTTCAGGTACTGGAATTAATCGCCTTTTACTGTCTTTTGTATATAATCGTACCATTCTATCCCTTTTTTCTAAAGGTACGAAAAATCCCGTGTCTTTCATTCCTAACTTGTTAAATATCCTTTCTTGAAGAAATTTATCTAAGGGCATCCCTGAAAGAATCTCTATTAAGTAGCCTAATATATCTATAGATAAACCGTATTTAAATTTAGTCCTAGGTTGAAATAACAATGGGACGTCAAATAACGCGTTAACTGCCTCAGCAAGGGATTTATGATTCTTATCTTGAAACAGTCCGGCAAATTTTTTGTCAACGTGATGAGTAAGATCTGCCAAATAACTAAATCCACTTGTATGCGTAAATAATTCAAGTATTGTTAGTTCTTTATTGAGTTCTTCGGTTATTATTTTCCCCCCTTCTTCTTTACTAAACACTCTCAACTCTTTTGCCTTGGGAATGAATTTAGAAACCGGATCGTCCAACGAAAATTTCCCTTCTTCATATAACATCAATGCCGCAACAACGGTAATTGGTTTGGTCATCGAAGCGATTCTGAAAATACTGTCAATTTCAATTGGAACATTTTTTTCAATATCAGCCATTCCTTGTTTTTCGCAGTAAATAATCTCATCATTTTGATACACTAATGTAATGGCACAGGGTAATTCCTTTTGTTCTACATATTCAACCATTTTAGAATGTAAGTCATTAAATCTATCATTCTTAACTTCCTTAACTTCAAAATTTTTTTGATTCATATAGTCAGTCCACCGTTTTATAAAACATATAATATTTAATCCAATAAAAACCCAGTGTCCACTAAAAACACTTTATCTTAACATTTCCAATTAATATTCATAATTACGATTGAAAGCTGGTAATTCACACTTGATTATATTGAAATGCGAATTAGTTTAAATGCTCGAACACATTATACTAAAATATCATATAATATTAATTAGGGAATTATTATGAGTGAGAATAAAGATGAATTAATTTCAGCTTTCACTAAGATGATGAAACAATCTGGAAGGATTGCGCGAAGAAGCCCCATTTTTAAGAAGGATTTAAAGGATTTTGGTGGAAGCATTAAACTTCAATGGAAGATCGGTAAGCTTTATGGTTATCAAATCTTTGAAGAAGATAACTATTCTTTCAAAATTGGAGAACAGATAGAGAATCCAGATCTCTTTATAAGAATACACAATCCAGAGTTAGCACTACGCTTTTTCAATGGCGAGGATATGGGATTTAGTTACGCTGCACGAAGAGATTATAAAGGAAAATTTAAAGTACAATATGTAGAGGGTTTCAAAATAGTTGAATCAGAAAAAGGTCCGAGAAAACAACGAATATCTCATCGGTACCTAACTGCCAAAGCCCTTAACGATAAGTTTAAGCACCCTTTTAACCTGATGAAATTACCGCCATTTCAAAGAGGAATGAAGTTAATTTCGAAAAAGGAGGAATACGGAGTTTATGTGCCAATCAATAAAAATCTTGGAACGTATGAAAACAAGGTTATCCCGTATAAAGTATTTGAGCACTTCATTGAGAAAGCGAGTAATATCGTTGTTCAGAAATATTGTGGATGTAGACGTTTTAACGCATGCGAAGATCACGACGAGGAAATAGGCTGTATGTACATGGGCGATGATACTTATGAAATAAAGATTACAGAAGATAAAGGTCGAGTAGTCACCAAGGAGGAGGCATTAGATTACGTGAGACGAGCAATTGATGACGGCTTAATTCCCCTTCTTGGAAGAGCAATGGGAGAGGCTGGATCATTGGGAGTTGAAGATACAGGCCATTTCTTATCTTGTTGTTTCTGTTGTTCATGCTGCTGCATTAATGGGAAGATAATGACTTACGGTCCTAATGCCAACTTCACGATGTTTTCAAGGATAGAAGGAGTATCGCTTAAAGTTGACGAGAATCTCTGTATCGGGTGTGGTAAGTGTGTTGAAGTGTGTGTATTCCGCGGAAGGGAAATGGTTGACGGTAAAGCAAAGATTGATCAGACGCGATGTCTGGGTTGTGGAAGATGTGCAGAAGTCTGTCCTACTGGAGCAACGACAATCGATATAGACGATATAAATCGGGTTGATGCATTAATTAGTAAAATCGAACAATTTGTTGACGTTCGAGACCAGTCAGCTCTATTAGATTAATACTCTTTATTTAACTGATTTTTTACTTTTACGTTTAAAAATAAATATACAAATTATGAAACATACTCCTTCTAATAATATAATAGAATAAAAAGAGGAAAAGAATAACTACCCTATTATAGGCAATTTTTCCTTTTGTTCTTCAACATCAACGACAGATTCTATTTTCGCTATTAATTCGTCAATATAACTTTGATCTTTGATTTCAATCGTTATAGCACCATTTGGGCATACATCCACGCACCTTCCACAGCCTAAACAATACTCAGGCTCGATCGTGGCTTTTCCATCAACAATTTCTCTGCCCTTAAACACACATACTTCAAGACAGGTTCCGCATCCGACACATTTCGCAGGATCGATTTTAACTTCTAATCCCTCAATTTTCTTGATTAGACTATCCGATGTTAAGGCTGACGATGCGTTAGAGATCATCTTACCATTAATACAACAACAGGAGCAGCAAAAACAACTAGAAAGGAAATGTCCTGTATCTTTAATAGATTGCCCTTCTGTTTCTCCAACGGATCTTCCGATTAAAGGAATGAGTCCATCCTCAATGGCTTCTCTAACAAACTGAACCGCTTCCTCTTTCGATAGGATTTTTTGGTTTTCGTGAAGTATCATATTCTTAGTGTCGTCGCCCATATACATGCAGCCATATTTTTTCTCGTGGTTTTGACAGTCGCTATTTACTCTGCAATAACAGTGACAGGCAACAATGTTGCTCGCTTTATTGATGAAATGTTCAAAAACTTTGAGAGGAATTACTTCATTCTCGTACTCACCTACTGATAAGTTCACGGGGATATACGATCCGTATTCTTCTCCCTTCTCCTCTTTTTCAGTTTCCTTTCGAAGGCTTTTAGAAAACGGTAACTTCGATAAAACAAGTGGGCTCATGTTTGGATCCTTAAACCGGGTTGTAAGCATCGGGATCTTCACTGCGAGCTGAAAGTTATTGTTCGCGTCTTTTGCATGAGTAATGTCGATAGGGACGCCTTGGAGCAACAGTTTCGCATATCTCATATTTGTAGGTATGAGGATAACATCGGCGACTTCGAGATTTTTTCCAAATTCGTAAGAATAACGCGTTTCCTCGAAGATTTGACACGCTAAAATTCCATCTATATCCCAGTTCACCTTAAATACGCGATCTTTAAAGGTTTTTTGATAGTCTTCATCTGATACTCGATCAGAATCTTCGAGCATCTTTTTAACTAATGACTCGATTTCGTCTTTATCGACTGATACATTTTCTGGTAGTTCAAATAGAGTTTTCCCATAGATCATTTGTTTTTGCATGTCGCTAAAAAGGGGCAATTGTGTTAAAACACGGGGATTAGGATTAAAGCCGGGCCTAAATCGAGCAATGATAAAATGATCCTTTACACATAATTGAAAATTTCTATCTTTATCTCTGCTCATTTCTAGATCAAGACCATCACCACTTAACAATAGCCTAACATGCTCTATTTTTGGAATTGAAAGCAAGACGTCAGCATCGTCAAGAAGTTCCCCATACTTATGGGTGTATTTCGTTTGTTCGTAGATTTGATAACCAACAGCGCCGCAAATGTTCCAATTTACTTTAAACATGAAATTTTTAAAATCTTTTTGATAAGTTTCATCAGAGGTATTGACGGATTTCTTTAGTATGCCCTTCAACACTAATTTACTTAGCGTGCGTTCTGGCAATTTACTCAATAATTTTTTTATGACCATCTAATTTCCCATTTATTTTTTTGTATCAAAAGTTAAGTTTATATCGAAATTAAATTTGATGTAGAATAAAAAGATTGTTATCTATTCCTTTTAAATTCGATTTTCTCTAGTCCGATTCAATATGAACCAAGTTTATCTCGTCTAAACTCGTATTAGGCCTTTTGTAGCAAATACTTTTAAGGAACCCATTCTTCCTAAATGGTAAATTCAATCATGCGAGAAGAATATAAAATGTCTAATTCCGAATCCAATAAGCTCGCAATCGTGAAAAATCTCATTAATAAATACAAATTTGAAGAAGCACTTCGACAGGTTAAGGATATTGAGGAGGGGAGAAATCTCACTCCTGAAGAAGCGTTAAGAACTCAGGCATACAAAGCCACAATTCATTCTAGATTAGGACAGTTCGATGTTGCCGTCAAAATCGCTGAAGAGCTTTACCAAAATAGTCAGGAAATGAAAATGTCGCTCTTCACCTTAGATGCTTTATATTGCAAAGGATTTATTTTTTATGTCCAAGGAAGAAATGAGGAATTTCTTAGAATTATTGAACAACACGAAAAATTATTTAACTCAATTCCACGAGAAGAATCGCGAGAATATCAAGAAAGAGAAGCCTTTTATTTATTGCGTAAAGGATCACGAGAATATAACATAGGTGACCTTAATCTTGCTTTAGATTATTATGAGAAGAGTTTACAGGTATTTGAAGAAATTGATCCCAACTCTTCTGTCATACACGTTATTTTGACGGGGATTGCTTTTGCCTATCTGGTAAAAGGAGAATTAAATCTTGCTTTAGAATACACTGAAAAAACGTTATCTCTACTTCCGGAAGGCGAAAATTTTTATTTGCTGAATATAAAAGCAAATTTATTACTTAATTTAGGGGTTTTATACTGGCAAAAAGGGGAGTTAGATAGTGCTCTTGAATATTTAATTCGGGAACTTGAAATTGCCAAGGAAATTAAATACCCCTTGAAGCCATATATCCATATAATATGCGTATTAGTTGCTAAGAATGATCTTGCTCAAGCACATTATTATCTAGAGGAGTGTAAACTAAATACGGAAAAACCCGAATCTGATCTTAGATATCAGGGAGCCCACGCACTAATTTTAAAAACTAGTCCCAGATTACGAGACCACTTTGAAGCGGCAACTATATTGAAGAGAGTCATAGAAGAATTCTGTCGTGATCTATCAAATCTTTTGGATATGTTTCTATGTGGTGTTTTATTAGTTAGTCTCAGTGATTTATATAGCAGAACGCTTGAAATTAGCTTCGATTGATGGAGTAATGGAGCGATTACAAGGAAGACGCGCAATTGATCCACCAGAGTTAGTCAATGAAGAGCCTATACTCTTGTTAATCATGGGTAAAAGCGGAGTTCCTTATTTTAATCATTCCTTTGGAAGCGATTGGGATTTCGACGACCTTTTCAGCTCGTTCATGTCAGCGTTTAACTCTTTTAGTAGCGAAATCTTCTCAAGATCGATCGACCGAATTAAAATCGGGGAAAATATTATTCTTATTAACCCAATTGAGCCGTTTTTAGCCTGTTACATAATTAAAGGGCAGTCTTATCCCGCCCAGCAAAAGTTATCTGAATTTTCAGAATCCGTAAAATCAACAGAAGAGATTTGGGATGCATTGAATAAAGCAGCTAAAACCAGCGAAATGTTGGAGTTAGACAACCCACCATCTCTCGGAAGCACCGTGAATGAAATTTTTATTGATTTTTAGGAATTTCTTACACGCTTAGCCTGAAATATCCACAATCTTTTCATAGCGTCGAATAATCTCATCTATTACTTCGTCAATATTCATATTTTCGTCAAAATGGATAGAAATTGCATTATTTGGGCATTTTCTTTCACAATGACCGCATCCTAAGCAATCCTCAGTGTGTACGGCTTTTCCTTTTACCATTTTCAAGCCATTATAAATACAAACCTTGAAACACTCTCCACACCCAGTACACTTCTCTGGATCTGTAACATATGTCACTCCTTTCATTCGTTTTACGTACTTTTTATAATCGGAGTTACTATATTTCATACCAGCAGCAACGCAGCAACAAGAGCAACAAAGGCAAAAATTCATAAACTCATCGTCATACTCTAAAACATTATAGACAACAGCATCCCCGCGGAGTTTTGCTAAGGAGGGAGCCAGTCCATCCTTAAGCGCTAAACGCACATGTTCCCGTGCTTCCTCTTTAGTTGCAATTCGACCTTTAACCCCTCCTGGGAGGTTGTCTAAATCCAGATTGGCCGCACCTTTACCCATCCAGACACACCCTAGATCTTGATCGTGATTTTTACAATCATTCGTCACACGGCAAGGACACTGTATAAGCACGATCGTGCCTGCTTTCTCGATAAAATAATCCATTAGTTTGAGAGGGATTACTTCGCTTTGGTAATCACCCACTTGGAGATTGACAGGAATATATTGACCGGACTCGACGTCAAATCCTCGCGGAAAATGCTTTTTTCTGTAAACTTGTTTAAGTATTGGCAGTCTTATTAACCATCCAAATCTTTTTACTTTTTTGAACTTCGGGGTGTTACGTTCAATCGGTTTTAAATCTCTTTTCTTTAAAGTTTTACTCATCTTATATCCACCTATTAGTTCTTGTATAAAATATTTGAAATTTAAAAAGAATTATTAAAAATTTATTGACTTATGTTTTAATTGATTGGTCTGTGACATCGGCAACAGATTCGAGCTTAGTAATTAATTTTTCAATATATTTCGGATCTTCGATATCGATAGATATAGCTTCATTCGGGCATACCTCTACACATCTCCCACAGCCTACACAGTGAGCGGGATCGACTGATGACTTTCCATCAACAATTTTTCTCAAATTGTAGGGACACATATCTATGCACGTTTCACAGCCGTCGCACTTCTCATAATCTACCTTCAATTCCCAGCCTTCCAACTTTCCCGATTCTCCACCTCCCATGCTCGAGGGAGCTACATATTGTCGAGTTTTTACCCCAATGCAACAGCATTCGCAGCAGAAGCATCCACCAAAAAATTTACCTGTATCTCTGATTCCATGTCCATCTTCTGCTTCCGCGACATTTCTTCCAATTAAAGGAACCAATCCGTCGGCCATTGCGTTCTTTAAATGCTCCAGGGCTTGTTCTTTTGTAGCTACATAACCTTCATCGGGGGACAGAGCCATATTTTTGGTGTCGTCTCCCATAAACATGCAGCCTAACGAGATATCGTGATTTTTACAATCCCACCGCTCTCGACATGGGCATGTCCTAAGAACGATATTGCTCGCTTTGTTTATAAAGTGCTCAAATACTTTATAGGGAACGACAACATTCTCATACTCACCTAAGGGTAAATTAACTGGAATAATTCGCATGAAATTCTCTCGTTCATCCTTCTTTTCTTCTTTTTTCTCTTCAGTTGGTAATCCTGATTCTTGTTTTTGAATTATGGAACTGAAAAAAGGTAATCTTGCGAGAGAATATACGGTATCATCTGGATTCTTAAATTGTATACTTAAAACAGGATTCTTAATGTATATAAGAAGATTTTCATCAGAATCCAAACCAGGAGCATAATTGGTTGGAATTTGTTGAAGAAATCGTTTCCCATATTCCGGATTTTCGATTACAATAGTAAGATCTGCGTTTTCTGAGTGTTTTCCAAATTTATGATTATAACTGGTTTCTTCAAAGATTTGGTACGCAATTTTTCCATTAATGTCCCAGTTTACTGTTAAAGTTTGACCTTTAAAGTTTTTTCGGTAAGCCTCATCGGTAACATCTACAGCCTCGCTCAACATTTTTTTCATGAGCGATTCAATTTCACCTTTTTCTACGGGACTAATGAATTGTGGTCCATCACGTAAAGGTCTAACTAATCTACTAGTTCCAAAATTCTTTAGAATGGGATTAAATAATGGGAGTTTAGCCATCAAAACTTGTGCATTTCGTTCATCCGTGCCCATGCGAGTAGATATAAAAAGGTCTTTGCGGTTTAATATAACCACATTTTTACTATTGCGACCCATTTCGATATCTATGTTTTGTCCCTGTAGTAATCCTCTGATATAATCAATATCTTTAAACTTTATTGTGACATCGGAGTCTTCGAGAGATTCTCCATCTTTTGATGTATAGTTGTCCGGTTCGTAGATTTGATAACCATTTACACCGTCTACATCCACATTGACTTTATATGTCTCCTTAAAGCTATTTTTGTATTTCTCATCCGAGACATCAACATCTGTTAGGATTAATTTCAACAATCCTTTCTTTAACTTATCATCTGGTAATTTACTTAATTGTTCTTTCATACTCATATGTTTTACCCCTAAAATTGTGTTTTCCTAATTTTCTTACATAATTTAAAAAAAATGATTAGGTTCGAAGATTTCTTATTGTAATTCCTTTCCCTTCGATTAGAGTTGTGTTCGAACTATCACATTTTCGGCAATGAAAAATATTCGTTCCTAAATTAGGATCGGCCTTGAGGAGGGTTTTTTCAGCAACTTCTTTTTCATATTTTTCATATTCCTCCAACCGTCCTTCAACCGCAGCTTTTTCTTTTTCTTTACTGAACCAAATTTCCGATTTTTGCTGACAGGAATTGCAATGAAGAACACCAGGTGTTCTTTTAATAATCAATTTTGCTTTGTCTGCAATTGTACCTTTTTTCAGAGTATCAAAGGCTTGTTGAGCATATATTTCGACAATCAACGCAAAATCTCCTACTTCAAGGTTGATTTCGCTTATTTTAGTGGCGTTATTCTGTTTTGCCACCTCTAAACACTTTCTAAAAATTTGATTTACCATTGAAAATTCATGCATTTTTCATATCTCTTTAATATTTTGATTGAATTCTGAAATTATCCAGAAGTATCTACAATTTTTTCATATTGTTTTATTATTCCGTCTATTACATCGTAGTAGACGATCTGGTTTAGAAAATATTTGAAACCATAAAAGAGTTACCACTGTCCATTTACATTAAAAAAAATTAATATCATAATAAAAAAATAGCGAATAATCATTGACCAATTTAGGAAAGGGATGTTTTAGTTGCTTCTTCTGTGAGATCGACTCTCTTGTACTAGCCAGATATGTCCACAATTTTCTCATATCGCTCGATTATTTCGTCCACTACTTCGTCGACATTCATATTTTGGTCAAATAAAGTGGAAATCGCACCTTTAGGGCATACAGTTTCGCAATGACCACAGCCTAGGCAATTATCAGTACGTACTGCTTTACCTTTTACCATTTTTAATCCATCGTAGATACATACTTTAAAGCACTCTCCACAGCCTACACACTTATCGGTATCAGTGATCATCGTTACTCCCTTCATCCGCTTTATGTAATTTTTATAATCAGAGTTAGTGTATTTTACCGCGGCCATGACACAACAACAAGGACAACAAAAGCAGAAATTCATGAACTCGTCTTCATAATCTAAAACGTTAAGGCCGACAGCGTCTCCTCTAAGCTTTCCTAAGGCGGGGGCTAAGCCATCCTTAAGTGCAACGCGAACGTGTTCTTTTGCTTCCTCTTTAGTAGCAAATCGAGCTTTTGATCCTCCAGGGAGGTTTTCTAAGTCCAGATTAGCAGCGCCTTTGCCCATCCACACGCAACCGAGGTCTATACTGTGATTTTTGCACTCTACCTTTAGACGGCATGGACATTGCGAAATCACAATCGTACCAGCTTTGTCAATAAAATGATCCATTAATTTAAGGGGAATTACCTCGTTCGAGTAATCTCCCACCTGGAGGTTCATGGGAATATATTGTCCCGCTTCTACGTCAAATCCGCGAGGATGATGTTTTTTTCTAAATCTTTGTTTGAGTATTGGTAATTTTGTTAACCATCCCATCTTTTTTACCTTTCGCATCTCAGGCGTGTCGCGTTCAAGTGGTTTTAAATCCTTTTTCTTTAAACTCTTACTCAATTTGTATTCACTTTATAGTTTAGCCTTAATTATTTGAATATTAGTTATAATAAAAGAAGGGGAGACATAAAAGAGTATCCACTGTCCATTTACCTTAATTACTAAATATAATAAAAAAAAAATCTTTTATTCTAAGAAGAACCGTTCTTAGCCAGATATATCAACAATTTTCTCGTATCGTTCTATGATCTCTTCTACTACCTTATCTATGTCGACAGTTTCGTCAAAAACAGTGGAAATTGCTCCTTCAGGGCAAACTTCTTCACATCTTCCACAAGCGATACAATTATCAGTATGTGTTGTCTTTCCCTTTACCATTTTCAATCCATCGTAGATACATACTTTAAAGCACTCACCACAACCTACACACTTCTCTGGGTCTGTATGCATCGTTACTCCCTTCATACGTTTTATATGTTTTTTGTAATCGGAGTTTCCGTATTTCATCCCGGCCGTGACACAGCAACAGGAACAACAGAAGCAGAAATTCATGAACTCGTCTTCATATTCTAATACATTGTAAGCGACGGCATCTCCTCTAAGTTTTCCTAAAGCGGGGATCAAGCCATCTTTAAGTGCAGCGCGAGCGTGTGCTTTTGCTTCCTCTTTAGTTGCGATTCGACCTTCTGCCATTCCAGGGAGTTTCTTTAAATCTAGGTTTGCTGCGCCCTTACCCATCCACACACAACCTAGATCTATACTGTGATTTTTGCATCCTACTGTTTTTCTACATGGACATTGTACAATTACAATTGTCCCAGCTTTGTCGATAAAATAATCCATTAATTTGAGAGGTATTACTTCTGAATCGTAATCGCCCACACGGAGGTTGATGGGAATGATTTGCGCTGCTTCTACATCAAATCCGCGAGGATGATGTTTTTTTCTAAATCGTTGTTTAAGTATTGGTAATCTTGTTAACCATCCGTATTTTTTCACTTTTTGCATTAAAGGCGAGTTGCGCTCATTCGGCTTCAAATCCTTTTTCTTTAGAGTTTTACTCAATTTGTATTCACTTCATAGTTCTCTTTATATTTATTAGAATTTGATTTAGAAAAGAGTGGAAGACATAAAAAAGTTACCACTGTCCATTTACAAGGGTGCATTCGGTTTTAAATCCTTTTTAGTTAGGTTTTTTTCCAATTTAATTATTGGACAGTGGGAAATTAAAACTTCAAACCTAATATTATCTCATAAGTCATGATTATACCTAAGAAACTTGGAATGGTATAGATAATTTATGTCAAATTATAAAGACTTTACCAAGAAAAAATGAAGTAGATAAATAAATTTATAATAAAATGATCCTTTTAATTCGTAATTTAAAAATATTTCATATACTAAGAATTCATATAAAATATAAAATGAAGGGTATACGATGGGAGAAACTAAGGAAGAGATAGAACAATTATTCAAGAAAATGATGGAAGCATCTGGGAGAATCGCTAAAATTAGTCCTATTTATAAGAAGGATATGAAAGATTTAGGAACCGTAAAAGTAAATTGGAAAGTAAGTGGTGTTTTAGGATATCAAATATTTGAATTAGATAATTACACTTATAAAGTAGGAGAAAATTTAGAAGACCCAGATATTTCGTTTGTAATATACGATGAGGATCTCGGAAAACGCTTTTTGAACGGTGAGACTGTTAGAAGAGAGTATGCTGTACGTAGAGATTATAAGGGTAAGTTTAAACTGATGCACATAATAGGTTTTAAAGATGTTGATACCGAAAAAGGTAAAAAAAGACAGAAAATGACGAAACACTTTCTTACAGCTAAAGTTTACAACGAAAATTTTAAGCATCCAATTTCACTCGCCAAACTACCACCTTTTCAAATATCTCGGATTGCTGAGGCGGCTGAAAAAAGGAAGACTGGAGAGAAAGAATATGGAGCTTACATACCTATCAATAAGTCTCTTGGAAAATATGAAAATCAAGTAATACCGTATATTGTCTTCAAACATTTTATCGAGAAAGCGAGCAATATTGTTTTACTCAATTGTGGATGTAGAGTTTTTCATGAATGTCAGGATCACGATCCAGGATTAGGGTGCATCTATATGGGTGATGATACTTTACAATTGTTGATGCCTGAGGTGCGTGATGTACGTATTGGCACAAAAGAGGAAGCATTAGACAGAGTAAGACGTGCTATTGATGAAGGATTAATACCATTACTCGGAAGGGCAATGGGTGAATCTGAGATGTTTGGAGTTAAAGATACGGGTCATTTCTTATCTTGCTGTTTCTGTTGTACTTGTTGCTGCGTGAATGCTAAATTTCTAACACATGGACCAAATATAAGTACCGCAATGTTTGGGAGAATTGAAGGAATATCAGTTAATGTTAATGAAGAAGCCTGTATAGGGTGTGGTAAGTGTGTTGAAGTGTGTGTATTCCGTGGTAGGGAGTTAATTGACGGTAAAGCAAAAATCGACCAGCAGAGATGTCTGGGTTGCGGGAGGTGCGCAGAAATCTGTCCTACTGGTGCGACTACAATTGAGATTGACGATATAAATCGCGTTAACGAATTAATTGAAAAAATAGAATCTGTTGTAGATGTTCGAGACCAAGCTACCTTAGAAGAGTAGAATTTAAGATAATCTATATATTTTGTATAATAAAACGAAATGGTTTTTAATAATGAATGAATCAGAAGATAGAGTTTATAGAGCGCTCCAGGAAAGTCTGGACAAATTGCCTATTAGTTATCCTGCTACCGAATCCGGAGTAGAGATAAGAATTTTAAAGCGGTTATTTTCTCCAGAAAAAGCGTTAATTGCATCCAAGTTAGAGTTTTATCCTAAACCTTTGAATAAGATTTATGCTAAACTTGAGAAGAACGGCGTTCCACTTGAGGGCGTCGAAAAAGCACTTGACGAGATGTTTGATGATGGATTAATCGGCCGTGCTATAAAAAGGGATGGCGAAGAGGAAATTAAGATTTACGCAGCATCTGCTTTTATTCTAGGATTTTACGAATTTCAGATGAATAAGATGACAGAGGAATTTATTCACGATGTAGATCAATATTTTGAAGAAGCGTATATGGAGGAGCTTAATAAAACAAAAATTCCCCAATTGAGAACGATTCCTATTGAGAAAGAAATAGGTATAGATAGGGATATTGCTAATTACGATGATTTTCGGCATTACCTCGACACTTGCGGTGAGCCCATCGTATTAAACGAGTGCATTTGTCGAAAGAAGAACGATATAATTGGTAAAAGTTGTGAAAAAACGGATTTGAGAGAGTCTTGTTTTAGTTTTCGTTCAGCGGGGATGGCCTATATAAATAGAGGTTTAGGACGCATAATTACTAAGGATGAAGCGCTTGAAATTATAGAACAGGCGGAAAGAGAGGGATTAGTTCTTCAAGCAGGAAACTCTCAAAGACCAGCCTCTCTTTGTACGTGTTGCGGTTGTTGTTGTAATCTTTTGGTTAACGAGAAGAAATTTGATGCCCCGGCGCAATTTTTTGGCTCAAATTATTTTGCTCAAGTGGATCAAGAGCTTTGTACTGGCTGTGGTGTGTGCGAAACGCGTTGTCAAATGGACGCAGTAGAAATTATTGACGATATATCCAATATAATCTTGGATAGATGTATCGGATGTGGAGTTTGTGTTCCCACTTGTCCAGAAGAGGCGATCAAGCTAATTGAGAAAGAAGAAAAAACGATACCAGCAAAGAACACGGTGGCAACATATTTAAAAATTGCGGAAGAAAGAAAGAAATTAGAACAAACAGAATCAAGCTGAAATAAACAATTTATGTAATTAAACAGAGTATAGATAAATATGTCAAAATTAGAAGAGTTTAAAGTTGACGAAAGTAAGGTATGGTTTGGCGATTATTGGCCTGAAGGTGTTCCCAAACAGATTTACGAAGTAGAAGGTATTGTCGTTGAACCGCTTTTTGACGGATTTCAGAGATGCGCTACCGAGAGTGACTTTTGGGATAAGGACGTATGTATGGCGGTGTTCGGGCCTTATATAGAGAAAGTGTCATTTAGGGAGTTAATTGATAAAGCGAAACGGTTTGGTACGTATCTTCATAATTTAGGTATTCGAAAAGGAGATGCCGTTGCTATTGATTTACCAAATTCCATAAATTTTGTTATAGCCTATATGGGTACGATTTATATCGGAGCTATAATGGCGGGTATTAATCCGACATATAAACCAATGGAGTTAAAGCATGCGTTAAACATAACGGAAGCAAAAGTTCTCGTAACGATGGATGGTTTTTACGCTCAAGGCCGAGAAGCCGTATTACCAGAAACTCAAGTAGAACATGTGATCTCCACGAATTTGCTTGATTTCGTGACTGCAGAACCAAACACCTTTAAGGCGTTAAGAGGTGTTATACCAGATGCACAAGGTACTGTTCCAGATGAGACTGAACATTATAAAGTTTATAGGATGAAGGAAATAGTCTCTAAAACCGAACCAAAAGATATAAAAACCGATATTGATCCTTGGAAGGACCCTGCAGCATATCTCATGACGGGAGGAACTACTGGACTACCAAAAGCAGCAATGCTAAGTCACGCGAACTTGTTAGTGAACTTATACCAGCAACGAGACGGGGTTAAATTGGAAGCTGGAATGATATGTATCGGCTCAATTCCATTCTTTCACAGTTTTGGATTAACATCAGTCATGAATGGTTCTCTTTTTCTTGGTATGGTGATGCTCATCTTTGCAAAACCTCCTGACGATAAAGAGTTGTGTGAAACGGTAAAAAAATTGGAAGCTCCCCAACAAATTATATACGCGGGGGTAGAATTGCTTTTTAAGCGTTTGATAGATTTTGTGGACCAGATGGGAGTGGAAAATTTTAAAAAGGAGTATGATTTGCACGAGAAACTAAAATTCGCGAGCCAAGGGGCTGGTCCACTTCACGATTACGTCCGAATTCCTTTTGAGAAAGTATTTTGTCCAATTAGACCTGGTTACGGGTTAACGGAAACGTCTCCGGTGGTGTCTTCATCTCCTTTCTGGGGACCGAATAAGTTTGGAAAGATAGGCTTGCCTATACCTGGAACTGATTTAGTTATATTCGATCGCGAAAACTTTGAGCTCGGTCCAATCTGCGATGGAACACCCGAGTTAGGTAATTTTGGATTAGAACACACTGGGGAGATTTGTGTCGCAGGTCCACAGGTAATGCTTGGCTACAAAGGCGAACAAGAGGAACAGGAAGATAATATAAAATATTGGAATGGGAAACGTTGGCTTCTAACTGGCGATATTGGCTTCACAGACGAAGATGGATTTTTAGAAATCCGTGATCGCAAAAAATCGCTTGTAAAAGTAGCGGGGCACTCGGTATTCCCCAAAGAAGTAGAACAAATTATGGGCACCCATCCTAAAATTGACGAAGTTGCGGTTACGGGACTTCCAGACAAACAAAGGGGTGAAGCGGTAAAAGCGTGGGTAACATTAAAACCAGGAAGTGAAGTAGGTGTTGATATTTCCAAGGATACGCTGAAGAAATGGTGTGAAGAGAACATGGCTCGTTGGAAGTGTCCGACGTACATCGAGTTTATAAAGGAATTACCGATGACTGCGACAGGGAAAGTGTTAAAACTAGAACTTCAAAAATCAGACTTGAATAAGTTGAAGGAAGGAAAAGAAATAAAAGGATAACAAAAATTTATTACTTTTATAAAATAAAAAATTATAAAGCTAACATAGTGTAATTGTATGCTGAAAAAAGACGAAGAAGAGAAAATAGAATATTTTGAAGGAGAAACCCCGGATAGAAAAATCTACATAGATTGGGGTCGACAGGGAGGAGTAATTCTTGCTTATATAGTAATAGTGTTAGGATATTATGCTTTTATCGCAAATACTCTGCTGTTTGATGAATATGGGTTTGATATTTCTTACCTTGATATGGATAGAACAATTATATTTTGGACGTATGAAACATATTTCTCTTCAATGCTTAGCCCAATACTCTTTGTTCCGATTCTAATAGCATTAATGGTTCTAATAATTGTTTTTAGCTTGAAAGACTGGCATTCGTTTCAAATACTATTAATTTTAATTCCAGTGTTTATAATATTCATATTAGACCTTTATTGGAATCTATTTAATATTGTTAACGTTATAAATACCGGAACGCTTTATTTCACAATTCAAGCTTTTTGCATCATTCTGCTATTTATTGTTTGTTTTGCTCTAACCTATAAAGAAGATATACCGGAATATGGAATAAAAGCCTCGTTATGGATGGTGCCTCTCATTATCGCGTTAGGATTCTTCTTTTATGCGATAATGTTTGGCTTTGCGGCAGAACCATTAGTTCTTCAATTTGGAAGCGGACAGGGGTATATAAATATATTAATATTAATTTTGACTGTTCTTTCCGGGTCACTAAGTGGAATGAAAATAAAGAAAGAAATAACTAAAAGAAAGGAAATTTAATCTCATTAAATGAGATTTCATCAAAGATAAAGATCGTAATTTTTTTTTAATTTTTATCTATTATTATTTTTTTAAAATTTGATTTTGTTTCAAGAAACATCATTTTCTCAATTAAGTACGAAGTAAGAAGGCTAGCCCAATCTAATAATTTCTCTTTAAAATTTTCTAGTATTTAATTATCTTTAAGCACTTATTTTCAAATTCTGAAGAGAATAAAGAATAAAAAAAAATTAAATTTTGTTATTTATTTAGTATTTTTTGCGTTTTCTGGTAATATTATAACCAAGTCCAAGAATAGCGGCGAAACTGAAAAGCACTAGTATCAATGTGGGGTAACCTGGAATTTCGGGAGGAGCTGGAGGTGCAGCAGTCAATCTCGCACCACCTAACTGTTCTGTTCTGACCCACCTTCCACCACCCTGTTCTAAGGCTGCTTGGGTAACGTTCCATCCCGAGTTAACGCATACGCCTCTCTGAGCTTGTGCAATATAGAGATGGTTAGCTTCCCGATATAACATCGCGCAAAGTTCGTTATACAAGGGTTGTGCTGCTGTTCCCGCAAAAGGAATGTTAGCCATTAATATATCTATTGAGCTATTCTGCAGCATTCCGAAATTATATAAAGAGGGAATTGCCACGGCATATGAATTGTATAGTAGGTTCATTCCTACACCCATCCAATCCATCGGATATAGTGGATCAGAGGGCCATATATAGGAAAACATGTCAAATTGCATTGCCTTTTTAGTATGCATCCACTGAGTATCAATAGCTGTACTAATAGTTGAATTCATAGCGAAGCCAAGATCATTCAAGGCTTTTTCCAATGTAGCTAATTTGTGTGGTGTACCACCGTCCAAATAGGTAAAAGTATTTATAGGATTGGTGCCAGCTATGCCATTCCATTCACTAGTGGCACTGTTAACGTCTAATCCTCTAGCAGTAGCCTTAGCTAAGTAATAGGGATCATTGAGTAAAGTTTCTCGCGCTTTTATAACGTCATAGTCATAGCCAGGAACAGTACCGTCGTTCCATACGCATTCCGCTCCCAATGGACTGTCACATCGAACTGCACCAATATCGGCGTATTGGACGTCCATATAGTTCTGGTAATTGAAAGCATAACTAATAGCTTGTCGTACTGACTTATTCACGCCCTGAGCTAATGGGACTCCTGGAATACCATTCGCCGCAGCCCAAGTAGGCCAATAGTCTCGTAGAGACCAACCATCATATGGTGAACCAGCAAATACTCCTATTGGTTTGTCATTGTTCTCTTTACAAGAAAATTGAACGGTAGTATAACTTGGATCATATTCTGTTGGATAGAGGGTATGATAGGCGCTAGCCTCAAGAGCATCCATGTCAGTAAGCTTGTTCTGTGCCTGCCACCCACTGGAATCGATATCGCCAGCGAGTAGTGCAGTAGTACGTGCATCAGAAGTCGCGTACCATCTAACATACGCATCGTCAACTACGAACAAACCTTGTGATTCAAGGTAGTCTTTATTCCAATAGTTCTCGTTTTTGACCGAGTATTGTGTGTTAGTAACCACGTTATCAGCGTATACGAACTGATATGCACCAGTTCCAACGCAATGATCGACTCCTTGCCCTGAATATCCCCGTATTACGTCTGTAGCAAAGGCTGCATATTCTTTACTGGATATCAATGGAAGGTTTGAGAATCTCTGAGGGGTTGCGGCGTATTTATTTAGGGTAAAGTTGACAAGATATTCGCTGACTATAATTGTTTCGTTAATAATAGGTACTTTACCATTACCGAAAGGATCCGAAAGACCCCAAGTTAAATTCCAATGTTCAGTGAAACGATGCGCTACCGAGGATGGGTCGAACCACCAATTACCTTGCCATCTTTTATGTGGGACTGTGTTTTGCTGGGTGATAGCGTGCATTCTATCGAAGTTCCATTTAACCACCGAGGCATTAAATTTTAAACCGTCCATAAATTCAACGCCCTGTCGTAAAGTGAAAGAAATTGCCGCTACGCCACCGGTATTACCTCCTTCGTCACGTCTGGGATGAATGGTCCATCCGGTTGCAAGCATTGGATACGCTTGTCGATCTACCCAGTTGGCCCAGACTAAAGGTTCAAGACTCCCAAAATTGCCGGTAGTCGCTATTGCAGGATCCCAATCATCAAGCATCGCTCCAGTGCCACCCTCACCTACAACAAAACTTACGCGTTCCTCTTGCGCTAATTTGGGTACGTTGGCTACAACCGCCACAGAGATCACAGGAAAAACTGTCAGAAAAGTTAAAAATACTAAAAGTATTGATTTTCTAGTTATTGTTTTCATTTTTTTTTTCCATTTTTTTTTTTAGATTATAGCATAAGCTATTAAAGAAAAGGTTAGTTTTTTTAATATTTAAAGTTTGCCTACTGTCCATTTACTTTGTTAAACTAGAAAAAATCTATTTTTATATGCCGAGGAATTTAAACCTTAGAGCGAATGAGTGCATTTTACCCTTTTAGATCTCCCTATTTATTACTTACAGCAAATTTTGAGAATTAATTAAAAAATTCAGCTTTCTTTGAATAAATTAATATTGTCCACTTATATATATAATCATACTATTAGATCAGTTTTCATAATTGGATTAGTAAAAATTGAAAGGTTGTAATAAGTTTTATATAAAAAAGTAATTTATTAAATAATTAGAGAATACTAAAAGAATTTTTTATATTTAAATTGAGTTTTATGAATGATAAAAAGAGTTTTAGAAGATGAATCCTAAACTGAAGCAAACAAGGGCTCGTTCTGAAGATAAAAAGGAGGAACAGTTCGAAAGAATCTTGGATGCTGGCAAGAAATTATTTCTAGAAAAAGGAACAGAAGGTTTCAGTATGAGAAATTTAGCAGAAATGCTCGGTATGACGAAGAATAATTTGTATAATTACATCGAGAGCAAGAGGGAGCTATGGATTGCTATACGTAATAAGTTTTATTCTCAATTTAAAGAAGAAAACCTTAAAATTATCAAAAAACACGAAGGTTCCACTTGTAATTTAATATTAAAACTCTACGAACATTTCTTAGAATTCGCAGATAAAGACTACGACAGGTTTAAAATGATGTTTAACGTAATTGAAGCCCCCCATTCCAATAATGTTCCAGGTCCAATTGAAAGAAATTATGCGGAGTATAGATTATTAGAAGGGACTACAAATATTATACAAAGAGCTATAGACGAGGGTGAAATAGAATTAGAGGAGGGTAAAGCTTCTTTTCTTTCGTTATTTATTTATAGTTTATTTATGGGTGTAGCTTATATAGAGATGAATCGGGCAGTTATGTTCGCTAAAATTGAGAAAATAAAGCAGATGAAGAAAGAAGAAGAAGTGGATGACAACTTAGTTAAAGTAGAAGAAACGCTTCAATTAACGAAAGTAGAAATGTCAAATGAATCGCTTAGAAATTATACCCTAGAAATTTTGGAAAAAATATTAAAAAATAATTCTTTGTAAAAAACATTAAAATTATCGACTCCAATCGTGTAGAGAAAATAAATCGTCCACTATTTTATAAAAAAATTATTAATAACTAATAAAAGAAAAACTTGGGATTAGATATGGTTGATAAAGATATATCAAAATGGAAAATAAAAATTGGTCCAATATTAGGTTTGATAGGTTCAGTCTTGCTTCTGATAGCAGGATTTAGAGGTTTTGGTGTGCAATCAGATATAGAAGACATTTTAGCTGCTTCAGCATTATCTTGGGCATCTATTGGATTCAATCCTTGGATACTAATGACGAGGACAATATTAACGATTTTATTTGGTGCTATAGGTTTAATCGGTACTATTTTATTATTCAATGGTAAGAAACTCGGAGCCTATTTATTGTTAATTGTTGGAAGTTTTGCAGTTCTTGGAATGTTTATTCCAATTGGAACGATCATTTTTCTTTCCACATCAATTCCAGTATCGCTAAGTTATAGCTTTTTGTTAGTTGAACCATTTCTAATTCTCATTGGTGGCATATTAGCGTTAGTTTTTAAAGCATATCGTGGAAGAATTTCAACCATGCTGAATTATATCATAAAGCGAGTGCTAGTAATGATTCCTACAATATTTTTAGTTTTATTAGTGACCTTTATTTTATCAACTTTGATGTCGCAAAACATTAATTTAAATAAACTGGGAGGAGGGCTCGTGCCACCTGAACTAGTTGAACTTGAAAAACAGAGAATTGGATTTTATGATCCGTGGTTTATAAAAGTCGCCAAATATTTTACGAATTTTTTTAGTGGTAATTGGGGTACTTCTTATATAGTTCTCCCGGATGAGCCAGTTATTGATTTAATAGTTAAGATCTTTCCCAAAACTATTGAACTTGTAATTATACCTATAATATTGATACCAATCCTTAGCGTGAAGCTGGGTGTGATAAGTGCGAAAAACCGGAATAATTGGAAGGATACTGTAGTTCGAAGTTTCATGATGATAGGAGTATGTATTCCTGTGTTTTGGTTAGCAACCTTACTTCAATACTTCTTTAGTGTCGTATTAGAAAGCTTTACTTATGGAGCCATAAATTTAGCGATTGGGAATACCAACTCGGTTAATGTAGCAGGAACTTATGTACCAATTACAGGATTTCGTCTTATTGATGCTTTTTTGACCAATGATCAATATCTCCTTCAAGATTCATTGATGCACATGTATCTTCCAGCTTTTTGTTTAGTAATAGTTTCCCTTGCGGGAATTACAAGACAAACTCGAGCAAGCATGTTAGAAGTTATACAAAAAGATTACGTTAGAACTGCAAGAGCCAAAGGGGTTCCTGATAAGGATGTTATGAACAAACACACATTACGTAACGCGTTAATTCCGGCTAGCACGACTATTGTTGGGACAGTTGCTGGGCTTTTAACCGGATCATTATTTATTGAAATGTCCTTTAATTACACGGGAATGGGATTTTATATGGTTCAGTCAATTTTGAGGGGCGATTACGTAGTTGTAAGCGGTATGTTAGTATATACATCGATTATTATCTTAATAGGAATTATAGTAGCTGATGTTCTTTATACAATAATTGATCCTAGAATTGTTTACACTTAAGAGGTGTTTATAAAATGGTAAGAGATTCATTAAATGTAGAAATAAGCGAGAATTTATCAGAGAATGTTGAAAAAAAAATAACTAAACATAGTGTAATACGGTATGTTAAATTCTTTTTGATTCCAGGATGGCGCGATCCAGACTTCAATTCAAGAGAATACGAAATAGGAAGATTTAAGTCTAAGAGAAGAGTTTTTAGACGATTACTAACGCCTTTAACTATTACGGGATTGGGTTTCATATTTTTTATAACTTTTCTAGCGGTATACGCACCTTGGTTGACTACCTTCACAATAAGGAGAGTTACTGACTCAGCTTACGCCGTTGCAACGCCCTTCCTTCCTCCCAACGCAGAACATATTCTAGGAACTACTGAATATGGTTTTGACCTTTTAGGAAGAATAATATGGGGTGCTAGAACAGCAATTGTATTTGGATTCATTACTATTATAATTGCATCAGTAGGAGGGGTGGTATTAGGAACTGCCGCGGGGTATTACGGAGGCAGAGTAGAGACAATCATAATGCGTATTGTAGATTTTGTTATAATTTTTCCAGGAACGGTAATAATTATCCTTCTTGTTGAATTAAGCGGAAACCCCAGTTTACTAACCATGTTAGTAATATTTGGTTTGTTTGCCATCACGGGCTATTCTCGTTTGATGCGTGCTTCAGTATTACAGGTCAAACAAGAATTATATATTGAAGCCGCTAAAACAGGGGGAGCAAACAACTTTAAAGTCATGTTTAAGCATGTCTTTTCGAACGCAATATCACCTATCATCATTAGTTTTTTTGGAGGGGTGGGAGGGGCAATCCTTGGATTTTCAGGAATAGCTTTTCTAGGATTTGGTGATGAATCTCTACCAGATTGGGGTACTGATATTAGCTACGCAAGTTCTCGTTTATCGGCTATCCACGCGACCCTTTGGCCAGGCCTTTTTATTTTAATAGCTGTTTTAGGATTTATGTTGGTAGGAGATGGTTTAAGAGACGCGTTAGATCCAAGATTACAACAAACAAAAGGATGATTATACATGATGAATATGTTATTTCAGGATTATTATTTCGCTAATTATGGTATGAACGTAATTCAATCACTAGCTTGTTTATTCTTCGTTTATTTCTTTGTCAGATTAGTTTCTAAGCCATTATTGGATAGAGCCGATGAAATAAAAAAGAAAAAAATTATGGTTAGTTTAGTGATAAGCATCTTAATTGCTTTTGGAATCGGCTTAGGTGCGATGTTCACTATAGCTTTCATCGGATGGTACGTAGTGTTCTTTCAGTGGATAAATAATATATATTTTAATTTTGCTTTAATATCGACATTAGTACTTCCCTTTTATAAAATAATTTTGAACAGAACTGATAAATCTTTGCGAGGTTCTTCTGAGTTAAAAAGAATATTTCAGAAGAGATATTTAGTTTTTATTGTTGTATCATGGATGGTTGTAGGCATATTTCTATCATTCGATATCCTAGGAATTCCTATTGGCAATTTAATCCCAGACGATTCAATCTTGCCTACCTATGATATTTTTCTACTTGGGATTCAGTGGGCATTTTTTGGAGTAATTTTTTTATCCATTCTAACTATAATATTTATAAGAGTAATTCCATTGGATAGACGACCGCCAAAAGTGGTAGTAAATAATTCCATATTATTCGGAGCGTTTATTGCTTTTGGAGTCTGGTCAATCCAGCTTATTGTGGTTGAATTATATCTTTCAAGATTCTTTGGTATTACATTATATCAGCAAGATATCCGAGTATTAGCGGTTGTAGTAGCAATTACATTTATAGTGGCTTTAATCGTATCAATGAAGTATAAGTATCTTCCTCAAGCTATAGAAGCAGATAAGAAACTAATTCAAGAAGATATCAGATCGATGGAAGGGGAAGGTCTAAAGGCTGTGGATGATAAGGTAATATTAAATGTAGAGAATCTTGAAACCAATTTTTTTACTGAAGAAGGAGTTGTTCATGCGGTTGACGGAGTTTCATTCAAGATTTATGAGGGAGAGGTTTTAGGATTAGTGGGTGAGACTGGCTGTGGTAAATCTGTAACTGCATTATCAATCCTTCAATTACTTCAATCCTCAGGTAAGATTTTGAATGGAATTGTTGAATTCGAAGGTGAAGATTTGTTGAAAAAGTCAACATCAGAGATTCTTTCATATCGAGGTGATAAAATCACTATGATATTTCAAGATCCTCTTAATTCGCTAAACCCAGTATATACTGTAGGGAAACAGATTTCTGAAGTGTATATCTTACACAAAAAGAAAGAACTCCTAATTGAAGCTTCTAGTCATGACGGCGGGAGTATTTACAGTGTTGCACGAGAGTGGAGCATACAATTATTGAAAGATTTGAATATTCCTTCACCTGAGAATATAATCGATAGATATCCTCACGAATTAAGCGGAGGAATGAGACAAAGAATCCAAATAGCAATGGGAATAGCAGGCAGCCCTCGTTTATTAATAGCAGATGAACCAACAACAGCCTTAGATGTAACAGTACAAAATCAGATATTAAAACTTATGAAGGATTTGAAGAAAAAGTATAACACTTCAATCCTTTTTATAACCCACGATCTTGGAATTATCTCAAAAATGTGTGATCGGGTTGCAGTAATGTATAGTGGCTCGATAGCGGAATATGGTGAGACAAAAGCACTCTTTACTGAGCCCTATCATCCTTATACAAAAGGATTGTTATCTGCTATTCCAATAGAAGGGGAAGAACGAGATTTAACGATAATTCCTGGTATGGTCCCCAATTTAATCTATCCCCCATCAGGCTGTCGTTTTCATCCACGGTGTGTAAATCGATTCCACCCTTGTGACTCTTTAAGACCGAAAAGCATAGAAGTTGCGCCCAATTACTTTGTCGCATGTCATTTGTACGATCCCCAATTTAATGTTGTTAAAGAGGTGGTTAAATGATTTTTCAAGGAGATTTAATAATTGATTTTTTAATTGGAGTGATCCTAATGGACTTTCTTATCGAATTTTTATTGTTTACGTTTGTTCCAGCTTACATTGTATCATTTTTTCTCATTAATTGGGACGATCGTTCACAATTACTAAGAAAAACATATCGTATTTGCCTTGCTTCAGCTATATTAAGTGCGCTGGTTGGAAATCTCATAACATTATTCAAATTTGGACCTAATTTGCTATTAGCTTTGGTATTCTCTGTTATTTTCAGTTTAATAATAAAGTCCATCTATTTAAAGAGAATACCTTTGGGGCAAATTCGAGAGTTAAGTAAATTAGAACAAGGAAAACTCCTTCTTGAAATCAACGATCTTAAGGTTTACTATCCATTGGTAGGCGGTGTTTTAAAGCGGCAAATTGGTGCGGTTAAAGCGGTTGATGGAGTAACGCTAAACATTAAAACGGGAGATACGCTCGGTTTAGTGGGAGAAAGTGGGTGTGGTAAATCGACGCTCGCTAAAGCTATTCTTGGATTAGTAGATATTAAAGAAGGAGAAATAAATTTTAACGAAATTAAAGTTGATAAAGACGAATATTCAAGTTTCTTAAGACAAAAAATACAAATTGTATTTCAAGACCCTGATGCCTCGTTAAATCCACGCATGAAAGTAGTAGATATAATTTCAGAGCCCTTAAAAAACTTATTAGGGATAACTAAGAAGACAGAACTCAGAAAACACGTATTAAGACTGTTAGAAGAAGTTTCATTAAAGAAGGAGCATCTAGATAGGTATCCACACGAATTTTCCGGCGGTCAAAAGCAACGAATAATAATTGCTAGAGCATTGGCATGTAATCCAGAATTAATAATATTAGACGAACCAACCTCTGCTTTGGACGTATCTGTTCAAGCTCAGATACTTAATCTACTAAAAGATTTACAACGTACCTATGGTTATGGCTTTCTATTCATCACACATAATTTATCAGTTGTGAATCATATAGCAGATCAAGTTGCGGTTATGTATCTTGGTCGTATTGTTGAAATAGGAACAAAAAAACAGATATTTGCTAAACCAACTCATCCTTACACTCAAGCTCTTCTAAGATCGCGTATAAGGGTCGATCCCGATAGCAAAGATATCAAATTTGTTATTGACGGTGAAGTTCCAAGTCCTATTGCGCCTCCTCCGGGTTGTCATTTCAACCCTCGTTGCGTTTCTGATGCTCGAACTAAAGAGTGTGAATTCGAAGTTCCTCATCAGATGAAGATTGAAGAAGGTCATTATATTTGGTGTGTAAATCCTCCAGTTTTGAAAAGTATATCAGAGCAGGAATAGTTCATTTATTTAATTAAAACAGCTTATTAATTCCATCAAAGAATTAATATATAATATAATCAAGAGATCAAAATGAGCCGGAAACTTGAATCACGATATAAAACTTATAAATCCGATGCGGCTCCTTTTTTTTTTTACATTGATGTGATTCCTCTTGATCTATCGCAATATGAGATAAAGCATCATGTTGAATTATTAAAGAAAATACAATTCAATCCAATAATGCCTCTCCCGTTAAGAGTAGATAGAGTCAATAATGGAGTCTTTTCAACTTTGCTTCGACCAAGAAATCCTATCTCATTTTCAATTGGAGAAAAGTACACGGCAATTATCAATCCGACGCCATTTGTCCAATATGGAATTGACAAACTAATTAATTTTACAGAAATAAGAGCATCTGAACAATTCGCAATTTCATTATCGTCTGAAAAGGTACGAAAGTGGTGGAGTGCAACAAGATTTCTCTATGGAAAATTAAAAACTCTAGAGGAAGATTTTGCTGCTTTCTTACGGGCTTATTTACATCATATTATTGTAGCAAAATTAGAGGAAGAAGATCTAATTAGTGCTTCGATAAAGTATTGTGAACTAATAAGGGATATTTGTTATCAAAGAATCCAAGAAAAACACATATTAGTTGAAGTTGATGATGAAGAGAAACTCGTAGATATGTATAAAATGAAGGAAGGAAGGGTACAAAAAAAAAGATTCAAATTTTCAAAAGAAAAATTACTTTATCCTTCTTTCATTGACATTGAAGTAATAAACACGAGAAATATTGAATATTCCCAGATTTATAAAGACCAGTATGAAGTTTTAAAGAAAAATTCGAAAGTATTGAAATATATTCCGCTTCTTTTTTATGACGATTTATTAGAATGTATGCTTCAGAATCTTAAAACATTAGAAAACTATGAAGGAAAGATTTTAGATCCATCATTTTTATTAGAAAACAAGATCATATTATTAATTGATAAAAATAAATCATTATCAAACCAATTAGCAGAGTATACTTGGTTGAATAATTTTAATGAGATTGATATAGCTCAACTTATGAAATCTCTTGAACCCACTTTTCCCTCTGATCTAAGCTAAAATAAGAAATCTGATTATTGATGATAATTTCTATTTAATTAGTTTTTTTAAGACATTCAGGACTTTTTCTACATTTTCTTTTCTTACGGTATGACCGCAAGAAAGTTGTTATTCAAGTGATTAAAGATAGCTCGGAATAGCCCCCACCAGTACCACCAGGCATCCCCGGCTACGATTTCTACCTCCTATTAGGAGCGCTGAGCGTAATACAAGCTCTTATTATCAGAAAACGCGTGAAATCCTAACATAATTTCATTTTTCTTTTTTAAATTAAGTATAAATACGATATTTTCCATGAAAAATAAAAATGAAATATAAATCACATTACAGAGGAAAATATAGACGAAGTCAAATTCTAGACTTTAATTGATTTAAAATTGCTGGGGCTAATTTAAGGTTGCGTAATTTAGTGCTGTATCCTGACTCTACCTATTGTTTAAGTTCGCAGCATAAAAGTTTAAACGATTTCTTAGATTGAACTTCTTCTTCACTCCGTCGAAAAACATTCTCAACTTGTTTTATGTATAAGAAATCTTTATCTAACCCTTCCGAAATGTAAACAGGTCCTTCTTTATCAAATATTTTCTGTAATAAAGCGAGAACACATAAACCTAATGGTTGGTTGTTGATGTAGATAAACGCGTTGCCTTTTTGTTTTACCACTTGAATATTATCATCAACATCATACACTTCTAGATTTCTTGCACTTCTTTCAAGGAAGGTTCGGAATATATTTTCCCAGTATTGGAGCCCACGTTGACTGAGGGAGGTTATTAGAATGGTAACATTCTTATAGTATTCCAGATTTTCCCCTTTCCAGTCGTCCTCATCCCAGTCGTCCTCATCCCTATCATCCGCATCACAATCATCATCGTCCCATTGGTCTTCATCGTAGATATTATTTTTCATAATTTTTCCTTTAGGGCAATTGCATATTTTTCATGTATTATCTATCTAATATGCTTAATTAAAAAACTCTTTACCTTCTTTAATAACTCATTTCGGCACTCTGGTTTAAACCAATCTTCTTGTGGAGTAAACAAACCTTCTTCTTGTGCTGTTTTGGTAAGGAACAGTTTCGAAAGGGTACAATAAGTATGACTTTGAAAGCGCTCGATTTTAGTTTCGGCACAAATTTCATCAAACGCGTGTTGAATTAGAATCCTTCGAGCTTTAAGAACTTCTAGGCTATCCATGAGCATATTTAGAGGTCTTAAGATTTAAAGAGAAAGGGTGAAATAAATTTGTGTGAACGAGGGATATGACCATTTAATAGTTTTCATCTCAAGGTATTGTAAACCAAAGGTATTATTGTAATTTCAATAATTTTTGTTTCAATGGATCCGAAATGTTTGCTCTTTTCTTATTATCGTAATCGTACCAGATTATATGGGCCTCTCCCTCAGCGACGATTCGGTTTCGTTTCTTACTTACTATGGAATGCTTGATGATAATTTTTGATCCTTCTATAGCTTCTATTTTAGCCCCCACATAAATTGTGTCTGGATAGGTTAAAGGGGCTTTATAGCTACAGCTCTGAAAGGACAATATTGGCCCTATTCTAACTTCTGTGGGTTCTTCGTATAAATTCAGTGTTCTAAATAAAGCAATCCGCGAACTTTCAAAATACCTTAAATATAGTGTATTATTCACATGCCCCCGAGCATCCATATCCCCCCATCGAACAGGCATCTCTTCTACAGCGGTATAATCATTTAAAATCTCGTTCATTGTTAATTCTCTAATTAGGCAATTAAATTTAATAATTTGCTCTAATCTATTAATTTTTTGGACCCCTAATTCATATTTAAATTAGGAGAGGGTCCAATGTTGTATAAGTATGCTCTAAAGGTGATATTAAGGGAATTGTGTAAAAGTTTAATAACGCTAGAAATAATTTTTAACCTATACTTAACAATACGAAGTGTTAATTTATGACAGAAGGAATAGAATATGAATTTGAAGTGAGGAAGAAGCCTACTTTTTCTTACATAGAAATAGCTCTAAAGAAGGGTCAAACTATTCAATGTGAAGGAGGGACGATGATATTTTTCGATCCTACATTAGAAATCTCTACGAAGAAGGCATCGAGTGGTTTTTTAAAATCGTTGAAACGTGTTCTTGCTGGCGAGACTTTTTTTATGAATACTTTTAACGCTCAGGATGATGGTAGTTTGGGTTTAGCTCCGGCTTTCCCTGGAGATTTAATGCATCTTCCATTACAAAAGAACGATAGTTGGATTTTATTTAGCGGATGTTTTGTTGCGAGTTCAGTGCATTTTGAAACGCAGACTAACTTTTTAGGTTTGAAACGGTCATTTTTTGGTGGTGAAAGGGCGTTCTATTTGCAGATAGATGCGCTAAATGGTGCGGGTGATTTATTTATTGGGTCGATGGGCGCCTTTATGGAAGTGTCATTGGAAAAAGATCAACTATTTAATTGCGATAATGGCCATCTCGTTGCCATGGAATCAAGTGTTTCGTTTGATATCAAAAAAGTAGGTGGTTTGAAGTCAACCTTCCTTTCTGGAGAAGGTGTTGTTGCTCAATTAAAGGGTCCTGGTAGAGTTATCATGCAATCAAGAAATCCACGCGAATTCGCATTATGGTTGTATAACTTCATGCCGAAACCACAAAGGACCTCTTAGGTAGGTTGGAAAGATAAATTTATTTTTTATTAAATAATTTTTTTTATTTTAATGAGCTTCTCTTCCGGCAAAACTATTACTTATTAAGATCTAATCCGCTTTCAATAAACTCTTTTAATCTTGAGACAAATCTCGCTGCGGGAGCACCATCGATGATATCATGATCAAATGAAATGGCTATATTTATATATTCTCTAATTTCTGTTTTTCCATCAATAACTCCTGGTTTTTTTGTAATTCCACCAACCGTAATAGTAAGAGAGTGTCCCGGATATGGAATCATCCATCCAATTTCTTGCCCAAACATACCTACAGCTGTTAATATGACTGTTCCCGAATATTTTTTTGCTAAAAAGGGATTTCTTACCATTCTTCCACTTAATAATTTCCTGAAAAACCGTGGTACTTTTAGGTAATTTTGCATTAAATTTTTATGCTTGCTAATATCAAAATCTTCAACTTGAGCAGCGCGTAATTCTTCGTGAATCTCCCTCAAGGTTTTTTTATTTGCTGCTCGAGTTATATGAATAGTAGGCAGAGATTCACCATCGACCGACCTTTCTACTATAGCAGTAATATCTACATCATCAAAAATTATCAGCTTCTTTCTTCCCTTTCTATACGCGTGAGTCACTTTATTCTCATCAACCGTTTTACCAACGCAATAAATAATAAATGCCGTAAATGAGAGTTTTTCCCCTGCCTTTTGAAGATGTTCATGAATAAAAGTGCGCGGTTTTGTTATGTCTATTTCAACAAGCGCATGAATATAATGTTTTTTTTCAAAGAAAGAAAAAGTTTCAGATATTACCCTTCGCAATGGGTAAAACGTCTGTATTTCGTAATTCATGTCCTTTTTTTTACCCATTTTTATATTCACCTTATTTAATATTATGAGAAAACTGTCAAAAACTTTAGTAATGCATATTATTCTTGAATGAAATGTATTAAACAGATGTAATTTTTTATCTATAAAATTATTTTTTTTATTATAAAAAAATCATTTTATTGAGCGTGTTCAGCCAGATGTTCAAGCAATAGACGTGTTATCTTCTCAGGCTCCATTTGAAGTGCAAAATTGAGCGTTTTCTCGAGGATCTCGAATCGATACGGTCCCTTAACATAATTCGCATTTGCCTTGGCCGTCTCCTTTTTGACATTTTTTACATTTCGGGGCCATATGAACAGAGTGGGCATGACAACTGGTTTTAATACAGGAAGCCTAAGTACCCGATACCAGTGAAAAACGGCCCTAAGGGCTTCATCGCTACCAAGCGCTTTGCGATACGGATCGAGTTCTTCGTCGGGTAAGTCATAGTGGCTAAGGACAGATTCAAAATTTTCCCATTCTTTGCCCTCTTTTCTGTAATTAGAAAAATAGTTATACCCTTCTCGCATAATATTTTTTCTTTTAGGCATTGAAGTCAATTCTCAGTTATTTTTTTAATATTTCATAATTCTAAGTCGATGATAATATCTATTAATCTATTACTTAGAGCTAGCTATATATATAAATTGTAGACTAGATCATTTTTGTTATTGACTATGTCAATATTATATTCATTTTAATTCAAAACTTTATTATCACGATAATGTGAACGAACAAATTTTTAGTATCTTAAATAATGTTGGCACGTTAAATGAAAGCTCCCTCCATTCTGCCCTAAAATTATGGTGTAAAAGATCAGAAGATCAACTCGAAGTACCAATTGAAAATTTTGTTATAGACATCGTAAGAGACGATCTCCTAATTGAGATACAAACCAAGAACTTTTCTACGATTAGGAAAAAGCTTGAAAGCTTGCTAAAAAATCATAGAGTTCTGCTAATCCATCCTATTGTAAAAGATAAATGGATTATTAGCATAGATCAGCAATCATACAGGATTATCCGCAAGAGATTATCTCCAAGACATGAGTTGTATTTAGATATTTTCGAGGAATTGATTCGAATTCCCGATTTAATTTCAAATCCTAATCTTACAATTGAATTACTCTTAGTTCAAACTGAAGAGTTTTGGATAAACGACGGAAAGGGGAGTTGGAGGAGAAAAGGTTGGAGTATTTACGATAAAAGATTAGTAAATGTATTAGAAAGAAAAGTTTTTTGCTCTCCAATCGATTTTCTTATGTTAAAACCTTCAAAGCTGAAACCACCATTTACTAACGCTGAACTGGCATACTCACTTGAAAGACCCTTAAGATTAGCTCAAAAAATGAGCTATTGTTTGCGTAAGATGGGAATTATTAAAGTTGTAGGTAAAAGGGGAAGAGCTCTCCTCTTTGATTATTAATTTCTTTAGGGTTTTTATTATTACACAGTAACTACTATATTTCCTGTTTTTCCTCCTTTTTCAATGTCCCTATGAGCTTCGGGTATTTGTTCCAACGAGTAGCGCTTACCTATCGCCGTTTTTAGCTTTCCAGCTTCAATAAGTTCTCTGAGGAAAACTAAATCTTCAGTCTCGTAGGTTAAACTTCTCCCAATTATTACTTTCTGTCCGCTTTTCAATAGTTTTCGTACCTTCCTAGTCCCAGTGTTGGCTAAAAGATAGATTCCATTTTCCTTTAACGATCTTACAAAATTTGAAAACGAGCTCTTACCTATCACATCAAAAATAACATCATAGGTCTCACTGCTTTGGGCAAAATCATCTTTGGTGTAATCCATTACTTTATCGGCTCCAAGAGATTTCATCATTTCTGAACCATTAGTATTGCCTATTGCCGTCACTTCTGCCCCATAGTACTTAGCAAGCTGTATCGCATATGTACCAATAGTTCCAGAGCCTCCTCGGATTAGAACTTTTTGTCCGCTCTGTATATTTGCTTTTCTTAGGTACCACAACGCATTAATTCCCCCAGTAACAACGGCAGCGGCTTCTTCATAGGACATATTTTTCGGCTTTTTTGTTATCACATATTTACTCGGTAGACATATGTACTCTGCATAAGCACCAAATTTGAACGCTGAAGATGCAAAAATTTGATCCCCTTCATTAAATAGTTTAACTTCTTTGCCTACTGATTCAATTACCCCACTTAGCTCCTGCCCTAGTATTTTTTTTCTTGGTCTTATGATACCAAATCCTAGTCGCATAAGAAGCCGCATCCAGAAAGAAAATTTGAGATCTCGAATTTCAGTGTCCCCCGCTGTGACTGTCGTCCCATATATTCTTATTAGTACTTCATTGTCTTTGGGAGTGGGCCGTATTACCTCTTTGAGCTGAAGAACTTCCGGTGGTCCGTATTTTGTGCATACAATCGCTTTCATTTTCTTATCAAATGATGTTGAATTATCATTATCTATAATTTCATTATTATTATTTTCTATTTTTTACACTTTTTTAGTTTTTTATAAGGTATTGGTTTGAAACTTTTATCTATAATTATTTTTATTTTATTTATTTGTTATTTTTTCTTAAACTCAAATATACCTGTCATTTTCTTTCTAAACACTACGTTCTCTGACAATCCCGTTCCGTTAAATAGGTTAAATAGTTCTGCTTCAGGTATTCCGTGAGGTGGCGATAAGAATTCTATTACATATATTTTTCCGTCTGGTTTTAAGGTGTTCACTATACTCTGTAATATATCCTGAAGTTCTTCTTTAGGTAAATGATGAATAACCCAAGAAATAGTAATTCTATCAAATGAGTTGGCTGAAATCCCCATCTCTCGTATATCTCCCAAAATAAAATCCACATTGGTATAATTACGCAGTTTTTTACGAACTTTTCTTAGAAATGCTTCAGACAAATCTAAACAAGTTAGTTTCCCTCCATTTGATAATTTCTTGATAAGTTTTTTCGCTAGAACGCCAGCACCACTGCCAAAATCAAAAATTGACTCGCTTCCAGTTAATTTTAGTGACTTCAATAACTCTTTATAGTAAGATCTTCCATATATAGGGCAAAATAAGGAGTAGAACCAAGAAAATATTTTAGAGGGGTTTTTAAAATTAAACGACATAAAGTATGAAAATAATTCTCGAATATTATTTTATCGGAGATAGTTAATTGAAGTCAGTTGAGTAATAGATTAAGATGTCGAAGAAAGAATAATACATCCAAGCAGTTCCGAAATAATTATATTTCTAGTAATTATATGATAGTATATAACCTAATTTTCAATTTCTCTATGAATATGTATGAATTAGAACCAAAAGAATTGGTTATTGCAAAGGAATTTATTGAAAATGGGAAATTTGATAAAACTTCTCAATCTTGAAAAAATTTTGCAAAAAAATAAAAATTTTAGTGAACAAAAGTTTTACTTTTTTAAAACGAATATTCAAAATTTATACCGGCATTCAATGCATGTATAACTATTAAAAATATAATATATAGGTATACTATATGAGCGAGAATCAAACTGATCTATCCAGATCTTTGCTGAACCACACTTCGGGCAAATTTTTCGGGCAAGAAGATTAGTTAGATTAGTTGAATCTGATCCCCAACTTCTTGTTGGGGAAGGCCAATTAGATGCCGGTATTTCCGGTATTTTTTTCGTCATATAAGGAATTTTTGTTTCTTCATGAGATGGAATTATATCTGAGGTTTCAATAAGTTCTCCTTGATAAGGTTTGATAATTAGTTTTTCATTTTTCTCAGACTCCCCAAGATTTTTTGTTCTATATATTAATTCTGCGATTTTTTCAAATGCTTCTTTCACATTATACCCGGTGAAAGAAGATGTCTCGTAATAATGAGCGTTTAATTCTTCGCACAGAAGTTCTGCCATAGGTAAGATAATTCTCCTTTCTCCTTTTATGTGTGCTTTATTTCCTATTAAGATTTTAGGTATCTCACTTAATCCGTATTCTACAACTAAATTATACCAGTCATTAATGTTACTAAATGTACTAGAGCGTGTAACATCAAATACTAGAACTATTCCATCTGCCCCGTCGAAATACGGATGATAAAGCGTGTGGAATTGAAGTTGTCTTGCGAAGTCCCAAAACATTAAATTAACCGTGACGTTATAATCTTTCAGCTCGATTGCTGTTTTAAAAATTGAAACACCGATTGTTGGTGAATATTTTTCCTCAAATTGATTGGCAGCAAATTTAGCGAGAAGCTCTCTTTTCCCAACATCATAGTCACCAAGTATAATGACTTTATAAATCATCTCTCGTTTCTCTTTTCCTTTTTTATTCATTTTCATCCAGTAAACAAAGCAAGTAGACTTTTATTGTTAATTATGATATGTTCTAATAATATTTAATTCGTTTACTTTTGTGTACGAAAAAAGTTTATTTTTGTTTATTGTCAAAATACAATCGTTTATTATTGTTTATTGTTGTTTATTATTGTATATTCAAAAAATAGAAAAAAATTGTGAAACAAAACTACTAAAATGTTTCACTTTTGTTAATTATAATAAAAATAATTATTTTTTAATATGGGTTTTAATAAATTCAGTTATGTCGCTAGTCATTGAACCAGGACCGTACACATTTGCTACGCCGATTTCTTTTAATTTTGGAAAGTCTTGTGCGGGGATAACTCCTCCTACCAGAACTAGAATGTCGTTAAAGACGCCTTTTTCTTTCAATAAATCGATCACTTGTTTGGTATATGCAAAGTGAGCCCCACTATGTATAGACAAGCCGAGAACGTCTACATCCTCCTGAATGGCTGCCTCGACGATCTGTTTTACGTTTTGGAAACCTCCGAAGATGAGTTCCATTCCAGCATCCCTTATTGCTCTTGATACTACGATACCGCCTCTCCAATGACCATCAATTCCGGGTTTTGACATTAATACTCTTATCTTTCTATCGCTCAAGCTTACCACCTCAATTAAATGGCTAGGGGAGGTTCCCAAATACCCCAAATTTCTCTGTAAATATCACATATTTCACCAACAGTAGCCCCTTCTTTTGTAGCTTCCATTATGATAGGCATCACATTCTCCTCTTTCTCGCACACTTCCCGAAGTTTATCTAAGAGTTTCTCCAGTTTTGCGTTATCTCTCCTAGCTTTTAACTTGTTAATCCGATCAACTTCAATATCTATGGCTTTTTTCGACGTTCTAAAAACATCTGTTACTGTGTCGTAAGGTACCTTGTACTTGTTGATGCCAATCATGATTTCTTCTCCCTTTTCAATACGAGTCCTTCTTTTATGGAACGCATCTCTCATTTCTTTGTAGAGCCACCCTGTAGATAGTGCTTTATCTATGGAACCTACTTTTTGGATTTTATCCATGTAGTTCCACACTCGTTCCTCGATCTCATCGGTTAACCATTCGACGTAATAGCTTCCTGCTAAGGGATCTATGGTATTGGTGATACGAGTTTCGTCTGCGATCACTTGCTGGGTTCTTAACGCTACAAGAGCGGCTTGCTCACTAGGTAGGCAGATCGCTTCGTCATATGAGTTTGTATGAAGAGATTGGCATCCGCCTAAGTTAGCTTCTAACCCTTGAATTGCTGTACGAACTATATTAATCTTAGGCAATTGAGCTGTTAAAGAGCTTCCCGCGGTTTGTACGTGAAACCTAAAACCAAGATTTTTGGGATTTTTCACTTCATATTTATCCTTCATCAGCTTATACCATATCCTTCGAGCTGCCCGGTATTTTGCTATTTCCTCAAAAAAATCCTTGTGAGCAGCTAAGTGAAATGCTAATCTACCAACAAAATCATCAGCTTTCCAACCTCTCTCGATTAGGTTATCGATATGAGAACATGCGCTGGCAAAAACGAATCCAAGTTCTTGAATCGCGTCAATGCCACCCTCTCGGTAATTATAACCCGTAAAGTTTATTGGATGCCATAGTGGAACATTTTTTTGAGCAACTGTCCATTCAATAAAATCACATGCCACTCGCAATAAGTGATTGGGTGGACTGTTCTTGTATGGGATGTACCCTACCGTCATTGTTAAAATATCGTTTTGTGTTGTTCCCATTAATGTTTTTATATCATATCCACGCATCTGTGCCATGTTAAAATACATTGCACAAACAGGAGCACTTGTAAAAGGTTCTACGACTAAAGCTACACTAATTTTGTCTATTGGTATATCTTCGGTAAGAGCAAAAAGGCTATCGATGCAGTATAGAGGAACACCAGATGTTCCAACTTCTGGTGCGCCATCAGGATTTGTAGGGTCAATTCCATTAAATGTAAGGGCATCAACGGCAGCACTAAATCCTGTTTCGCCATTTTCATATAAATATTTCCATCGCAAATTAGTTTCTTCCGGAGTTCCATGTCCAGAGAATAATCTCATAGTCCATAATTTACTACGATACATAGATGGATATACACCCCTTGTAAAAGGTTCTTGACCGGGAAAGTTTACCGTTTCTAAATAATCTCCTTTAACATCCAGTGGAGTATACAATCTCTTTATAGGAATTTCAGAATCGGTTACGAATTTAACATCTCGTTCTTTTGATCCTTTTAATTTTTCTTCCCATTTTTCTTTTTCTTCTCGGATTTTTTCCAAATAATTTTTGTTAAACAAACTTAAATCACGCCAATTTGGTAAATTTCATTATGTAATTTAATATAAGATATTTATATTTATTTTGTTAAAAATTATAACCTAAAGTAACTTTAATCTAAAACATTAAATTCATAGTAAAGAAATAAATTTTTAAAAGTTTATATAATCCATGATATTCTGTTCGCGCCATCACTTTTACATTGGCACGATCCTTTCGATTACACATGCCGTGCGGCAAAATTATACGAAAATCATTTTTAAAATTTCATTTTAGGATTTAGAAAAAAGTTTTATATTGTTTTTGCATAGATTAATTTAATTCTTTAGAAAAATATTTAAAACAAAATGATAAAAATCTCCTTTGAAAAAATAAAAAATGTGCTAAAAAATGAGTCAAATTCAGATAAGTCTTCCTAATGAACCAAAAAAGCATATAGAATCCTTAATTACTGCCCTAAATGAGAAACTTAATATTAAAAGTATTGTCTTATTAGAAGGAGCTAACAATTCATTAATCATTATTCGTTGTCGAGGGAATGCTGTTCCTAAAGTACTTGAAGTATTGAATGAAGTTGGAGTGGGAATCGAATTTGGGATAATAGATATATTAGAATTACAAGTAACGATTCCAGAATTAAAAGACGATCAATTAGAGGTTTCCGAAGAGTTATCAAGCAGAGTATCCGTAGAAGAAATCGAATCCTCAATAAAGGAAGGAATGGATTTAAATTTAGATTATTATTTCTTTATAATATTAGCTGCTTTTATCGCAGGATCAGGGCTTATATTAAATTCTCCTGCGATTATTATCGGGGCAATGATCATATCTCCATTAATGGGACCTATTCTGGGCGTTTCATACGGGATAATAAGTAAAAATTATCACTTAGTCAATAAAGGAATATTTGGACAATTAGTTAGTATTGTTATCGCAATAGGTGCTGGAATTTTACTAGCAAGTTTAGCTTTCCTTATTTATGGGTCACCGTCTCAAACACATGAAATGATGACTAGAAATTTTCCAACGATTTTTGATTTGATCGTATCTATCAGTGCGGGTTTAGCTGTAGGATTTGCCATCACGGGAAAACTACAATCTTCTTTAGTAGGTATTGCTATTGCGGTATCATTGATGCCTCCTGCCGTTAATATCGGAGTATCCTTAATTTATGGAAATATACTTTTATCATTTGGGAGTTTTGTCCTTTTACTGTCAAATGTTCTTGCTATTAATTTCATGGCAATTTTGATATTTAAAATTAAAAAAATTAAAATTTTAGAAAAAAAATACCCTTTTTGGAAGGGACCTGAGGAAAAAGTAGGCCAATTAAGTTTGGGTGTAAAAATAAGTAAAAAAAAACCTAAAAGAGCTAAAAAAGTTAAAAAAACTAAAAAATATTAAAAAAAATGCATATTAATTACAAAAAATCATTTCTCTTTCTTTTCAACAAATTAAAAATTGTATAGATTAAATTGGAGTCTAATTAAGGATTCTTTATGAAATTCTATATTTATGAATTATATTGAAAACATCGTTAGCAAATTTTGGTTGAAAATCAAATATTTTTTGCGCATTAAATGTTAGTAATCGAAATTTAACAACTATGCTTATAGTGTAATCTACTATATCGAATTGGGGTTTTATCCTAAAAATATTCTTCTCATGGTATGATTTACAAAGGTTTGAGACTTCATCGATGATCACTCGAAATCCCCGATATGGAAATGACATTCTAAAAGTAAAATTGTATAATTTTGGATATATCTTCTTAGGAAAGGACTCGTAGGCTTTTTTTAAATTATCTTCGAATTCATTCTTTGAAGTCGAAATATCTTCATAAATACCTTTGAAACCAATATCTTGAGGGGCTAAGATTTTCTTTTTAAAATCTTCAAAAGTCTTCTTTTTACCTAGTTTGATTGTGTAATTTACTATTTTAGATGAAATTACTTGAGCATTTGATTTTTCAATTATTAAGTTATCAAATGTTTCTAATTTCATTTTTGTTAGACTTATTTCTCGTATAATACCTTTATCTCCATCAATTTTGACTAGATCACCGATTTCAAAAGGTCTTATTAACATCATGATAATTCCCGAAAAAAAGTTTGCAAATATACCGCTTGAAGCGAATGCTATAGCAGTACTAATAGCTCCAGTAAATATAGCTGTGTAAGTTGGATCTATTAGAGAAATAATTGGAAATCCTTCAATTACATAAAATACTACTATAAGAACAGTAGCAATTTTTAAAGAAAAATTAACAATCATTTTTTGCTTAAGAGGTATTTTTTTACTTTTTCCAATTGTCCCAGAGATCAACTTATTCAAAAGATACAAACCTACCCCAATAATTATTAGATAAATTAGTGCTTCTATATTAGGTTCCAAAACAATCAATTTTAAATTACCTCCATGCTATTTCTTGATTATTTTTTTCAATTGCTTT
>JABXKD010000200.1:0-260 GCA_013375475.1 Promethearchaeota archaeon
TTTTCTTTCGTTTTTTGGTAAATTTTATTCATTTTCTGGAATAACCTTAATATATTCATTGAATATCTGACTCAATCAGCGATTTTGACATAAACAGATTCTGAAATGGAATAACGTTATCTTAGAAGGAGCCGCTGATAGGGGTAATTCGGCCACAGCCTGATAATAATATGATGATAAAAAACAACCTACTCATCCTATTTAACAATAATTGCTTAACTAAAGTTATCCCCAAATCAGATTTCTGATTTTTATCTTTG
>JABXKD010000200.1:270-678 GCA_013375475.1 Promethearchaeota archaeon
GATACTTCTAATTAATAAAGAATTAATTCTTTTCATTTTAATACACTAATAAACTTTCTTCAACTATCTTTTATCTTTATGTGCCTATGTAGTTGAAAAATTCTTCTCTTTTTTTATAAATAAAAAAGCCCTTCAGCAAAGGCCAAAGGGCTTGAAATTAGCAGGTTCCCCCTATTGGACACGTTCAGAACTTTTAAGGGGAATGTATAAATAGATAATATTATATTGAATAGGTTAGTTTTTCAGTAAAGTAATAATGGTATCTGTTATTTGACTTCCTTATTAAGACGATTTTTGCAACTATTATATGAAGGATGAAACTAAACTTGGCAGTTGATTGTTATTTCTTATAAATACTGGGAACAATTCTATTTATACTTTTATAAAAATATATGCATAAGCTATTTT
>JABXKD010000201.1:0-416 GCA_013375475.1 Promethearchaeota archaeon
AAATAATAATTATTCTCTAGATGGGAAAAATTAGTTCTACTTTTTAATAAGGGAAATCCTTCCTTCTCGCTATTTTATTTGTCCTTAATTTCATGCGAAAAAGGGGCAGAAGTGTGAGTTTTAAATACATAAGTGTATGTTTAATATTTAGACGAGAATTTAATTTAATAAACAATTACAAATTTAGTTGCAAACGCGTCTTTGTAGCGAGAGATTAAGAATCGTTATCAATCAACAAGGTTTTGGGTGAATTCTTGAGTAGTTATGATTTTACTTGGAAAATCATGATGTTAGGTGAAGAAGATTCTGGAAAAAATTCTTTAACAATTCGCTACATCTCCGGCTTTTTCCTTGATGACCTTAAATTGACGATTGGCGTGGATTTCTACTCCAAGACGACCAACTATAATGATAAG
>JABXKD010000201.1:426-673 GCA_013375475.1 Promethearchaeota archaeon
TTCTCTTACATCAATATTGTAAAGGCGCTAACGCCGCGTTTTTTCTCTATAATATTACCAACCCGCACGCACTCGATAATTTATCGGATTGGACTCAGCTCATTCGCGGGCATGCAGGAGACATACCTATAATGTTGGTAGGGACAAATATTGATCTAAAAGATTTAAGAGCAGTCACGAGAGAAGAAGGTATTCAATCGGCAATTGCTCATAACCTAGCTGGATTCATCGAAGTATCATCAAAAAC
>JABXKD010000202.1 GCA_013375475.1 Promethearchaeota archaeon
TACTGCTCACTATGAAGGGACTTTAAGATAGGGGAGGATTTTAAGATGGAGAAAAATATTGGCGCGGTAATGGTGGTTGGTGCCGGAATTGGCGGAATTCAGGCTTCCTTAGATTTAGCAGAATCCGGATTTAAAGTATACTTAGTTGATAAAAAGCCCGGCATTGGCGGAGTAATGGCTCAGCTGGATAAAACTTTTCCTACTAATGATTGTTCAATGTGCATTCTTTCTCCCAAGCTTTTAGGAACAGGAAGAAATCAGAATATTGAGATTATGAGTTACACGGAAATAGAAAAGGTGGAAGGCGAGGCGGGAGATTTTAAGGTTGCATTAAGGAGAAAGCCTCGGTATATAGACCTGGATAAATGTACCGGTTGTGACGAGTGTGCAGAAAACTGTCCGGTAGAAGTTTTAAGTGAATTTGAGGAAGGCTTAGCCCAAAGAAAAGCCGTTTATCGATTATATCCTCAGGTAGTTCCTAATGTTTTTACCATAGAAAAGAACGAAAATAAACCTACCTGCCGATTAACCTGTCCAGCAGGGGTAAAGGTGCAGGGTTACATTGCCTTAATTTCACAGGGTAAATTTAAGGAAGCTTATGAGTTAATTAGAGAAAGAGTCCCTTTTCCGGGAGTTTTGGGTCGTATCTGTCATCATCCCTGTGAGGAGAAG
>JABXKD010000203.1 GCA_013375475.1 Promethearchaeota archaeon
AAGTACATGGCATCTGTGTATTCTTTTTGAAATTCTTTTTTTGTAGCGATCTCAATATATTGGATTTTTTTTATTAATTTTTTAACTTTTTCTCTTAAATTTTTGTTCAATAAAACTAATTGAGCGCCAGTTCCAGCAGCATTCCCGATTTGAAAAATATTTTCATCTGAAATATCTGGAATCATTCCAATAAATTTTGCATTATATTTATTAATATAATTACCAAAAGCACCTGCCAAAAATACTCGTTTTATTTCTAGTTTAGTATCTAAATGCTTTAATATAAGTCTAGTACCAGAATAAAAGGCTGCTTTTGCCATTTGTATTTGCCTTATGTCATTCTGAGATATTTTGATTTCTTTTCCAATAGAGGTTTCTTCTCTTTTAGCTATTATGAACTCAATATTATTATTTCTTTTAAGAATTCTCTCTTGATCAATGAATTCTTTGTTAAAATTACCACTCCTTGTAAGAATTTTTGATCTTAACATCTCTGCTATAGCATCAACTAAACCAGAACCACAAATACCAATTGGCTTTTTATTTTTAATTGTGCTGTAGGAAACATCAAAATTTTGAGGATCGATTTTTATAGTATCTATAGCTCCAGCAGCAGCTCTCATTCCATCACTAATATGTGCTCCTTCTAAAGCAGAACCAGCTGCACACG
>JABXKD010000204.1 GCA_013375475.1 Promethearchaeota archaeon
CAAGAACTCATTGGTTCGAGGTTAAAGACAATTCGAATAACCCTGATACAATAATAACATTACATTGGGATTCAAGTGCAGGATCAGCTTATTTTATTATAGCGGATGCAAATGAAGATTTTCTTACACCTGTGACGACTTATTCATCATCTCCAGCAACAATCAATATGGGAAACTTAGCAGCAGGTTGGTATCAAGTCATTTGTGCCCCCACAGCCGGTACGGTTAATAGAGATTATACAATTACTATCGAATGCGAAAAAGATTATACTTTAAGTGGTGAACCAACAAATACACCAGTATTTACAGGTGTTGCCCCTCAAAGTAATATTATTTGCTTGAAAGTATTGGATGATACTGGAAGTGGAACAGATCAAATGTTGCTAAATGCTTTCACTTGGATTTCAAATAATGGTAAAAATCCTGCTTATAACATTACGACAGTCTCAATGTCTTTAGGCTTTGGCGGCGGTATTGTTCCGACGGTAGATACTGCGATTAATAATCTTGTTGATGAAGGATTTATTTGTGTCACATCTGCCGGTAATGATGGAACTGTTATTCCAATTGGCAGTCCAGGTATAGCACAAAAATGTATTACAGTAGGATCTGTTAATGATGCTTTTGAAGTAGTATATTATAGTTCAAATGGAGATAATACTTATTAT
>JABXKD010000205.1 GCA_013375475.1 Promethearchaeota archaeon
ATCAATTATCGCAAAATCAAAGCCGGCGAAACCCATAATTTCAACTACTGCAGGATCAGTAATTTTTAAAAATGGCCCAAATACAATTTTGCTATCGTGTAGGGCTTTCTTTAAATTATTTTTTTTCAATTTTTTTCACCACTTTCAATTTTTTTATTTTACTATCTCACTAATGATTATATGATGAGGATTAAAAATACCTCTTGTTCCAATAATGACCCCAAAGGTAATACGACTATTTTTCATATGAATTTTATTTCTCCTTTCTATGAAAGCCAAATGCAAGTTTTATTTTCTACGGAGCTGCATTGACTTTTTCATTATTACTTTCTCATCTTGCCTCTTCGGCACTTTTTCTTTTTTAGATAGAAGAAAAGGTCTCTTCTGTTACCTTCATACAGGTTACAATATTAAATTTAATAAATTTATAGAAATATGAAAAATTTATTTAAGCGAAATATTTCACATATTATATATTAGTATACTACATAAGTTTTAAAAATCCTTCTTTTTTGAGAAAAAAATATGTATTGAAAATAAGTACACATCCTATTTTTTCTATGGTTTAGCTTTCCATTTTATGAGTTCTTCCTTTAGGGCGTCTATCTATAATAATACCTAAAAGCCTCAACCATCCGGTTAAGACACTCCTCAGATTCTATAGGTTT
>JABXKD010000206.1 GCA_013375475.1 Promethearchaeota archaeon
AGGTTTATCGAATTCTGGAATGATTTTTTAAAGATTTTTTAAAGACAGTTTTTTGACAGGGAGATGATAAGATTTTTTGAGTAATTCTTTGCTTAATAAATGCAAGAATAAGAAAAATGGGGAAGAATAGGTAAAATAAAAAACTGCCCACCCTTTTTATTTTTTGAAAATAAAAAAAGTCGGCAGTTTGGCAGTCATGTCACTAAAAGTGATTTAGACCCAAAACTTTGCGGCCTATCCTTTAGGATAGTGTACCTTTCTCAGCTTTTTTGAAGTTTTTCCCTAATTGGTCACCTTCTTGTTGAAAAAGATTTATTTTAAGGTTGATAATAATTATATAATATTGTTAAACAAATTGCAAATAAGGTGAAAATTTCTTTGATTTCCCTATTTTTTTCTTTTACATACATATACTAAATATAAAATACGTCATACATTTCAAAAATCCTTCTTTTTTAGAAAAATATTTTGATAATTTTAATTAATCGAGTCTCTATGTACTATTCTATATAGGTTTCAATAAATGGAATCTCTATATTCATTTGTTATTTATTTACCCAATTAACTTAAGCCATTTTACAAACAAAGCCAGACCTAGAATGTAATTGCATCGGAAAAATTCCGTGACAATCAAAACTAAGTCTGGCTTTTTGGTAAGTTAAAATCC
>JABXKD010000207.1 GCA_013375475.1 Promethearchaeota archaeon
AATATTAGAACTTATCTCCTCCCTTCTTGAGAGCCTTAGCTCGGAAGCTTAGCCCATTAATCTTGATTATAGCAGAATAATGAACTAATCTATCTAGAATAGCCGAAGATATAATATTATCAGTAAAGATATCTCCCTATTGTTCGAAGGATTTGTTGGTACTAATAATAAGAGAACCTCTTTCGTATCTTTCGAAGATTAACTCTAATAATTAAGAATTAACTAATTTAATCTAATATTTTCCATTGCTATATTTCCCTTAAAAGTTCTGAAGCTGTCCACTAGGGGGAGCCTGACCATTCCAAGCCCTTTGGCATTTTGCTGAAGGGCTTTTTTATTTTTTATAATATTTTTTAAAAAAGAAGGATTTTTAATGCACGGTATCGAAATATAAAATAACACCTTGAAGGAAATAATCAACGAAAGGAGGTGAATTTTCATGAAAAAGAACGCTTTAATAAAAGGTATTCTGGCATTAGTAGTAATTACAATCTTATTACTTGGACTTACAGGATGTTTATCAATTACACCACCAACTCCTACTACCGGAACGGTCTACATAACAATAACAGGATTTTGGAGTAGTGGTACACATGATATCTACATGGATGGTTACTATTTGGGGACAACTTCGACAGCCAGTTATACGAT
>JABXKD010000208.1 GCA_013375475.1 Promethearchaeota archaeon
ATAATAGCGTATAATCTAAAAGAAGATCTCAATAATGCAGTTAAGGACTATCCAGATATCTTAGCTACTGTAAGTAAGAATTTAATTGAATTAATAAATACGAATAAGATTACCAGAGCTATATCTGAAGCGTTTAATACGATAAAAAATTATTCCAAGCTTGAAAAAGAAGAAAACCTATTGAATTTTTTTAAAGATAAAATAAAATATACAATTTTAAAGATATTACAAGAGGGTGTAATTTCTAAATCTGAATTAATAACGACATTAAGACAAGACCACGGCTTCTCTACAATAAATATTGATTTATTATTAATCTCGTTTCTTCGAGAAAACTTAATTATTAAAGATAGTGTTCCAGGTAGTAAGGAGTGTTACTTCTTAATCAAGGATCTTTCATGTACAAGAATTCCACCTAGGAATTTGCCGGATAGTGAGGAAATTGTGGAAGACTATAAACAAAGCCTAGTGAATTGCTATACTAACTATGATTGTATTGTTGAAATTGAAAATAAATCTCTAATCAATATTCTTATGGACAAAGAAGTATATTCTCTAATTCAAGAACTTAGAAAAGAAAGTCTAACTGTTAGTAAATCTTTAGATATATTAAATAATAATGAGGATTTATT
>JABXKD010000209.1 GCA_013375475.1 Promethearchaeota archaeon
TTTTGGAAATAAAGGATGGGATTCTGCAACAGGAGTTGGTTTCTCAAGAGATCCATCAACCGGAGAAAATAAGAAATTTGGAGAGTATCTTTCTAACGCTCAAGGTGAAGATGTTGTGGCAGGTATAAGAACTCCAAAAATGATTACTGAAATGAAAGAGGAATTTCCCGAGATTTATGATCAATTAATGGAAACAATGGAAAATCTCGAAAAACATTATCGAGACATGCAAGATATCGAATTTACTATTGAAAATGGACAACTATTTATTCTCCAAACAAGGAATGGAAAACGAACCCCATCAGCTGGAGTAAAAATTGCTGTTGATATGGTTAAAGAAGGTTTGATTACGAAAGAAGAAGCATTGATTAGAAATGATCCAAAGAAAATTTCTAAATTGATGTTTAAAAGTATTGATGAAAATGCAATAGTTCACGTGTTAGCTCGTGGAATTAATGCATCACCAGGAGCAGTTTCAGGTAGAGCTATTTTTGACGCCGATACTGCAGAAGAATTAGCAAATCAAGGACAAGATGACATTATATTAGTCAGACCACAGACGAAACCTGATGATATTCATGGTTTATATGCTGCTAGTGGTGTATTAACTCAATTTGGAGGAAAAACT
>JABXKD010000020.1 GCA_013375475.1 Promethearchaeota archaeon
CTCCTTTTTTATCTTTCTTCTTACCTTTTTTTCACTTACTTCAGGAATTGCCTCGAAAGGATCTTCTTCTATGCTTTCTTCTATGATCCTTTGTTTAGGTGTTCTCTTCTCTTTAATAATGTCTCTAGCTTTCTCTACTTCTGTTTTTACTGGTTTTTTAACACCTGCTAATACGGGTTTCCCACAGATAATACAGAATTTATCTATTCCCTCAACAATAGGATTTCCGCAATATACACAATATTTAGCCATTCATCTACTCACTTTGTAATTAGTTTTAAAATCAGATATAATAAAATGATATTGTATTTCTAATTAAATTTTATTGGAGTCCAATAATTACAGTTATTTCTCTAAATTAAAATATATTATTGGTTTTAGTATTTTTTATATTAAAACATATTAATTTTAATGAATTATTAAATCACATCATAGATTTAATTCATTTTTCCTTAATTTATCAATGTTAGATATTGAGAAGAAAACTCCTGTCCATCTTGGTCTTTTTGGTCATATAGATTCCGGTAAAACGGCAGTAGCTGCAGTTTTAAGCGATTATATCTCAACTGCAGGAATTGACGCTCATCCTCAGAGCAAGGAAAGGGGAATTACAATAGATTTAGGTTTTACGAGTTTTGTTCTAGATGAATATTTAATCACCTTAGTAGATGGTCCTGGTCATGCAGATTTGATTAAAATTAGTGCTTCTTCCGTGGAAATTATTGATTGTGCTCTAATCGTAATTGATATTACTAAAGGCCCTCAAATACAAACTGGAGAACATTTGATAATGATAGAGTCACTCAATATAGACGACATTATAGTAGTTCTTAATAAAATTGATTTATTTAAAGGAAATTTAGATGCTGAAGTAAAAAAGATTAGAGATTTCTTTGGATCAACCTCTTATGGCCCAAATATTCCCATTTTTTCGGTTTCCGCAAAAAATCAAGTTGGTTTTGAAGAATTAAAAGAAGGAATTTTAGAAAAAATCAAAGGATTAGATATTCAAAGAAATTCCGAAGGAAGTGTTTTTATTCCAATTGATCACCATTTTTCAATTAAGGGAAGAGGAGCGGTAATTACTGGTACGATACTCAGGGGAAAGTTAAATCTGAATCAAGATATCGATGTGATCCCCGCTAATACTTCAGGTAAAGTCAAAAGTATTCAGATTTTCCATCAAAATGTTAATGAAGCTAAAGCAGGCGATAGAGTTGGAGTTAATATCAAGGGATTAGATATTAAAAAAGTGTACCGTGGTTGTTATGCGACAACTAATAAGAAGGCGTTCGATTTATGCGATCTAATTAATATTCAGGTAAAACAAAATAAATTGTTCAAACCCAAGACTCAATTTGGTACTCAAGTGCATGTGACAATAGGTATGTTTACATTTACAGGAAATCTTTTTCCATATGTTGAAAAAAATGGAAAAAAGATTCAATTAGAAAGCTCGGGCGATTTAAACATATATAATGCCTACTTATGGTTAAATGAAAAAGTCTTTATTAATAAAGAAAGAACTACGATGCTTATAAGTCGATTAGATCTTCCACCGACAACTTTAAGAATACTCGGTGCAGCAAAGTTGATCGAAATAGCCAAAGAAGCTCCAATATTATACAAGTTTAAACTAAAAAAGGGAATTGTTCAAAATCCTAGGCACGCACTAGGGATCGTTTGTAGTGGTTTAGCTCAAAGCTATGAAGGAGCTAAAAAACTCATTGGTCGTAAATTAGAGCCACCCTTTACCAAAATAATTAGTACTTTTGGAACGAAAGGATTAGTAATTGTAGGAATTGCAACAAAAGACCAAATTATGAACAAAGGTGACCCAGTTGCGCTAAAAGAATTACGGAGTTTCACATTGAAATCTAAAAAAGATTTAAATTTGCTGAATTAATTTATTATATTAATTGAGGTTGAAAAAATGGAAAAAATTCACTCACCAGAAATTAAAATCGATCGGGAATTATTGGCAGTAATAATGCGCAATTTAGAACAATTGGAGAGCTCAACTGATTTAGAGGGTAGCGCCATCGTTTCAAAAACGGGATTAAGAATAGCTAGTTCTGAAACTGCAGATGTAGTTGCTGACATTTATAGTGCGAGTCCTGCTACATTAATTTCACTTGGAGAAAAAATCAGTAGTGGTTTAGGACAAGGAGAACTAAGGGAAATCGTTATAAGGGGAGTGAAAGGTTATACAATCATTTTAGTAGGAGATAAAGATAACAACTTCATGTTATTTACTAATTGCAAAAAAGGATATAAATTAGGATATTATTTCCATAAAATTCGTAAATCGTTTATAGAGATGGAGCCCGTTCTTAAAAGAATTGAAACGAAAGAATTAAGAACTCATTAAGTTTTATCATTATTCATTTGTTTGTAGAATAATCAATATTTTATTCTTCTTTTATCCGTTCAAATTATTTAAAAGATATAATAAATAAATATTAAAGAAAGTTTGATTATTGTAGAGATCACGAAGTTTATTTTTAGGAATTGAAGACCTTTAGAATAACAAATCAAAATTGTGAAGAGAAGTCTTTTCATAAAATTGCTTATAATACATACTTCCATCTAACAATATCATTATCTAATAAATTGAAATAATTTGAAGGTATACTCGGGGGAACACCGCTATTAACTGTATATATCCAACCAGTTCCTACACCATTGATTCCGTGCATACATATATACTCCCCGAAATTTAGAATACTAACTTCGCAACAATTTAGTAAAAGGTGATATACTGTAGTTTTATAATTTTAACCGCCAGTCCATTCGACAATATCACCATCTCTTAAATTATATTTCTTGGCTGACACTCCTGGAGATTCATCATTAACTGAATAAAGCCAGTTTTTTTTAAGGCCATTAATACTTTCTACAATAATTCCCCTCTCACCATAATCTGTGATTTCAACCTCACACCATTCGGATAATGCATCAAATGCTGTTGTATTGTAATCTGATAACGTAAAATTTGCCCATGTCACTATTGTTCCATTTCCGTAATCAACTATTAGAGTTATGTCATTAACTTCTCTTAAAGGGGTATTTACTTCACCGACTTCTATACTAGAGGTAAAAACGAAAAATGATGTAAAGCTAGCTATAGCTAATACTGAAATCAATATATATTTATTAAACTTCTTGAATCCTGGCTTGGACCTAGATGTTATAAAAGATGTGGTAATTATAAGCATACTTATCGAAGCTATAATAATATAAGGAAGAATACTTAAGAATAAGTTCGGAGGTGGCCTAGCTTCTTCTCCTGTTGATTCCCATGGAGTGTAATCATCAATAGCCATTTCAAGTAAATAGTCCCCTATTGAGGTGTAAACCCAAAGTAATAGCCCCGTTCGTTTTTCATAAATAAGATTTGTATCTTGTTCTCCATCTGTTTGCTCAAATGCGATTTTAATTGTTAACGGTGTTTCTGAAATTGAAACTAAACCATTAGCGAATCCTGTTGCCTCCTGTAATGCTAGTTTCTTCACCCTTGTCAAATTATCAATAATTTGTATAAGTAAACCTGGTTGGAAATAGTTGTATCCTAGAGTAAAGGTCCAACCTAACTCACTATTGGATCTATTAGCTATTGTAAAGTTCGACGTTAAAATACCAGTTTTATTTTCTACTATTTCAATATCAAACCACGGAATAGGATCATCTATAACATTACCCCAATCATTTGGATCTTTATTATAATATCCCGTTAAATTAGCAATTATCTGTCCTCCAGAATTGGTATTCCAGTCTCCCTCAAATCCTCCTGTTAAATTATACCAACCTGTAACTCCACTAAATTCGATGATATTATAAATAAAATTATCCTCAAGGGTAAAATTTAGCGATTTAATCTCAAGTAGGTAACCTAAGACGCTACTCTTTGCCCAAACTAGCAATCCTGTCCATTTATCGTAGATAAAATAAGACTTTTGTTCTAATCCACCAATTTGTTCAAAACCAATATAAAAGAAATTGTAACTTTCTTCAATATTTACATCTCCTTTACTATAGAATCCTCCGGGATCAGATTGGTTTAAAGCTAACTCCTTTATATATGTTAAATTTTCATTTGGTATTAAAAATCCAGGTTGAAAATCGTTATACCCGAGAGTAAGAGCTCTCGCAACTTCACTATTAGATCTGTTATTTAAAGTAAAATTATTATTAAGAGTACCAAGATTATTCTTATAAATTTCAATGTCATACCAAGGTATTGGATCACTAAAGACGTTACCCCAATCATTAATATCCTTATTATAAGAACCTGTAAGATTAATTCGTATTTGCCCTCCAGGATTAGTCTTCCATTCACCTTCAAAGCCAAATGTAAAATTATACCATCCAGTTGAATCCCCGAATTGTACAACTTCATATAAATAAGGCTTATTGAAATTGAGATTTGGAGAATAAGATTCCGAAATCGTTTGTTTAGCTCTTGTAAAAGGGATAGATCCCGAATGGAGTAATAGGGTAAAAAATAAAAGCGAAATAAAGTATATTGTTTTTTTAGTGGTTTTCATTTATTTTATTCACATTTTTCTAAATATTTGTATACTATCTACTATAATCAACAGTTAAATCTCATTATCGGATGTTAAAGGAGTAGCAGTTGCTGAAAGTTTAACGGTGTAAAAAGTTAAAATTATAACGAAAACTCCAAGATACATCTTTTTAGTCTTCATAGAATCAATTATTTTTATTTTTTTATTTTTTTAGGAAACTTGTGCTAGGATAAATTAACCTATATATTTAAAAATTGTGAAAAATTCTGATATTAAAGAAATAAAGTGAAAAAACTCAAGCTGAAGTTCTTAAGAATATGAGTCTCAATTCAGAACCAACCAAGGATTTAAGGAAATCTCAAATTTTAATAGATAAAAACGCTGATAAAATCGAAACTGAAAAAGTTAATGAATCGGCGTGGTTAGAGAGGAAAACCTTTCGGATTTCGCTTATTGCTACATTCACGGCTTTATCTCTTGTTTTAGGGTACTTGATGGCATATATTCCCAATCTGGAGGTATTTACGATGATGATCTTCTTATCGGGATTTATTATGAGCAAAGAAGAAGGAGCAATAATTGGATTTCTGAGTGCATTAATTTTTACGTTCTTCAATCCATTAGGACCTTCTCCTCCACCATTATTCATATATCAATTAATTCACTATTCTATAACAGGAATTTTAGGTGGACTTACGAAAGATTTCTTACGAAACAAGCAATATTATAAACCAACAGAGGATTTATTTGTTTTTCGGATAATGTTATTATTTGGGTTCTTAGGAGCTATTATTACATTCATTTTTGATATCCTAAGTACTTTATTTGGTGGTTTTGTCGTTTCTATTACGATTGACTATTTTATTGCGTCATATCTATTTGGAATAGTGTTTACTACAATTCATTTAATAGGAAATGTTTTGATTTTTATATTCCTACTACCAGGTTTAATCCAATTAATAATGAAATTATTAGATTAAGCTATACAAAAATTCTTTTAAAAATAAGATAATTAATAAAGCTAGAGTTGTTAATTTGCTTCCGAAAGGAGTGTGACTTTACCCCCAGCTGACTCAATTTTCTCAATTGCTCGTTTTGAAGCTTTACTAACGGTCAAATTAATTTTTTTATTAATATCTCCACGACCTAAGATTTTTTGGATATTAATGTCTTTTAAATTGATGGTATAAGTGTTTCCTGACTTGGTAGCAACATTTTTTAGCGTAAGATCTTCAATTTTTGAATCTAAATCTTTTAGGTTAAGAGCATTTACATGGTAGATTCTGTTAATGTCTTGTGGTCGTTTGAAACCTCGCTTTCCGAAATCCCAATCTGGATCAGGGAATCCAAGTTCTTTTTGTTTGAGATAATAGGATTTTTTACTTTTCTTCCATTGGGTTGTTTTTCCTTTTCCAGCTCTCTGACCCGCTTTACGGTGTTGACCAACTGTACCGTACCCTTGCGTACGAGTTCCTCTCATTTTTCGAATTCTTTTAGGAAATTTTCGTGTAATATTAGTTCACCTTTTCTTTTTATATCATTTTGTGAATTAAATCGTTAATAAACTGATCAACATAACCCAGAGTTCCGCCTTCATTGTAATGTTTTTTAATCGTTCCGCGGTGTCCTTTTCTTGGGGGATGTAATCGAAAAACAGGTTTGATTTTATACACATCCTGAGTTCTATACTGAATCTCCCCGGTTAATAACGCTTTGGAAAACTCTTTTATATTTTTATATTTAGTCAGATTTTTGATATGTTCATCTGTGAGTGGTTTGTTGCCTTCGACTTTCCCTCTCGCTCTTAATAATCTTAATAGAGCTTTCTCATCTATTTCCCCATACGCTATGTAATCTTTACATTTTTGAAGCATACCCATATAGCTTATGTCTCCCCATATAAGAACGCCATGATTAACCTTATGCATTCTCAACATTTTTAATGTATCTGAGATTTTTCGCTTCATTCCTGGTGCTCCTCTTATACGAACTGCAAAGTATAGGGCAGGGGGTTTAGATACTTTCATTTTGGGTTTCTTTCCTACAATTACATTATTTTCAGCCATCATATACACCACTCATTGTTTATAAATTGAAATTAAATTTATGAGCATTTTTAAGAGCATTGAAAGTAGCTTTAACAAGATTCTCGCTTGTTCTGGTGTCCCCGTAGGTTTTGCTCCATACATCTTCAATCCCAGCTAGCTTCAATACTTGTTTTACTTTATCAGCACACGCTAATCCAACTCCTTGTGGAGCAGGAATCAAGCGAATTTTAACAGATCCACACTTTCCATCTACTTTAAATGGTACGCTGTGAGTATGCCCACAACCACATTCTTTACTACCACACCCTCTAAGAACAGGAACTACGGCAAGCTTTGCTTTATCGATTGCTTTTCTTATTGCAGGGCCTACTTCTCGTGATTTTGCTGACCCAACTCCAATAAAACCATCAGCTCCAACGATAACAACAGCTTTAAACCTAGATCGTTGCCCGCTAGCTGTCATTTGTTGTACCATGTTAATTGTAACAACACTTTCTTGAAGCTGCGGGAGAAGAACATTGATAATTTCTTTTTCTTTGACTACTAGATTATTAGCGAATATTTTATCTAATGTAATTAATCCTTGCTGAACTAATTCACCTAATCGCGTGGAAGGAATCCAACTTTCTTCAGGATTTCTTTGATTTCTTTGTCGACTCATTTAATTTCACCTTTATGTGCTAGATTCAATTTTTTTGAATGTATTTGAAACCAATTGACTTATTTTTTGTGGATTAATGTTATTTTTTTGTAAATATCGTGAGAAAACTTGTTGGTATTTCTCTGGATCTTCAGTTTTTAAAAGACTTGCATATTGTTCAATATGAGAACCTTTTATTATTTCTTCAATATTTTCTGGAAAGAAATCTTCGTTATAGGGTATCTCAATTCCTGATTGCAAAATGCCTTTAAAAGCGGCGAGTACTCGATTTCTATGATAAAAGATGCCTAAATCGAGAATTGCTTCTTCAACATTCTGTTTTTTGGCCCTCGCACCTGCTAAAAAACCAGTTAAATAAGCTGCTGGAACATTACCCGTATTAGCGTTCCATCCGTATTTAGAAACTAATTCTTTAGAGTGAGCAGAAACAATAATTTTATCTCCACCAATTTTAGATTGAATAATTTGTACAATAACATGATTATTTGAAACTCGAATTACAGCTCTTAATTTTTTAGATTTTAATAATTTCATTCTCCTGTGATAGTTCGTTTTGCCTTCAGCTCTCCTTCGGAATGGTCTTCGATATCTTGGTCCTTGTGCCACTTTCTATCTACCTCTCCTAATAAATTCTTTTTCTTTAATATATCGGTTCATTTGAGCAACGCTGTTAAACATCCCGCCTTTAGCATTTTTGTATAACTTCCTATAAGTTGCTGTAGTAATTAATTTCCGATCCCTCAACTTTTTAAGTTCACGTCTTTGCGGCCTAATTCGATTCATCCATCTTGTTTTCTTAGGTAATCTTGCGTGTTTTGTTCCCTTTCTTTTTCCTATTCCTCTAGCTCTGCCTTTTTTCTTGCGTTCATGAAGTAAATTTTTTCTATATTTTGAATTACCTTGTTTATACTTCTTTAATATTATGCCTTCTTTTACTAAATTGCGGATATCCTCTCGAGTAATTGCCATTTTGATCTCATCAATTAAATATGGATCGAAATAGACGCGATTTTCCCCACATTTTAATATTTCCGCTGCCATTCTTTTTTGGGCTTTTAAACTCATCATTTATCACTTTATATCTTATTTAAGAACGATTTTTTAGTCCTCTTCTTCAAGTAGATCATCATCTTCAATATCATCTATGGAAGATTCTAAAACTGCTTCTAAACTATCTAATTCTCTCTGTGAAATTCCTAAATTTAGGACTTTAAAACCTCTACTTTGAGCGTAATCAACTACACTTATTCTTTTTTTAGCTCCTAATTTTGATGAAACTTTAATAGCGTGTTTCTTATTATTTAGATCTATCAAATCATTTATACTATGAACTCTTACCTCTTCATATCCAGATGGATGCAATCCTCTAACCTTTTTAGGTCCTCTATACCCGATTGAAGGAGATTTTACCCCAGATTTGGACTTTATTCTAGTTCGTGAATCAATCCCTCTAGCTTTTCTCCACGAATCCTTTACTCTTACATATCTCCAAGATTCTACTCGTCTAAAAGAGGGTCGTTTTTCACTGATTTTTTTCCTAAGCTCTATTAATCTTTTTTGTTCCATTCTTATGACCTCAATTTATTTTATTTCCCAGGCAATTTCTTCTCCATTCTGAATTTTATAGAGATAAACTCCGTCTTGAAACACTCGTTGGTCTTTTTTTCTAATTCTACAAGCTTTTTTTATATTTGCAGCCGTTTGTCCTAATGTTTCTTTATCAGGACCAATTAAAATAACATCTTCGCCATCGATTTTAACTTCTACATTTTCTAAATATTTGGTGACTCGGGGAGCTCTTTCTCCTAAAAAGTTAACGACGTGAATTTCTTTTTTATCGGGTACCACTTCCACTGTGCATGGAAAGTGGCTATAACATACTTTACATATGTATTTGTAATTTGTTTGAACGCCATATATTAAATTTTTAATTAAATTTATGATAGTCTTAATTAACGCAAGTGTTTCGCTTTTGGGAAAGTGCGTTGTAAAGATCATTTTATTCCCTTCAATTTCTACCTTAATACCTCTTATATGCGAAAAATCTTTCGTTATCTTTCCGTTGGGTCCACTTACTGTAATGTGATGGTTTCCGTCAAGAGTGACACTAACTCCCTCTGGAATTTCCAATTCTTCTTTAAAAAATGCTACTTTTACCATATATCCTTACCTATTTTTTTGCTATTAATAAATATAACACAAGGTATTGCCACCAATGTGTTTTTCTTCTGCCTCTTTCATGGTCATAATACCTTGATTTGTTGTAAGTACAATTATTCCTAAACCTGGTGCTGGAAGTAGTTTTCTTTCAAGCGATTCAAATTGAGAAATGTTGTAATTGAGCCTCATTAAACCAGAGCAGTGGTTAATTTTGCCTAACAAGGCTATTTTGAATTTTCCTTGCCTACCATCGTCGTACCTTTCAAATTCCCCGATATACGCGTTTTGTTGGAAGATCCGAAGAACCATTTGATTTAGTTTCGAAGCTGGGCTAACTACCACTTCTTTTTTTCGTGCTTTTTCTGCGTTCTTAAGATCGTTACACATATCAGCTAGTGTATTTGTTATTTTTTACACCTCATTTTAATTTCAATATTAGTCATATCTATAAAATCCAATTTCTTTTCCAATTTCGTAAAAACAACGACGACATATATATAAACCGTATCTTCTTATTATACCTCTGTGTGTATGGCACCGTCTACACTCTCTTTGACCCTTACCTAATTTTCCTTGTGGCATAATTATCAATCTTGTTTTTAAATGATTATATAAAATCTAAATCTAATTTATCTACTATATCAATTCCAAATTTTTTTTTTAAGAAATATTGAGCTTCTAAGCGAGAAACATAGTGATGTTTAGGTACTTTAGCTTTACCTTTTCTTCTATATTTTACTCGCATTCCAGGTCTTACTATTCGGCCAACAACATCTAACCCCCAGATGCCAATCACATTGTCGTATTCTATTCCTGGAATGGTAATATGTTCTGTAATTCCAAACCCAAAATTTCCATAATTATCGAAGCTTTTTCTTAACATTTTATCATTATTTACAACAAAAAGTCTTTTTAATAACTTTTCAGCTTCGTCATTGCGAACGGTAACCATTGTCCCGATTGGACGTCCTATTCTTAAGTTAAACTCTTTCACATTTTTCTTAGATAATGTTTTTACAGCAGTTTTACCCGAGATAGTTTGTAAGACCGTAGCTGCTCTTTCTAACTCTTCTCCTCCCGCACCCACTCCAATATTAAGAACTACCTTTTCTAAATATGGTGTCTTCATCGGGTTTTTCCACATTTCTTCAAAGATTTTTTCTTGTTCCTTTAAAGATTTTTTCTTCGTTACTTTTACTGCTTTCGTTGACATTATAAATTTCCTCTCTTAATGCTAATCTAGTTCTGGTAAATTAATTTCGGATTGGTCTTCTCCTATAATAAAAGTATAATCATAAAGGGTTTCTGTATGGTCTGAATTATGCTGTATCGATACTGTACTTGCTTTCGGACCGAACCTCTTTAAAATACTTATTATTTTTCCTACTTGTCCAATATTTTTCCCGGACATGATTAATGCTAAATTTCCTTCCTTGAATTTTAATACTTTTTGAATTTCTTGTTCTGGAACGAAAATTTTCAAGACATCCATTCTTTTATAGATATCTTCCTTAGGTTTTTTTGGATCCTTCACCCGTATCAATATATTTCTTCCGTCATGTAAGTTTAGTTGTATGTGACCTCCTTTTATAGTGGATTTCTGAATTATTCTACACAATTTAAATGTACTCTCTGCTTCGGATATTTCGTGCAAAATCAATCCGTGGTGAGAATCTGGAAGAATTCGATAATGCTTGTTCAACTTTTCTATGCTTAACACATCCATTAATCCTAAGGGATATGCTTTGTCTTTAACGACCTTTCCATCTACGCTAAACTTCCCTAATCCTATTAATTTTTTTGCTTCTCGGTGGTTATCAACTATATTTAAAAGATCCCTTACAATATGCAGTAATGATAAACAGAATCTATTAGGGTGAGGGCCTGGTGATGGCTTCATAAAGAATTTGCCATGCTTTCTTTTTATTTGTAAATATTTAGGCGTATTAAGTCTTTTTAAAGATCTTGTACCGCCGTGTTTAGTCATCTATATCTTTCTCCTCTTTTTGTTTTTTTGGAGCTCTTAGCTCATCATCAGCGAATCCAAAGACAGCTTTGCGATCGATCATACTTGCTCTCCAAGGGTCCATTTTCTTCTCTTTAGAGAATTTAGTTATTAATAGTTTTGAAACGTGAATCGCAGGATGAAATTGTGTTCCATCTGCTTTGTCAAAAGTCGCTTCCTTAATTTTTACGCGCTGATTTTTAGTTATCTCGATGACTTCGCCTTCAAAGTCTTTGAATTCACCCCGCGTAATTCGTACTCCATCTCCTACTCTTACAGGAAGCGCTTTTATCCCATATTCTTCTCTTACGAAATCTGCAACTCTTGCAGACAATAATTTTGACCGTTGATGATTCTTATGTTGAAACAATGCTTTCCTCTGTCTCCGAGGTTGTTTTGAATTAACTTTCATTTTTTTTCACTCTTTTTTTTTATCTAAACAATTAATGAAGAAATGGAGGCTAAACGGGGAAATAATTCAGCAGCTTCTCTCGCTATAGGTCCACGGATTTCTGTAGCTTTAGGATCGCCTTCTTTGGTTATAATCACGCCAGCATTGTCTTCAAAACACAACCTAGTTCCGTCTAATCTTCTATATATCATTTTTTGCCGAACTATTACTGCTTTTAAAATATTTCCGCGTAAATCTGGACGACCTTTTTTAATAGTTACTGTACAAACATCTCCTATAGTCGCTTTTGGTAACCTCCTCAATCGCGTCTTTGAGTGATCTACATTAATAACTTGTGCTATTTTAGCTCCTGAATTATCTGTAATAAAGATTTTTGAACCATTTTGTACGCCATAACTAGTTCTTGGCTTAACTAGCGTTTTTCGTCCAAGTTTTCTTCTTGTTCCCATCTAGGCCGCCCCCGTTTTTAATTTGTCTAATACTATGAATGCTTTCGTTTTAGATAGTTTTCTACTTTCTCCTACTCGCACTAAATCTCCTACTTCAATTTCGTGATTAAGACATTCGGGTAAGTGACATGCGAGTCTCGAATTACGCCTTTCATATCTTTGATATTTTTTAACGAATTGAACATAATCTTGCCTGATTATTACGGTGTTTCTTGATTTTTTGTTAACAACTACTCCTTTTGTAATTTTTCCTCTAATTCGCGATTTCCCATGGAATGGACAATCTTTATCACTACATTCACGAGCAGTAGGGGGATTAACTCCGGGAATACCAATATTTCTAACGCTCATTTTATTTCCTTAACCATTTCTTTTTTTTTAAACTTCTTAATCTATTTTCAGGAATGCCGACAATCTTAGATCCATTCACTTCTAACACTCCATCCTTAAGCTTGAATCTGAAAATATAATCTTTTTTGATATATTTTTTTATTATTTTATTTTTTTCGGATATTAACATATTCTGGGTATCGTCAATTACTACGCCAACATCTTGGAATTTGGAATTTTCTGGTTTTGATTTAAGTCTAGCTTCTACTTCAAAGCCAATTAAATCGTGGTAAACCAGATATTTTGGGCTAATCATTATAAAATCATCTATTTTTCTTCGTTTTTTACAGTAAGAATCCTTGCTATTTGCTTTCTTAGAAGTTTTGCTTTTGCAGGGTTATCTGAGATACCCCCACCAGTCTGCTGACTGTATAACATCATTAGTTCCTCTCTCAATGTTATCAAATTCCTCTCTCTTTCTCTTTCATCCATTTCTCGAACTTTTGCTGCCGTAATTAAGTCCATGTTTTAATCTCTCTTTTTTTTAGTTTTTTCTCTATTCCTTAGTTTCTTCATCAAGTTCTTTTTCTGATTCTAAAGAGATTTCAGAAACGTCTTCTTCTTCGACTTCATCGAACAACATTTTTTCTACCTCAGTTAATTCTCTTTCTTCCTCGGATACTTCGTAATCTTTTTCAAGTTTCGTTTTAGTTAATTCCGATATCTTTTTTGCTTGAACTTTTGCTAAAGCTTCATCGTTAATTTTAACTGTGTCGCCCATTCTTATATCTGCGTGCATAATCTTAACAATAATCCCAAGAGTACCTGATTTTTGAATACATTGAGCTACTCCTCTGTCTACTCCTTCTTGAGCCGGGTGACCCGATTTTTTCATCGTGCCTGCCCTAAAAACCGTAGTTCGAGCTCGTTGTGAAGTTACTTTGCCAGAGACGATAATTTCTGTTCCTTTCGCACCGGAATCCATTATTTTTCTCAAAATGTAATACCCGGCTCTTCTATAATGCCTTCCTCGATCTAACGAATACGCTAAACGCTCAGCCATAATTTGAGCGTTCAAATCGGGGTTTGGCACTTCTTCTACTTCAATTTGGGGCATTAGGCTTAAGAGATTCGATATCCCTTAATTTTCCAGCCCAAATCGTTCTTGAAGAATGTCCGTAATCTCTTGAATACGCTTACCGCCTTTAAGCTAAAATGTCGAAACGACATTTAAATTTACCTATGACGAGTCCCGGTCGGGACGTTCTAAGCGTAATTCTTACTCCGAGTGGGGTTTTTTGTATATCAACACCAGCAAACCCTGCCCGTACGAGTTCAGATCTTAGGTATTCGTTGATTTGCATCAACTTGATGCCCTGCTCAATTTCACTTCGCGGGAGTTTTCCTCTTGCGATAAAGTGTTTAGCGAGTGGCACCAGTTTCACCTTTGATGATCTTTTGATTCATATTTTTCCAACAATTTTTCCAATGATTATTAAAATCTTCTTTAAATCTCATGAAGTAAATCAAATTAGTTGTTGATTAAATTTGAATTTTATTAAAATAAAAAAAAAGCATGATAAGGTAGCATTAGAAAATGCGAAAATTTAAAAGGAGTATTGTAAAACCTAGTGGTTCCAGCGTATAATTAAAAAAAGTAACTGTGAAGAGTAAGAAAAAATCAAAATAACTTTATGGTAGCTGTATGGCTGATAGAAAAGGCCGCAACAGAGATTGAATTTTTTGAATTTCGTTATCTATGGCATCAACTTCGGGTGAAGAATACCCATCCATCAAATCCATTGAAGAATTAGTAAGTTCCATTAAAAACTCAAACTTCCTAATTAATTTTTTTTTATCATCACTATCTATATATAGTCTATATTCCTCAACTTCATCCTTAAAAATAGAATCGAGTAGGTTATCGTAAGAAAGAGGTTTGCTCTTCATACTACATTGAAAAATTCTATTAATATTCTCTTCCAAATCCCCTAAAAGCTGAGTTAATGTACTCACTAAGGAAAATCTCTGAAAATCTTTTTTTTCATCGTTTTTTAAGGAGAACTTCAATATACCTAAAAAAATACTGTAATTTCGTAAAATTCTTTTCAAAGAGGACAAAAATCACACCTACTAACTATTAAAAATAAAAAAAATATATAAATATATCTATTAAGGAAGCCTGTTAGTGCGGGCAAGGTTGATCAAGTCCTGCCACGTATATCCAGTGTGTCTCTTCAAGAAACGATTTGCATTAGTTTTTAATGAATTCTCAGGATATCCAAAATCTTGTGACAATCCCAAATCAGTTACGAGTTTACCCATGTTATAATAAAATCTACTTGCTCCTAAATTATTGAGGTTAGCACGAATTAAATCTATTGCCATTCCAAGATAGTTTTTAATAGGTATTCCGAGTGCTTCGAGTTTTAGATCCCTAAAGGTAATTCCGATTTTTGATTGAATATAAAAACTCCCTCTGTTCCGAAGAGTATTCTCTGAAATTGTATATAAAGTTTCAAAACCTAGATCAATGCAAAGTCTTGCTGCGCTGTAACGAGTATCCTCACGATTCTCTCTGATCAAGTCAATTGCTCTTTCATGTAACTCTAGTTTCTCAGGAGATGGAAAGACATCAGCCAAGACTTCGTCTATTCCTTTATTAAAAACTTTCCTAAAAACGAAAGCAACATAGTCATTTCGTTTTTTAATATTATTTCCGTATATCGGTCTATCAAATCCTAAAAGATTGCTCCTAAGAGTTGCATAATCTTTTACGCCAAGTTTGATTTGTTCCATGAAGATCTCTTTAATGACTTTAAATCTTAAATCGTCGAATGTCATTCCTGATACATAATAATCAGAATATAAAGTAAAGAGAGTATTTGCTATTACATTTTCTGGTGCGGCCAGAATTTTATCCAAACCTGTTAAGCTAGAAATTTCTTTAACATTGTAGCCTAGCCTAAAATGATCATTAATCTTACCCAAGTATGGCAACAAATCCTTATCGACAAATAATTTGCCGATATCCATTCTATTAAATCCTAGTTTATGCAGTTCAGAAAGAAGTGGGAAATAAAATTTATTTCGCGCGTTACTGAAACTCCCAAAGTAATTCCTAATCATACTCCTTATTGTTGAAATCTTACCTTTGTAACCCACATACTTCAATGACTGAAAGATCTGACTTATTGAAAGTCCCAGTGAAACCCCCTTTACAATGAAAGGCAGTAAATAATCCCCTGAAATAGGACCTAGAGACTTAATATCCCTATTTAAAGCAACACCCTTCTTCCTTTGTTCTAGAATTCTACCAATCTCCGCAGAACTTAAAGCTTGATCAGAGAATAGCAACTTTTTGAACTTAAATTTAAATCTCTTATTGATGGCATCCGAAATAGCCTTGTTATCAAATTTTCTAAAAAAGCTCTCAATCGTGTTCACTTTTTTATAATTTTGACTATGGAAAAGTATGAATGGCGGGTATTTATAACCTCACTCTGTTTTAATTTTTCTTCTTAAAAAATACAATTTTTTTTGTTAAGAACGCAAACCTAATTTTAAACAGCTCACAAGCAAAATTAAAGTAGGGGAATTAAAACAACTATTAGATAGATACCCTGATGTTTTATATGAATATGAAGACTACGATAAATTTAATAAAACAATAATCAAGATTTTTAATTTTGAAACTCAATGATCTTTAACAACTTCCATATCCATTAATCCATAATCGCGGTTTTTCGTTAAGGATTTTCTCTACTAATTTTTTTTCTTGTTTAATCTTTCGAAAATGAGCCTTAGTAATCTCTACTGCGTCGCTCCAAATCGCAATTATTAGCCTTCCAATAACGTGATTAGGAGCTCCCTCTGTGTGTATCTCATCGTCTATAGCAGCAGAAAAACGGTAGAGTTCACCTTCTTTCATATCTTGTGGATCCTCTAAATCCGCTGAAACCTTATACTTCCCCTTATATTTTTGTTCAATAAAATGTTTCGCTAAAGGGCTCATATTTTTAATCTCTTTAATATTTTTTATTTAATCTATTAATATTATTAACTTAACTTGGAAATTCATAAATTACAATTTCTACATGACTTAAATGCCTATATTTTGCGGATGATCTACCATGAGCACGTTGGATGTAACGTTTAATTATCCGGCCTCTGTGCGTAGCAGCATGGATAATTCTACATTGTTCGGTGTCTAATCCTTTAAATTCTGCGTTTGATTCAACTGATGTAAGGATTTCATAGATTCTTGCAGCAGCTTTTTGTGGATATCGACCAGCATACCAATTAAATTGCTTCAAATCATTTCTGTGAGCTTGTTTCTTCTTATGTCTTTTAAAAGGAACTGACTGTTGGAGCTGAATTACTTTTTCAAGATATGTTTTAGCTTGATCTACTTTCATACCCTTTATTACAGCACAAATTTCTCTTGAAGGTTTTGGTTTTATACGTAAATCTCTCCCCGCAGCTTTAGCTAATCTATCTGCGTCATATTTTTGTTCAGTGAAGGAATAACCCCAATTTGGCACTATTTATCATCTCAATTGTAATTTTATTATCATAAATTATTATTTTATTTTAATGGAACATATTTACTTGAACGTGTTGCTCCGATTCCGGGTGAACCGTGCTGAACATGCCTTCTAGTTAAAGAAAACTCCCCTAAGTAGTGAGCGATCATTTCAGGTTTAACTTCTACAATCTCATATGATTTTCCGTTGTATACACCGATTTTTAAACCGACCATCTCAGGAAAAATCAACATATCTCTAACATGGGTTCTCGTTAGAATATCTTTTCCTCTTTTTTTAGCTCTATACGCCCTTCGTAGTCTTTCAAGGAGTTTCTTCTGCCGGGGTGGTAATCCTCTTCTTAAGGATCTTCGTGCTCGTGCTGGAAGTAATTGGATAAATTCGTCCATATTCATTTTTTTAAGTTCTTCTAATGTATGGCCGCGATAATGAAATTTAAGACGATCTCTCTCTTTTGCTAAATCTAATTCTTTGCTGTCTATTTCTTCTTCAAGTTCTTCTGAAGATTCTTCCATTGCTTCTTCCGTTGTCATTTCTTTTTGTTCTTCATTATCATGTTCTTCATTCGGAGACATTTTTCCACCAATCTATTTGTTCCATTTACTATATTTTGTATATTTTTTACGCTTATTTTAACACGTGTAATGAATTTAGTTATCTATCAAATTTTAATTTTATTAAAACGAGAGAACTAAAAACCAAAAACTTTAAAGGGTGCGGTATGACCTTCGAGGAAAAACAAAATATCTTTAATTCTCAAATTTTATCGATGGAATCAAGTGGAGAATTTCAAGATTCGTAAAATCGAACTAAAAATAATTATTTGGGTTAAATGCCCTAGTTATGTCTTCTTCTTCGAATTTACCACTCCACTTTTCTTCAATTATTACGAATTGGTCAGGATTTTTATTAGGGTTCAACACTGAGTGATAAGTCTTTTTTGCGTTTAAAAATTTTGTTCCCTTTTCAGCAAAATAATGAACAGTATTCCCACTTATTATGATTGGGTTACCTTCCAGAATCTTCCAATGTTCATCTCTAAATTGGTGAATTTGTATTGATATCCCAATTTCTGGTTTGATATATATTAAATTGTAATCGTAATAAGTGAATTTAATACTGTACCATTTATTCAGTACATCAATATATCCACTCGGAACATTATGTTTCTTACTAAATGCTACGGGGTCAAATTTTTCCTTCTTAGACAATTCGTATTTATAAGGTTGATAGACGATTTGGTGGTTAACTATATTGTTGTTATACTTTACTTTTACATCCTTATCCCATTTATTAATTACCATGTAATAATCCTTTGGTTTTACGATTAAGTTAGCTTTTTTCAAACCTTGTGTGAAAAACGATGTTCCATTTACAAGAAAAATTTTTTTTAGAGGTGCTGAATCAATAATTAATTTAAGCTCCTCATTTCCATTCTTTCTAAGATTTGTACCCCTATCAGGTTTTATGGTTTCTTCTATCATCAAAATGGCCCTAAACCTTATAATTTTGAATATAATGTTTGAAACGATCCTCAATTTCATTTGCATACGGCATTGATGCTTGTGCTCCCTGTCGTGTTATAGCGATGGAGGCTGCTGCTGTAGCGTATTTTACTGAAGTCAATAAAGTTTCTCCCTGACATAATTTACTAGCTAAAACCCCATTGAAGCAATCTCCAGCACCTACCGTATCGATAGCTTGAATTTTAAAAGCGGGAACTTCAGTTATTTTATCCTCTGCGGCATCATATACGATAGCCCCTTTATTACCTAGTGTGGTTATTATCGTTTTTATTCCAAACTTTGATATGTTTTTTGAAGCTTGAATTATTCTTTCTTTACTATTACCTTTCAATTGTTGAAGTTTCAAGAGAGAATGCAATTGTAACAATTCCCCCTCGTTAGGAACTATAATATCAATATTGCTTAGAATTGACGAAGAAATCGGTTTTAAAGGTGCTGGGTTGAGAATTTTTATGCATTCCCCTTGTTTTGCGATATCAAAAGTTGCTTCAATTGTTTCAATAGGAATCTCCATTTGAACTATTAAGCATTTGGCATTTTTAATGAGATCAGATTTAGCTTGAACTTCTTCGGGAGTTAATTTAAAATTGGCTCCAGGTGCTACACTTATCATGTTTTCTCCAGTCTTATTAATCAATATAAAAGCTACACCACTTGATTCGTGCGGATCCCTTATAATATGCTCTATATTTACTCCTTCATAGTCCAGTTGAGAAACCATAGCGTTTCCAAATGCGTCTCTCCCAATCTTACCAATAAAAAATGTTTTAGAACCAGACCTTACAGAAGCTACTACCTGATTTGCGCCTTTTCCTCCCAGGAATTGCTTAAAAACACCACCTGTTACGGTTTCACCTGGTTTAGGGAACCGTTGCGAGTAGATATTCAAATCCATATTACTTGAGCCGATGATTAGAACGTACTGGTCTCGATCAGGCATATTATTTTCTTTAATAAATCTGATTTATATATCAATATTCTTTTTATATTAACAAATTATGGATCATCACAATTAAAACCAAGTGATTCTTTACGAATAGTTTTAATTTAATATAATTTTAAAAATAATATTAAGCATAGTAAACTTGCTTGGAAATTATTAAAAAAAAAATAAGTCTGAAACTCATAAAGGTGTTAAATATGGCTAAAGACAAAATAATTGGAGCGATCGTAATGATCCTTGGCATCCTAATCGCTATTATCTACACCATGGGAAGTGTTGTGGACCTATGGTTTGAAACGCTAGGTAATAACGATCTTTGGGATTATGGACTAAGGTTATTTGGTATCGATTGGCTCGATTACAGATTATTTACCGTTCTACCACTTTGGATTATGGTTCTTCTAATCGCGATTATCGCTATTTGGATAGGATATTCAATGCTCACTACTCCAGCACCAGTACCTCTGGAAGAATTGGAAGAGGAATTAGCTGCTGAAGAGGAATCGGGAGAATAGGTAGAGTATTACAAATCTTTTTTATTTTTTTTATTTTACATTTAATCAAACTATTCTAAAATTCTAATTTGACCAAATTCAAGTTGAGATCATTTAAATCAATTCGTATCAAGGAATAATTTGGAATTTCTTTAGCATCTTTAGTAAATGGTGTTGTACTCACAAGAATATCGTTGTGATTTTTACTTAAAAATAGTGTATGGTGTCTTCCATTAAAATTATTTTTATGGTTAGTTATTACATTGCAACTTTGCGAATTAAAAAGAAAAGCGTTAGCTCCAGCACCTATTTTGATGCCTTTAAAGACGGATTCTAAGCTACTCTTCAGGTTATGACCCTCCTGTAGTTCGTTAATAATAGAGCAAAGATATTTTCTGGTGTCTAAGTCAGTTTCGTTATAAATTTTATCTAATTTTGAGTTTTCTAAAGTTTTACTTGGAAAGTTTTTTATAATCCCATTGTGGGTTATAAGATATTCCTCTTTAATATTAATGGGGTGTACGTTTCCTAAATTCCTTTTCCAAGGAAGAGTTTTTCTTGCGTGGATTAAAAGGAATCGCGTTTTAATTTTAGTAAGACTTTTCCAGTCTGCGTGGTAAATTGGAGTAATATCTCTCTTAATTACGAGATTATCGTCATTTTCAGATAAATAGGCGAATCCCCAGCCTAACCCATGGTGTCCAAGGAGGTCATACTTTCTTAAATAACGCCAATGGCACGATTTTACAAATTTTTTTAAAATCTTGTAATCTAGATGAAATGGTTCGAGAGAACACTTAAAGAACATACGACACATGAGTAATCAATTAGAAAAGTTTTATCCAAATAATGAAGTTAAGAGTTGCCTATAAAGTAAGCGAATATAGAACCGTTATCATGGCAGCTAATTAGAATATTTGACTCTGAATCGTATTTAATGTCGTTAACGCAAGACATTTTATTAATTTCAGCAACAATATTACCAGTAACAACTTCTAAAATTAAAATTTTTCCTTTAGTAGTTCCAATAATGAAGTAGTTATTAGAAAAAATTTCTACTTGAAGAAAACATTCCAAATTTATATTGTCAATCTCCCACTTTTTCTCTAATTGGGGATTTAAACACAATACTTTTGAACTAAATTCGATATTCTCGATTTTATTAGAATCATCAAAATAAATAAATGAATAGGTACTGACTAATAGATAAGACTTTCCTTCAAACATGAATGATGCGCATTTCCATACAAAATCATCAAACTGGAGTGATTTTAATTCATCTTGATTTTCTTTGTCGATTACATGAATTTTTTTATCATCACCTCCGCAAATAATTAATTCTCTGTTATTTGATTTTAGGTAAGAAACACATCGAACTTTATCCTGAAAGCGTTTAAACCAAAGTAATTCACCATTATTTCCTTTAAAACTACGAATTGTTCCGTCATTTCCGCATGCAATAATTTCTAAAGCATCTGGATTTAAAGAATCTTGCCATAAAATAGCGTCTCCAATTCCATCTTCAAATAATTGCCCCCATAATAATGTTCCATTGAAAGAATTTAAACATCGTAAGCTTTTATCAATTGAATACGCGACAATTTCTTCAATCCCATCAGCATTAACATCCACATGTAAGAAACCACTAATAGACGCACCAAATTGATGTGCCCAAAAAGGACTTAATTCATAAGAGGTATTACATTTAAAGGTTCTTAATAACCCATCTAAACCTCCCAATAATAATTCGTTTTTATTGTCGCGATCAATGTCGCATATTTTTGCTTGCCATATAGATGAATTTTCTGAAATTTCTAACTCGATTATTTTTTTACCATTTATAGAAAAAATAAGAAGTTTCCCGGATTTAGAGAATCCTATTATTTCTAATTGACCATTATTATTGATATCTCCTATTTCAACCCCTAGAATCGGCTCACTGAAATGGAATTCCCATCGTTCTTTAATATTAACCATTCTTACCTCTACTTCACTTTAACTAGTTTATTAAGAGCTAATTATTTGAAACAGAAATTATTTTTAATAAAATATAATTTTAAATAAATTAAAAATCAATTTAGAATAACTTTAAAATAAAAATATACTAAGTGATAAGAAATGTCGGAAGAAAGAAATATAGATCCTTTTTCGATTATGATTTTGGTCTTGAGTGTTATTGCAATCGTTACGGAAATAATTGGTCCTTTCGCTGGTTTCTACCTAGGGGGTTCTAGCTATAGATGGTCTTGTTTGGATTGTGAATATAGTACAGGTCTTGATTATGCACTTCAAATCATAATCATAATATTATTCGTGATTCAGATAGTCATTGCTTTGAACGAATTGTTACCTAATAAATTCATTCCTATGGATATTACCAAATACGGTATGTATATAGCAATTACTACTATTGTCTTTGCTATTGTTGGGCTTGCTTCTTTTGGTATAACTTATGCCTATTATGAATGGTGGCCCGAATTAGGTTTTTATGGACTTGTAATAGGTGGCGTTCTTAATACAATCCTGTTCTTTTTACAGCAAAGAAATAAATAATTTTTTTTTTTTTTATTTTATTCGTAAATTAGCTGTAAATATCCAAAATTTTTGTTAAATCATATTAGATAATTTCCTAAAATAAGAAAGAGATTTAAATCTTTTACACAATTCTGATAAACAAAGTTAGTTATTTTATCAAATCGATAATTACTTAATTACGAAAAAAAATAGAGAAGGAGCCAAAAATGAGCTTTAGTATCAAAATTGATCTGGAAGGTTGTACTGGCTGTGGGACGTGCTATGAAGTCTGCCCAAGTGAATGTTTTGGGGAACCAGAAGGCGGAAAGGTAAATATAATCGAAGACAATAGAGATGATTGCGTCGGTTGCAGAGCATGCGAAACCCAGTGTCCCGAGGAAGTAATCGAGATTATTGAGGAATAAGAATCAAAAAGTCCTCTTAGCTATATTAGCGAATTTTTTTTTTTAATTATTTTTTTATTGTTTTTTAAATGATTGAAACTTTTTTGAAGAATTAGATCGTGAAACCCGCCTTTCACGAAGATTTATACTCACAACCCACATATGCAGAGATAAATTGTAGTATTATGATAAATAAAAGAATAAAGGGTTTCTAGAGCTTTTTCATTTCAACTACCACAATAAAATCTTTCCACAGTTTTTGCAGGTTCCTTCGTTAATTTGCATATTAAGACAATTTTCATGGTAGGTAGTGCCACATGATTGGCATTTGTAAATTTTTCCTGTGTATTCGCCATAATCGTATCCACAGTAACTGCATTTATCAGCATAAGAAAAATCGGTGCTATTTACATCTATTTCAACTATTTGGGCCGTTCCGGTTAAACCCATATTTTGAGTGGAAGGATTTAAGTATTGATCACTAGGTACGGTAGGGGATGCTTGTTGTGGTTGAACATAAGTTACTGGTTGTTCCCAGTCAGACACATATCCTTTTGCGGGTGTTTTTGCTATTCCCATTTTCATGGACACTTTTTCATCTAATATATTAGTCAATATTAGAGCTGAAGCATATTTACCTTTTGCACCTCCCTTCTGTAAGTGCGTGTGAGATATCAAATGAATAACACGCCCTCCCACGTTTCCGTGGTCAAAGTAACAAAGTACAGGATCATCGCCCCATTTCTGTTGTATGTGAGAAGACCGGATGAGGACACGAACTGCAGGATTAAGAACTTGTATTGGAAAAGACCTATTTTCAAGCCACCACTTAAATTCAGCTTTCTTTGTATCTTTTGCTGTCATTTTTTGCCACTTAGCTTGCTGTATTTCACTCAATACACCCTCTAGGAAGGGGTGATTTGGTTCAACAATTTGACACGCAACGACAGCATCAGCAGTTTTTTGTTGGTTCCATCGAATATAACCGGGAAAGATACTCTCAACTATATGTCTTATAGCCCAATCAGTTGTTATTAACCATCCCCCTTTCAATGACACATACTCGCTGATTTTTGGAAAAGCTGAATGCGGAATTTTGTCTCCAGGGCATCCTATCAAAACAACATCATAATCGCTTAAGTTATGCTTCATTATATCATTTGGACTTATAGTTATATGTTTTGCGGCGTACATGTGATCTATCACCTTTCTAGGGTGTTCGTAACGACCTTCAATCGCAAGTATTTTACCGTGCTTTTCTACTGCTTTTACAACATCCTTTTTATCAAGCGCTTCCATTTTACGCCGTTTGACTTCAGAATACAGATCTTTCCAACTACTCATTAAATTATCTCTTTTAATAATGTTTTAAGGAATTAAATATTACTTTTTATAAGTAATAAAAAATAATTCATATATATATTTGCATTGGAAGCGACAATTGTGGAAGATTTAAAAGAATTTGGCGAGCCATTAGAATTTTGGCATTATTTTTATGAAATTACTAAGATTCCTCGATGCTCACAACATGAAGAGAAAATTCGAGAGTATGTTTTGAGCGAAGCTAAAAAAATGGGTTACCAAACTGAAATTGACGAAATTCAAAACCTCGTGGTTCGAATTCCGTCTAAAAATGACATAAGCAGAAAAAAAACGAAAATAGTATTACAAAGTCATATGGATATGGTATGTGAAAAGCACGATAGAATACAACACGATTTTGCAAAAGACCCTCTAAAAATAAAGCTTATTGAGATAGATAAAGAAAAATGGTTAACCGCAGAAGGTACTACTTTAGGGGCTGATAATGGCGTTGGGATCGCATATCAGCTTGCTATTATGAAAAAAATTCATAATAGAAGTTTAGAGTTTGAAAATCTTGATCTAGATTTATTATTCACCGTTGATGAGGAAAGAGGTCTTTCGGGTGCAAGTCAAATGGACAAAAACTTGATAAGCGGTGATTATTTGTTAAACCTAGATTCAGAAGAGGACAATAGATTTACCATTGGATGTGCCGGTGGAAGAGTTTTCAGAGTTGAAATAAACCACGAGAGAGAATTTTTAACTTCTCCTAATTTAATAGCTGTCAAACTCTCTATTTCTGGATTACTCGGGGGTCATTCAGGATCAGATATTAATAAAAAAAGAGGAAACGCCTTAAAGATATTGACTGAAATACTCTGGAAATTAAATTCGAAATTTAATATTAATATTAGTTCTATAGAGGGAGGAAACTTAACTAATGCAATTCCTAGGGAGTCATTTGCGATTTTTTTTATGGAACAGAGCCAAAAGAATGAAATTGAAGCATTTTTAAAAGAAGTAATCCCTGAAATTCAAAATCTCTACAAAGGTACAGACTCAAAAATAACCATTTCAATGGAAATAATGAAGGATTTTAATGATAAAAAAACACTTTCGAAGGATTTCCAAAAAAAGGTGCTTAATCTTTTCTATTTAATGCCAAATGGACCTATATCTTTACACCCTACAAGTAAGGGCTTAGTTCACACATCACTGAACTTTGCAGTTATACATACATTAGAAAAATTTATCGAATTCAAAGTTAGTACAAGAAGTTTAGCACAATATGATAAAGATACTTTATTTGAGAAGCTGAAGACCCTATTAACAATATCAAGATTAGATATTAAAATTGAGATTATAACTATATATCCAAGTTGGCCACCAAATTTTAACTCAAAGTTGACTGAAATTGCTAAACAAGTTTATAAAAATCTTTTTGATAAAGAAGTGATTATCCAAGCGATTCATGCGGGATTGGAATGTGCGTTCTTTAGTTCTTTTTATCCCGATATGGAGATGATATCATTAGGGCCAAATGTACTTGGTGGGCATTCTCCTAACGAGCGCCTTGAAATAAAAAGCGTTACGAAAATTTGGAAATTTTTAATGGCATTACTGCAGAAATTAAACTAGATATCTTGAATAACAACTTCTTTTTTTAACAAAATTTTAATTTAAAAAAAATTTATAAATCAATGTAAATAAAATTTGAAGATTAACATGCAAGAGGAAAGAAGAGATAAATCAAAAATGACGAAAGAAGAAGTCATAGGTTCAGAGACTGTTTTCGAAAAGGTTAAAGGGAAAATTCCATGGATTTTTGGCAAAACCCTTAGAAAACCAAAAATTTTAATCCCGGGTTTAAAAACTTCGAAAATGGATATTCCACTTCCAGGAAAATCTATCGCTGTAATTGGTGTTTATATCGTTTTATTCCTTTTACAAACTGGAATAGTATACTTGATTTTTAGAGAACCTCCTGCTTTAGGTACTGATTCAGATGGTAATGCACTTTTTTTATATCCGGAAATTAATGAATCATTTATAATAGAAGGAATAGTTGCATCGATTTTTCTTTTTCTGTGTTCTATAGGCTTTATATTATTATATCAGGCGTCTAAATATGTATACAATAAGGATATTGCAATCCGATATTTAGTTGTAGGGATTATATTGATTTTAACTGCGTTCGGTGCGCTTCAAGCAATGATAACGATTAAACTTGGGGAGAGATTATTTAACGTTTAACTAATTTCTATTCAAAATCAAATTAATTCCTATATATTAGCAAATAAAACCGCATAAATACATCAATATTAGATGAGATTAAATTTAAATAAAAATAAAAAAAAGAAAAGTAATATATTTTCTAAGAAGTTTTAAAATTAGAATTATCCCAGGGAAGCAACGAAAGATTTATAGGATGCCTCATCCATTAAATTTCCTTTCTCTGCATCCCATTTTGAAGCATCAATCTTGAATAACCAAGCAGCAAGAGCATCTTCGTTTATCTTTTCAGGTTCATCCATTAAATCACTATTTACTTCCTTGACTGTTCCTGAGACAGGACAATAGACATCTCCTACAGCCTTACTTGACTCAACTGTAGCGTCAATAGGATCTGAAGATGGCTCATCTCCATCCATAGTAACTTGTGAAAGATCCGTTCCTTCAAGAGCATCAACGTCAACGAAAGAAATCTCTCCTAATTGCTCAGCAGCATAGGGAGTAAGTCCTACTTCACCATTTGCGTCATTATACCATTGGTGGGTTTTAGTATACCAATATGTCATGCTTTTTACAACTCTTTATTAACAATTTTATAAATTTGAATAATATTGAATTTAATTGTATGATAAAATTAATTACATCATAGATTTAAAATTTTTTTATTGAATATATTTTTTAAAAGAAAATTACGATAATATGAATTATTCTATTAAGAAACAAATAGATTCCTATATTGATTTTGAAGAATGGTATCTTAAGATAATAAATGATTTAAAGTTCGATTATCAAAAAGATCTTGAAGCAAGAGATTTTTTATCGAATATTTTGAGAGAAAAAGGTGCTGAATGGTGTCTTGAAGAAGTTTTACTTTCTTTTAGTCAAATGATTCAAAGAAAAACACGAATTTTTATATATGGATGTGGTCCTTCTCTTGAAGAAACTGTCAATTATTTACTAAAAATTCAAGAAAAACAAACCTATACTAATGCGGTGAATTTAGTTGCTGATGGTGCTGCTCGATTATTAATTGAAAGGAGAATACCAATAAATGCGATTTTTACCGATTTAGATGGGATCACGAGAGCTAATTTTGATAAATCCGAGTTTGTAATTGTTCATGCTCATGGAGATAACATCCCTCGGCTGAAATATTTTAAGAAAGAAATTTTATACTTTCCTAACATTATAGGAACCACCCAAGTAAGCCCTGTTGAAAATCTTGTGAATTCTGGAGGTTTTACTGACGGTGACAGGATTTTATTTTTTATTGCTTCTTTACTAGATCCTACACATGAGGTATATCTTATTGGTATGGACTTTAATGATATTGTGGGTAAATACAGCAAAATTGAGATAGAAAGAAATCATTTAGCAAATCCTATTAAGTTAAAGAAGTTACGATATGGATTAGAGATTATTGATTGGCTATTACCCCAGATTAGGAATCCGGTTTATATTGTAAATTCAAAAATCGATATAGTTAACTTGAAGCATCTAACACTAGAAATGTTTAAGAATAAGATTTTACATTAGTGAGTACTAAATTTTATAGTCTTCCAACCCTTTTTTAGCAATTTTATAAAGTATTTTTTTTTCAGGTAAAAGATGAGAGTTAACTAAATGGATATAACTCATATCTTTTTCCTTAAAATTTAAATATAAAAACTCAGAAAAAATGTGATTCAAATACTGCATACCTACAGGGATCTCCTTTATAATAGCATTTTCATCAAAATTGGGAGCAACTTGAGCCGTTAAAATGGTAATTAAATTGTGTTTCTGGGTAAGATCATTAATTTTTTCTAAAATTCTTAGAAATGTTGTTTTAGCTTTAAAGAATGATACACCCTTGTCGCCACGCTCAAATCTATAGTAGTTATTGATAGAATCAACAATAAGCATCTTAATTTTATTGTTTTCTATTATATTCTCAACTTCATTCAATTTTAATAAAAAAGCAGTATTACTCATAATTTTTGAAACTAAAATGTTCTTTAATGCTTTTTCACCATCAAGATTATTAAAATCTGCCAACTCTCTTATCCTTTCGGGACGAAATGTGTTTTCTGTATCCAAGTAAATCAATCTTTGAGATTTACGAAAACTCTGTACTGATAATTGATGACACAATTGAGTTTTTCCAGTTTTATTTGCTCCAAAAACCACATATGCGTTTCCCGATCGAAATCCACCCCCTATAACTTTATTGAGATTTTTTGAATTAGTCGAAATTAGATTTTTGTCTGAATCCATTGTTTCGATTGCATGTACGATATACTTCTTTTCTAACAAAGCAGATTTTCTTAATTTAACCATTATATTAATTCCATCTTTTAAAGATTACATTGAATAATATTAATTATTTCAAATTTAAAAAATACGATTTTATAATAATTTATTTATATTTAGCAAAAATTAAATCGTAAAATTAATTTGTGATTAAACATTGAATATTACTTATATTAATTTTAAGATTAACTCTTATTATAATTTACGTATAGATTTAGCTACACACTATTAAAATGGCAAAAAAAAAGAAAGAAGTTTGTCCCTTTTGTGGAAATAGTTTTGCTTATCTCAGCCGTCACAAATGTAAAGTTAAAGAGAGGGTCGAGGGACCAGAAGAAGATGAAAAATCTGACGCTAAAAGAAGACTGGAAAGAATTGAAGAAAGAAAGCGAGAAGGTGTGCGGGGTTTAAAGAAAGATGAACAAATGGTTTTCAAACATATAAAACAATTAAAAAATATCTATTTTGATGATTTATTAGAGATTACAAATAAACAGCGAATAGAGCTGGATAATATTTTAGATGTATTATCGTTACAGTCAAAAATTAGAGTAACGCGTGAGTTAGTAGAAGCTTCGTGGACTAAATATATTACTTTAGTTGAATCTTTTGATATAAAAGTGAAGGATCGCAAAATTGATAGACAGAAAAATGATTTCATATTAGATATTTTCTCTCACCAACCGTGTTTAATTTGTCCATTTGCGAGGAAATGTAATAATACCAATCTTGATCAGTTTAACCCAAAACACTGTCCATGGTTATCAGATTGGATAAAGTCGTCCTTAGAAGGCAAGCCTTATTACATAAATTTCGAAGGCGTTATTGATTAAATAAAGTCCAGTTATTTTTTCTTTAATCCAATCAAATATATTTCATTACTCTTTTTATTTGACGATTTTGGTTTTAGACTCTTAACAACCATAAAATTTTGTTTCATTTCCGTATAGAAATTATCAAAATCAGCCCCTTGAAAGATTTTAATAACGAAATTTCCTTTGAATTTGAGGAATTTTGTGAGTTTAAGAATCTGAAAGCAGAGTTTAGTTTGTCTTGATTGATCACTAAATTTGTTTCCTGATTTGTTAATACTAGCATCTGATAGAATAAGGTCGAGTTTTTCTCCTTCGAAAAATTTTTCTACCTCAATAAGAAACTCAGGAGTGGTAAAATCCATTTTAACGATTTTTATATCTTCAAGGGAGGATAATTTCTTGGTATCTACACCCATTATTTTATAATGATCTCGGTGATAATATTTGTCAACATATTTAGTTAGATTTATTTCTGCATATTTTTTAGCTATTTGTAACCACGAACCTGGAGCACTACCTAGATCTAATATATAAAATGCTCTTTTAAAAATACTATATCTGTGCTGAATATCTAGCAATTTAAAAGCTGAACGCGCCCGGTAGCCTTCACGTTTAGCTTGCTTATAAGCGGCATCTTTTTTATGTTCTTCTGCATCTTTTGCCATGGTTAAATCTTCAGATTAATTTGATTTTTCAATTTCTTTTAGGGTTTTTTTTAATTCCTCAATATTCATGTCTGTTTTAATCGAAATAAAATTGAAGTGAGTTCTTGAGGCTTTGTAACCTTTCTCTTTAATTGTTTTTATTATATGTTCAAGTTTTGGAATTGATGAAAGTTTTAATTGCTGAGATATTTTATGAATGTTGTAATATGAACTAGGCATATTTATTTCATCAAGTGCGAATTTGAGGATCTTTCTTATTCTATTTTTATTCTTAAAATTGAATTTCTCATTTAAAAGACTTAACTCTTCAAGATAAAAATTTTGATGTAACTCACCAATCCATAAAGGCCCAGAATATGATAAATGTTTTTCACTTGAGCAAGCTGAGCATTTTCGAGGAAAATTTAAGAGATCCTCAATAATAGATGAACGATTCCCACAAGATTTACAGTGAACAATATATCCATAACTTTTAGGTAAAGAGTTCAAGATCTTTGACTTTCCTTTAAAACAAATTGCAAAAATTCTTATGAAATGGTTAGAATAGAATGTTAGAAGTGGTATTATACCTAGATTGTTTATATTCGCAATTCTTGAGATAAAAGACAATAATATCCGTGCCCCAGTTTCCTTGCAGTAATCTGTGTGAAGTGGTTTAGCCATATATTTTCTAATACAAGCCTTTGGTTTTACTCCAAATAATACTGCTGTATCTGTCGCGGTTATACATAACAATCCTTTATCTTTTTTAATTGCTTTAAAGGCAGAATCAACATAAAGGTTGGGTGTGCCAAAAGGATCGATTGAAATAACATCTGGTAGGGCAGAACTTTGAGAAATCTCAGAGAATAATAGATTAGCGTCAATATTTAAGACTTCAATTTGTTTAGATTCGATTTCATTTAATTCTATATTTTTTTTAATTAGCTCTACGGCAACTGGATTTATGTCGTTTAAAAATATTTTTTCAACAATGTTTGTATTTTTTAGCAATCTTATTGAACCAATACCCGAAGCCGCCATTGAATCTACTACTACTAAAGATTCTTGGTTAATCATCTTACTATAAGCGACAATAGCTAAGATTGAAATATCTCTGTTTATTTCCATTCTTCTGTTATAAAAAACATTCATAGATTTAGAGGGTATGGAGTCGTTATCTATCTCGTGTAAGAAGAATTTCACAGAACCTTCTTGTTTTGTAATATATTTGGATTTACCGGATTCTTGATTTTCAGTATTCATATTGTCTTTTACTTTTTAACTAGTTAATTAGGTTGCAGATAAAAAGAGGTTTACCGGCTTTTCGCTACCTATCAAACCGCCTGAAGTTCTCGTATGAATCTCATTAACATTATCTACAGTTAAGGGTGCAATAAGTTCCATGCTTTTAACCTCATCTGTGTTTTCGGGGCTACCGATAATTAAAAAAATTCCTTTTAAAGTTGTAATGATATAAGCTAAAGGAAGCCATTCATAATACAGCCGTATTTTTGCTTTTGGAGAAGGAAAATATGAGTATATGCCACCATAAGTGATAATAGCATGTATATCACCAACAAAACTTCCGCTATAGCGATCTTTGAAATTATGATTAATTAATTTTTGTTCGTAAGCTTTACATTTATTGGACCACTTTGTTGAATCTCCTCCAAGGCACCTTATACCTCCTTTCGCATTATTGGGTAATTCCTTTAATTCTTGATAAATATAATGATAGAAGGTCATGCTATATGGGGAAGTATCCAGAATGAATTCTGCAACTTTACCATTAAGAGCTAAAACTAGGTTAGTATAAATACCATATAGAACATAGAAACTACAAATTATAATCCCAATTTCATTGTAAATTCCCACTATCGTCCCTACGGTTCTATTAACAATAACATTAGATGAACCGTCTACAGGATCTATTGTAATTCCGAACTTTCCACTACCTAGAACGGGTTCAGCTTCTTCAGAAGCAATAAATAGAAAATTGACATCGCTTTCTTGAAGTGCTTTTAGGATAATGCTATGAGTTAATATATCCTCGTGAATTTGGGATTCACCATAAAGATTGATCGTCTTCTGTTCTACTTTTTCAATATCCATTCTTTGTTCGATTTCACGCGAAGTTATTCCTCTTTCTAACAAACCTCTTATGGGAATCGTAGCTTCAGCAATAGTCTCAATAATCTCAATTAATTCTTCTCTATCTGAATAAGAATGTGGAATGTCATTATCCAACCATTTTGATAATTTTATAAATTCTTTTCTCTCACTCATTAAGACAACTCATTTGTTGCTTGTAAATTTTATTTCTTGAATTAAAATAATGAGCTATAATTGATAATCATTTATATTTTTTTATTCAAAACCGCGTTTAGTTAACATTGTATTTAGCAGAAAAGAAATATTATCATTTCCTCTATGTAAAATAAACTTTCGGTTGTTCACTATATCTGTTCGTACGATTTTGATAGAATTTGCAACCCAATATTGCATTACATTACCGCCGCTTTCCACCTCGTAAGTTTGCCCCTCTTGAGTTTTTCTACTAATTTCATTTACAATCAAGATATCAATCTCATATTTTTGTTTTAAACTAACCAAATTAGCTAACATCTGATTCAGTTTATAATTCAGGATAAAATTTTTTCCTTTTTTCTCAAGATTTAATTCTAATCGATATAAATCTGTCATAGAATCTATAATTATTAAATTATATGTCCCATTTTTAGTTTTTAAATCATTTAAAACACCAAATTCCAGATTAAATATAAAACTGAATAAATCATCAAAGTTCGTAGAATGAATAAATAAATTATCTTCTAAAACATCCTCTAAATTATTCTCAAATACAGTGTCAATTATTTTTAATGGAAGATTTGGTTTAGTGTATATGTAAAGCACTTTCTTTCTATTTAACGCATATTTCTTAGCTATTTGAAGTGATAATGTAGTTTTTCCGACACCAAAATCCCCCCATAAAGAAGTTATTCCCTCTTTAGTATCAGTAGACTTAAAGAACTCGTTAATTTTAGTTAGGGGAAATTGCATAATTAAAAATTTTTAATTGTATATTTAATTTATAATAATAATTTGAGAAATCAACCTTTATATATCTTAACAGAGGATCTAAATTTCTTTTATATGCTTAAAAATGAATTAGATAACCACAATATTAAATTTAAGATTTTAAATTTAGACGCAAAAATTCCTTCAATATCTTCCCTAATTCTTACAACTACTGAAGATATAGCTAAATTATCAGTAAGAAATCATAATAACTACCTTGTATATTCAAAAAAGTATGATTTTGAGAAGTATCTTATTAAGATAATTGCTGCCTATAGAATTAAGTATAGTAAAATTTATTCTGCTCTGACTTTTTCTATAGATCCAGGCAATAAATTAGGTTTGATGATTTTTTTAGATGATTATTATTTAGATTCGTATTGCTGCTTTGAGAAAATAGATTTACTTAATACGATAAAAAAATATGTAGAAACCTTCCAAGAAGAAAATCCAAATGATATGTATCTAAATTTTAAATTGGGACGAGGCGTTCTTACAATAGCATTTGATTTGGTAACAGATATTTATAGAATTTTCCAAGGTAAAAAAAATATAAAAGTATATCTGATCGACGAATTCAGGTCGTCTAAAATTAGACTCTCTGGGGAGAAGGGAGGTCGAAAAATTTCAAAAGATGAGGTTTCAGCTTTAATTTTAGCATTAAGAAATGGTATTGCAGTTAATATAGATAATTACGAAGATGTGTTTGAGCAGATTAAAAACAAGACATTAAAAACAAGTAATTTTAATACATTTAGAACTGAAAATCATGAGATTTCTTTACTAGAATTAAAGGAAATGTTAGAAAAATTGTTGCGTGGTGAGTTAACTCTCAGTAGCGCAATGCAAATATTAGATAATAATCCATCATAATTAGCAAAGATTTAACTTTTTTCGATATTTCTAGAATTAAAAGTGATCATAAAGTGTTATTTTTGATCATAAAAATGTCAAAAAAAAAATATGGTAATGGGAATTGATATTTCGATTCTCATTTTTTTTAGGGGATATTTACAATTATGAAAAGGTTTAGAAGTATTGATATTCTTCGAGGTGTCTGTATATTCTACATGACTTTTGGACATATGGTTAATTGGTGGATTTCCCAAGCAGATTTCTGGTTATACGAATTAATATGGAATTATGGGGCTCCTATAGGTGGTGCAGGTTTTTTACTAGTTTCAGGTATGAGCGCTTCAATATCCTATAAGAAAGATTTGCTGAAAGCTCAAAACTTTCAAGAATTTAAAATGAATAAAGCTAGGAATATATATATGTTGAGAACTTTAATTATATTTCTTATCTCAACTTTGTGGAATTTCATTGGCACGCTTTTTATGGGTCTCCCAGGAGTTTGGTTATGGTTTGTTATACAGACAATCTCTATCTCATTATTTATGGCCTGGGTGTTTTTAAAAACCTCTAGAATTTTTAGGATATTTTTGTGTTTTGCATTCTGGATTAGCAACCAAATTATTTTATATTGGTTAACTCCCTTTCGTTATGAGCAAAATATTCTTGGATACCTGTTCTACTTTCTTTACAACAGCCCAGATCAAAACGTTATTTTAGGTTACTTTCCTTATCTTCTCTTAGGAACCGTATTAGGTGATTTATTTTTTGAGTTGGGTAACATAGAGGATTTTGAAAAGAAACATGCTTTTATTAAGAGCAAAGTCCTCATACCGAGTGGGATTTATGGAAGTCTTCTGATATCGTTTGGTCTTTTGTATAAATTTCCAGATTTTTCAAATAAGGCAAGCTTTTCTTCTCAAATGTTTATTGTTGGAATACAACTCATTTTTTTAGCTCTTCTAGTCTATTTTAAAGATTTCAGAGTTTTAAAACTTCAAAAGCGATTTAGATTTTTCGAGATCTTTTCCTATTATTCATTCACGATTTTTCTTACTCATCATATACTCTACTTCCTATTTCAACCATTTTTTAATGTAGTAAATATATGGTTTATTATTATACCCATATTGATAATATGGACCTATATTTTTCGATTAATTTATAAAAAGTGGGATAAATACGCTTCGATAAAATTTCTGATAAATAAATTTGCCGTAAGCCTAGCAGAAAGAATAGAATCGGTCAATAATGCGAAATAATTACGATTTCTTTAACCTTATTTTTCTTAATAAGAACCTCCTAAATTTCTATAAAAACTCATACAAGACAAATTAAAATTTTATATTAAATGATGAATTTATTAATTTTAATCCTAAGTAGTAAGTTCTAAACTAGGGGGAATAATGCAAAGAATCAAAAGTTTAGACTCTTTTCGGGGTTTTATTATGCTTGCGATGGTTTGGGTGCATTTATGTGAATGGTGGCTCCGTGAAGAGGACATTTGGTTTTCTAATGCAATTGTTCCTATTTTAAAACTGATTTTTGGACCGGGATTTTTATTATTAGCGGGTATTAGCATCGCTCTATCTTATAGGAAAAGTCTTATTAAAATCACTATTATCGATAATTTCACTTACGACATCTTAAAGAGGGAATATTTATTCAGAGCAACATTTATTTTAATAGTAGCTTTAGGATATAATTCATTTGTAGCTTTACAATTTGTTAACCCTTTAGATTTATGGAAGTGGTTTATGTTACTAACTATGTCAATTTCGTTATTTATAACTTGGCCCTTATTGAAAGCTTCGAAATATGTAAGACTTGCTGTGGCTGTAATAATATGGATCCTAAATTATTTCATTTTTAATTATCTTCTACCTTATCAAGGGCAAATAAATGTAAATGGCATCCTATATTATATATTATACAACTCTATAGATGTTATTCCTTTTCTTCACTATTTTAGCTTTCTTTTGATCGGTACAATTGTAGGGGAAGTTATTTTTGATACGTATCAAATAGAGGATCAGAACGAAAGAAAACTCCTTTTAAAAAGGAAGATAACCTTTCCTTCATTAATTTTGGGACTACCATTAATAATTATTAGCGTAATTTTTGATCCTCAACTATCACTAGATAGAACTTCATTTATATGGGTAATATTCGCATTGGCTATTAATTTAATTTTACTGGCTATATTCCTAGGATTTGAAGATTTTAAGCTACGTATTAATAAAAAGAGGTTGAAATTTCTGTTCTATTATTCTTACTATTCACTTACAATATATCTTGTCCATAATATTTCGTATTTTTTCTTTTTAAACCAATTAAATATAGTTCATTTCTGGATTTTTGTAGCTCTATATTGCCTTATATTTGGACTTGTTTTACGGTTAATTCATAATAAATGCGGTCCGAAATTTTCTATAAAAATTCAAGTGAGTAGATTGAGCTCTGCTTTAGCCAAAAGGTTAGAAAAGATAAATCCTTATAATTAATTGTTTATATTTTCGTTAATAGGAAGATGCAAAGATTTAAGAGCATAGATATTTTTCGCGGGATGTGTATGGGATGGATGTTCCTTGGTCATTTAATAGGTTGGTGGATTCAACCTGGATTCATTTGGTTAGAAAGTCTCGCTTTTAGTATTTTTGATCCAATTGGGGCTTCTGGTTTTTTATTTATTTCTGGTGTAAGTATGGCATTATCGTATCGAAAACGCATGTACAGAGTTGAGATAGTAAAAGATTTAACTTATTCAAGGGTAAAAATCTCGTATTATCTTCGAGCTTCTTTACTATTAATAATATCGTTAATCTATAACTTGGCTATTGCTTTGACAATAAACGACTTATCGTGGATTTGGACTTGGTTTGTCTTAATGACTGCTGCTTTTTCATTACTAATAGTTTGGCCTTTGTTTAAGGTTTCAAAGAATGTTAGAATTATAATTGGTTCTTCTATCTGGCTTATTGGCCAACTTATATATTATATTTTGGATCCATTTAAGCTTCAAGAAAATCTTCAAGGAATATTATACCACATATTATATAACGATTTTAGTCAAGATCCTTTAGTCTTATTTTTTCCGTTTTTTCTTTTTGGAACTATTGTTGGAGATGTAATAAATGAAATAAAAGATAATAATAACATAGAAACAAAGAGGAAAGAGATTAAAGATAAGCTTTTAATCCCCATAGGCGTTATAAGTATACTATTACTTACAATTGGTGTATTATTTAAATTTCCCAATTTTCTTATTAGGAGTAGTTTTTCTTGGTTATTATATAGTTTAGGTATTATTTTGATAGTGCTATTGATTTTAATAATATTAGAGGAATATAACGTATTTAAGACTAAGAAAAATTACCGCCTCTTTTTTTACTTCTCGTACTATTCTTTCACAATCTATTTAGGGCATAATTTCTTATATTTTATTTTTTTCGAAAGTCTAGACCTAATTCATATTTGGATTGCCTCATTTTTAACTTTCATCATATTTAGCTTGATTTTAAGGCAGATATATAAAAAGTGGGGTTGGAAAGCTTCTTTAAAGGTAGTATTAGGCAAATTGAGTTTTAGATTTTCGGGTAAAATTGAAGAAAAAATAAACGAAAAGAGAGAGAAAGTAGGAAACGCACCCTAATCTATACAGTAGTAAGGTTACATCTTAATTCTAAGGGATAACTTTCGGTTTTATTAAAAGGATAATTCAAAGTTATGTAATTCCTAAAAATATAGTTTACAGCTTTTATGTAGCTACCGTCAATTCCTACAGCAACAGCTCTATCTTTTTTAAATAAAAATAATACATTTATTATATCTCGGGTTGGACCTTCAATTAGCATTACATTATGAATGTATGTATCTTCAAAAAAACTGAAAATTATTCTAATTAATGTTAGTTCTTCACGAATTATTAAAATTTTTTTACTTTTCATCAAGTGTCGTAATTTTCTTAGAAAAGGTTTGGCTGCAAAGTAATCTCCTGACTTAACAAAAAAAAAAATAAATTCATTTATACGGATTACACATACGGGAAAAAAACTTGTAATTTCATAGAAAAATTTTGATAGTTTTAATTCGATATTAAAGAAATGTTTTTTAATATTTATGATTTGACTAAAAAACAGTTGATTAACCTTAGAATTAGACATACAAAATTAATTTCTTAATTAAAGAATTTAAAAGTCACATTTTTAACAAATCATTAAAATTATTTTATAGGTCTCATCATTATAAAAAAAGAACAATGTGTAATTTGAAATTAAAGATATGAAAGAACGGTTGGATATTCTTCTTGTTGAGAGAAGATTAGTAGAAAGTAGAGTAAAAGCACAATGGTTAATAAAAAAGGGTTATGTAACCGTAAATGAGAAGAAAATAATTAAACCCGGTAAAAGGATCGAGAATAATTCTTCTATAATATTAACTAGAAGATTCCCTTATGTTGGGAGAGGTGGGCTTAAACTAGAAGCTGCTTTAAATAGTTTTTCGATCACTGTTAAAGGGAAGATATGTGCTGATATTGGTGCTTCAGTTGGTGGTTTTACAGATTGCTTATTGCAAAACGGAGCGTCAAAAGTTTATGTAATAGATACTGCGAAAGAATTATTACATCCTTCTTTAAAATGCAAAGATGAAAAAGTAGTTGAACTATTAGGTGTTGATGCACGAGATTTGAAAGTATTACCCACAAAAGTAGATATAGTTACTGTAGATATAACTTTCGCATCCCTTAAATCAGTTCTTCCTAACGTAAAGGATTATTTGAAAAAAGATGGAGATATAATTGTTTTAGTCAAGCCGCTTTTTGAAACGGATTTTCAGAAAGAAATTAACTTCAAGATTATAAAGGATTTAGAAATTCTTAGAAGTATTTTGAGGGATTTAATAGAATGGAACATAAGTAATTTTTTCTTTCCTATTGGTTTGATTGTATCTCCTCTTTTAGGAAAAGGAGGATCTATTGAATTTTTAATCCATATTCGAATTGATAAGGAATCCGATATTGATTTTGAAGATTTGATTAATCAAGCTTTTGTAGAGGCAAAAGAAATTAGATTCTAAATACTTGGATAATCTTTGAAAAGTTGGCCCCAACTAGTTTCTAAAAATCGATTTATTCTTTTTTTACCAATTGTTGGATACCACAACATATCGTGAAATACTAAAGAACTTAATATTGGTAAGGTAAAAAATATCTTGTTTTGCATTAATGGATTTAAAAATTGTAATGCCCCTTTTCTGACCATTTGATCCCCCCAAATTACGAGACTTCGCTTTACTTTAAAATTCCAATTTATGTTCGATACATCCTCTCCAATTATATCAATATCTTTGAAATCTCCACATCCTAATCCTTCGTCGTGTGCTAATTTAATAGCAGGTAAATTCAATGGTTCGAATCCTAACATTTTAGCAACAGTAGCATCAACAGCAACTTGATCGTATCCCGCGATGAGATAATTTTTAATTCGAGGAATCATAGTTCTAGGTCCAGCTCCATCCCCACACACCGTTCCATCTACTATTGCCATAATGTTTGGGTGTATTTGTTTTTGAACTATTAATAGATCAACCAAAACTTCAGACATAAATTGATGGCTAAAGTGCCTCCGTTTAGTTAAAAGGCCTCCGAATGCATTTTTCATAGCACATGTTATTCCTCCGTTCTTCATTTCTTCTTTAGTGTCCTTTAACGCACCCCCAATGGCTCCTGTATGACCATGAGTTTTCATAGTAGGTAGATGAATTATTGGTTTCCCTACATAAAATTCTGGGATGTTAAAACCTTTAGGAAATATTTTAGAATCAAGTACGTGTAGTTCTTTATCTTTTAATGCAATAAATCTATGCCTTAACGATTCGTAGGGCACAAAAGGAATCCTGGTTAAAGGGACAAACCATACGCCATACCGATTTATGATAGGTTTCCACTTATTTCCTTTTAAACCCTTTTCGATATTAGTTACAACAGTTCGGTTTTCAGCTGTGAAGATTTTTTTTGGATCATAACCATCTTCTATCATAGCTTTAAGAACCCCTTCTACTTGCCATGGTGGACTAGAGCATGAAGGGAAGAATTTGGACCAGCTTAAATTTAATTTCAAGATGTTTTTGGAATTTTTGTCATACACTTTCTCATATTGAGCTAAATGCATCAATTTACTATAATCATCTAAAACTGTTTTAGGAGAAGTTTTTACAACAAAAACTTGGTTTGAATTAATCATGATTAGTTACGAAAAAGAAAGATATTTTATTTTTTTTATGCAATTTCAAACTTCAGAAAAATAAGTACTAAAATTGTAATAAAAAAGAAAAGAAAAATACTTTTAAAAGCTCACTAGGTCTTGGTTAATCTGAGATATATTCCATTCCTTCGTAAGACTTTGTTTTCTCACCTAAGGGTGCACACATCATATAATGTTCACCCCCGAGATCAACCCTTGTGGGGTTGTTTGCATCGCATCCTGCATGATCTCCTCTCTCATAACATCTTGGATGAAAAGCACATCCACTTGGAGGGTTCACTGGGCTAGGGACATCACCTTCTAAAATAACTCTTTTTGCTTTTGATCCAGGATCGAAAGTTGGTCTTGCTGAAAGCAGAGCTTTTGTATATGGATGCGTTGGATTGTAGAACACCTCATCAATAGTTCCCCCCTCAACAAACTTGCCTAGATACATTACTTGAATTCTATCAGCTATGTGTTGAACTACACTTAAATCATGTGTAATAAAAAGATATGATAAACCGAATCTTTTTTGAAGTTCTTTCAATAGGTTCAAAATTTGAGCCTGAACGGAAACATCTAACGCGGACGTAGGTTCGTCCAGAATCATAACTTCAGGATTACATGCTAAAGCTCTCGCAATTACAATCCTTTGTTTTTGTCCGCCAGAGAATTCATGAGGATATCTATCTAAATGTTCTGCTTTCATCGACACGGTTTCCAATTGTTCCAATACTTGTTTCCTGATCTCGCTTTTTTTCTTTATACCCATAAGTAGGCGAAGTGGCTCACCAATTATATTTACAATTTTCCAACGAGGATTTAAAGATGAATCAGGATCTTGAAATACCATTTGTATTTTCTTTCTTAAACGTGTATCAAAAACTTGCATACTTAATCTGCTATCTTCTCCTGAAACTCTTATTGCCTTAGCTCTTTGTTTTAAAGCTTTCGATTGAATTATTAACTTACCCTTATAATAAATTTCTCCTGATGTGGGTTTTACCAAATTTAATATAGTATTTCCTATGGTAGTCTTACCGCATCCACTCTCACCTACTAGACCAACAGTTTCCATTTTATGTAGGTCAAAGGATACCCCATCAACTGCCTTTACATCACCAATCCTTCTTTTAAACAGCCCACCAACAATAGGATAATATGTTTGAAGATTTCTAACCGAAATTATTACATCGTCTTGATTATCCAATGGTTCAGAGTAACTTAAATCTTTTTCTGCTTCTGTCATTTTTTGATCATGTTTACAATATTTATTTATTATTTAAACTTGATAAGATGTTACCACTTTCTTCTCCCTTCCAATCAAATTTTGGAGAATCTTTATATTCTGGATCAAATAAGTGGCATGCAATAAAATATTTTTCTCCAATCTCGCATAGTTTAGGTTTAACTTTATCGCATACTTCCAGTCTATAATCACAACGAGGATGAAACCTACACCCTGATGGGGGATAAATTAAGTTTGGTACCATTCCTCTTATTGTTGTAAGTTTACCATCTCTCTTTTTTATACTTGGAATAGCTGATAATAATCCCTGTGTGTATGGGTGCCGTGGTTTTTTAAATAACTCTTCTGCAGTAGCATATTCTACAATATTTCCGCTGTACATTACCGCCACTCTATGGCATAATTCTGCAATAACACCTAGATCGTGCGTAATTAGCAGAATTGAAGTCTTAAACCTCTTCTTTAATATTTTCATTAAGTCCAGAATTTGTGCTTGAATAGTTACATCTAAAGCTGTCGTTGGTTCGTCGGCAATCAACAAGGCAGGATTGCACGAGAGTGCCATGGCAATCATGACTCTCTGTCTCATTCCACCACTTAGTTCGTGAGGATAACGATGGAGGATACTTTTTGAATCCGCAATACCTACTTCTTTGATAATATCTGCTGAGAAATCTTCCCTTACATCTTTTAAAGTAGGAGTTCGATCAGTCTCCTTAGAGAGCTCATCTATCCGCAATTGTAATTCTTCAATTTCTTCTTCACTTAAAGTATCTGCGTCTCTTTCTAATTCTGGGCTCTTTTCCAATTTTTCATTTCTTTTAAATTTTTGTTTAAGCCCTTTTAGTTCTTCGCGTTTTTTCTTCCTTTCGAGTAATCTACGATCTAACTCTGACTTAAGTATTGATTTTTGATGTAATAAAAAAGTTTCCCCTACTTGAGTTCCAACTGTCATAACGGGATTGAGAGAATTGAGAGGATCTTGAAATATCATAGTGATATCATTTCCTCGATAATCTTTCATTTCTTTTTTATTTAGCTTAACCAAATTGGTGTCCTTGAATAAAATCTGACCGTCAATAATCTTTCCAGGCGCCCTGACTAAATTTAAAATGGATAACGCAGTTACGGATTTACCACAACCTGTCTCTCCTACTAAACCTAGTACTTCATTATTATAAATATCAAAAGAAACACCATCAACTGCTTTCACAATTCCTTCTTCAGTATAAAAATATGTTTTTAAATTTTTGATTTGTATTAATTTTTCATCTGATTCGTTATCTTTTGACGATTCTACTACACTTTCTGTCATTTTATTTTAATCCCCAGTTTGAGAAATAAATATATATCTTTAATGTTTAAAAAGTAAAATTAATGATCCTCTATAAATTTTTTAATCGAGGATCTAATGCATCCCGTAACCCATCACCAAGCAACATAAAACCTAAAACAGATAGTAGAATGAAGAGGCCTGGCCACAGAGAAGCCCATGGGGCTATATAGAGATACGCCCGACCTACGCTAATCTCGTTTCCCCAGTCTATCATTCTATAATCGCTAAAACCTAAGAATGAAAGTCCAGCTAAACTCAGTATTACTCCACCAATATCAAAAGTAATTGAAATTATTATGGGCTGGATTACGTTGGGTAAAATATGCTTAAACATAATTCTTGAATTTCCTGCTCCCGACACTCTGGCCGCTTGTATATAAGGTAACTCTTTAGCCTGGAGTACATTACCCCTTATCAGGCGTGAATAGTAAGGAATTCCAAGAATCCCCCACGCAAGCATAATGTGATCAATTTGGGGGCCAGTGCCAAAGGCTTCGCCTAAAACAGCTATAAACACCAGTGCAAGGATTAATGAGGGAAATGCTAGAAGAACATCTATTATTCTCATGATTACCGCGTCAACCCAGCCTCCGTAGTACGCAGCTATAACACCTATCATTACACCAAATACTACACTAAAAGCTATTGCCGGAAGTGCGACCGTTAACGAGGTTCTTGCTCCAAAGATTAACCTTGAGAGGACATCCCGTCCAAATCTAGTTTTTCCTAAGAGATGGGTTGGACTCGGGGCCCCCCACCAATCTGGATAGACACCGACTGCCTCTTGAAAGGTATAAGGTGAAATCCAATGAGGGAACACAGCCATTGTGGCTATAAAGAACACTAACAAGATGCCAACTATAGTTAGAACGGATTTGAACCGTCTAATGAATTTTCTCTTACTTCGGTTCCTTTCGTAGTTGAATTCTCTTACTGTTAAATCTTCTAATCGAGATGCTGGAACGAAAATAAATTTTAAGTTTTTAGCAGTCCACTTTAAAATGTTAAAAGTAATCTCTTTTACGCCCTTAGTGTACCTTTCCTCTTCCAGTTTGGTCTCATGAACTATTTCTTTTTGCATTATTTCTTACCTCATTTGTCAATTAATATCTAATTCGTGGATCTAACATACCATATATTACATCTGTAATTAAATTAATAGCAATGAAAACTAAAGCAAAGAAAAAGACTAACCCGTTTAAGACCCAATAGTCCCTATTTCGAATAGCTAATATCAATAACTCTCCTATTCCCGCTAATCCAAATGTAGTTTCTGTAAGGACTGCACCTGTTAACAATGACCCAAAACCTAAACCTATAATGGTGACGGTCGGAATCATCGCATTTTTTTTAGCATGGGTATTAATAACGTCTCTTTCTTTACAGCCTTTCGCTCGAGCTGTTCTTATGTAATCTTGCTCAAGAACTTCAAGCATACTCGAGCGAGTTTGCCTTACTATTGATGCCAAGGATATAAACGCTAAACAAAACACTGGTAAAGCTAAATGATACAAATAATCAGTAACCATATAAAACTCTCCAGAGATCAAAGCATCAATGATTCTAAATCCAGTTACTAATTCAGGATCTTCATAGGTTACGGTTTTAAACCCGGTGGTGGGAAAAAGTGCCACATCATCTATTCTAATCAAATAACCCAAAGTATACTGGAGCAGCATTCCAAGAAAAAACACAGGCAAGGCCACGCCAACTAGCGTAATTCCTCTAGCAATTGTATCCTTTGCTTTATTTCTATGAGTCGCCGAAATAACACCTGTCTTAATTCCAACCGCTGCTGCAATAATGATTGAAAAAAGAGCAATGTCTACAGTTCGGGGTAATTTCAACATAATTAACTCCCACACAGGCATATCTCTTGCGATTGATACCGAGTAACCCCAGTTGCCTACTAATATATCTCCCAAGTATCGGAAATATTGAATAATAAGGGGATCATTTAGTCCTAATTGTTGTTTTAACTGCTCATATAAAACCCAGTTAATTTTCCCCTCGGGAAGATATGCCAACACTGGATCTCCTGGCATAAATCTCGATAATATAAAAGTAAGGGTCATTACTCCAAACAAAACGGGAATTGCCGCTAATAACCTTCGAAAAATATATTTTAATAGACTCATTATTCATAACCTCTTTTTTATTTTTAATTTAAATATCAATCTTTTTACCGCGTGATATAAATATGTTATATCTTTCCCTTGCAATTGCACCTAAGATAGCCGATAAGACATTTATCCCTAATAAAATAAATATCGTAATATAGCTTTCTATTCTTGTAAAATAGCCCCATATTACAGAAATATCAAAATTCTCAACTACAAACCAATACCAAATCCACGATTGAACTATAATAAAGGGAATTAGCCATATACTATTTCTAATTCCATATTCAAAGAATCTTTCCCTAAACACCATTAAAAACACAATCAGGGCGAGAATAATCGATGCAAAATACGACCGGGGGTCAAACATTACTTGATATAAAAATAAAACGCCCTCTCCGATGTCTTTTTCATAAACATTTGATAAATAACCAAAAAATGCGAAATGGATAAGCAATAGCGCTAATATAAAGTTAGTTTGTCGAGCAAATTCAATTTTTTTGAACTTCATTATATCCTACTCAGTAAATTTTCAATCTATGCAAAATTTCATTTAGATTGAGATCTTTAAGCTCAATCTTATATGCTTTTGTTCTAATGTCATCAATATTTGATGTTTTATTAATTATTTCATTATCTTCGTAAACTTTTAAATTTATCGCATCATCTGTTGTATTTTTTAAAAGATTTTTATTATAATGAAAACTATCTAACAAATCGTCGTAAATTAGATACGGTACAAATCCCAATTCAGAGGTCTTATTAGTAACCAAGTTATTTACGGGAAGTTTTATTACTAAAGGGTAATATTTTTGCTTACGTTCTAAATATAACTTTTCCATTTCAATTTTGTCTTCATTTTTAATGAAAAAGATGTTCTTTTCAATCTTATTTCTGAAATATTTAATAACGGAATCACAGTATTTGATTAATCTATTCTTATATTCGTCTTTATTCTGTGTTGGATCGAGGTTATTCTTGTCAATATACGAGTAGGTTTTAAGAAACTGGGAAGTGATAAAAGTGAATGATTTAGCCAAATCCGGGTTGATTGCAGACATGTTGTTTGATGCTTTCCACCATTTTCTTATTTTATCATTATCTAAACCCCTTAAGGTTAATTCTTTTTGTTTTAAGTTGGCATAATTCAGAAAGTTTGTGATTCCCATTGTGTAAAAGAGATGGAAGTTGACCTCTAAATTAAGTCTTTTAAACACCTTCTCTAATTTTTCCCGATTGGGAGTGATAAATAATGTAGGTTCGCCATTAGATAATTTATCAATTCTCATAGGAATTGGAAGGATGGGTATTTGAAATATATCAGTAGAAAAAATATCGAAATAAAATCCAATGGGAGCTAAATCTTTTTTAAAGGTTCTTAGTTTATTTAGATATTTACTCTTTGATTTGAAGAAGAGCATCACCAAGGGATGTTTAAGATATTATAATATTAAAAAAAAAAGATAGAATTTATTAATTATTATTGCTTTATCCCCATTTATTTAAAATGGAGGATAAAGACCACGGTAGATTGGATAGATTCTCAAAGCGCCCATAGAATTGTAAGGGTAACCATAAATGTTTGATCCATGCACGGTTAATACCTTAGAATGATAGAGAGGTGCGTGGAAAAATCCTCTAGCTGCCATATACCATTGAATACTCTTATAGATGTCGTTTCTTAGGTTATCGTCCGTTTCGGCTAAAGCTGCCTCCATTTGAGTATTTAACCACGTATCATTGACTTGAGCTGAGTTTGAACCTGATACAGGGTTAAATAATGGATCAAGCATATTGTAAGGATCGAGATAATCAGGAGCCCATCCAATTGCGTAAACACCTAGATGATCCATATCATCGTTTAGATAGGTAAGAAACTGAGTAAATTCGCACCCATCATCCACTACCTCAACACCGATTAACTTAAACCAATTGTTCAAGGCAACAAACATGTCTTCTCTAAACTGATTTCCGATATTATAGGTGTTTGGCACTGAAAGGAATGGAGTTTTACCGTTTAAGTTATTTGCGTGATCAGTCCATTCGTCATCTGTTGCGTATCCAACACCAAATCCCATTGACTGCATAGCAGTTCGTGCTGCAGCGATGTTATAGGTAGGAGCTATGGCGGTAACAGATGCGTTATAAGCAGCACCAAAACCAGGTGAAATAGCTCCAACTGCTCTGAAAGCGTTTCCTAGCCTCAATTCGTCAATTACGTACGTGTAGTTAACTGCCCATGAAAAGGCTTTTCTCCAAGTTGCATTATATTTATTGTTGTTGAATCCTAAATATTGATAAACTAAACTTGGAGATCCAGTTTCTTCAGTAAATCTGTATACTGTAAGCTTAGGATCAGCATCATAGAGTTCTAGATTTTGATCTGCAGTCATAGCATTTTGATCAATTGTGTAGCTAAGAAAAGCGTTGTGTGCTGTGGTTACCTCACTATAGATTGCATAGATAACGGTTGGGAAATTAGCAGGAGCCTGCCAATATTGTTCCCAGCGGTCTAATCGGACCTCTACATTAGGCGTATAACTGCCGTACGTAAAAGGTCCAGTACCAATTGGTTTTCCAGTAGTAAGGT